>CAXUCK010000210.1:0-3097 GCA_964249375.1 uncultured Acidobacteriaceae bacterium
GACTGGCGGCGCAAAACTCGCAGGACTTGTGCTCGGCAGCACACAACGTGCTGCCGCCGGCCATCCCCCTTTGATCTTTGCCTCCGCAGTGGGCACCTGAACCATCGCCCGCAACAAGGCCTCATTCGCCGCGGCAAAGCTCTTTTCAGCCTCGGTCCCCGCATCGGGAAGCCCTCCGGTCGTCACCACCGCTGCATAGAACCGGCGCGCGCGCTTGGCGAATTCCGTATAGAGCGCCTCGCCCGCAAACATGTCCGCGGTCGATCTCGCAACCGTCCTCCCTGCTGACACCTCCGGCACCGGCAGCTTCGCCGCAGAGCGTTCGATCGCTGCCTCCAGCAGCCGCGCATCCAGCAGATGCCGGAACGCCTCGTGCGCAGGCCGCAACCGTAGACGGCCAAGCGCCTCATCCACGCTGCGCACGCCCGCTCCGTTCAACGACGCGCACAACTCATCCCACGGCTGCTCTGCGCTCGGCGTCAGCGCCCGCCAGCTCTGCAGCACGGCGTACTGATACCCCCGCAGGTCGATCCGGAAACCCCCATCCCGTACCTCGTCCGCCCATCGCAGATACTCCAGCCCCGTGGCCGAATCGCGATACGCCAGCACACCACCATCCCCCCCGAGCTCGAGCGCATCACGCAGCGTCCGCTGTCGCAGCTCGCCTGTTGCCTTGTCCATCGTCGCCGTGGAAACGTGGATGGCTCCGCTCGTCGATCCGTAGCTGTTGTTGAACAGCACCACCGCCCGTCCGTCGCCTCGCTGGTTGGAATACGCAAAGACGTTCTCGTTGACCGATCCCTCGCCCGTCCAGAAGTCGTACAGCACAAAATTGTTGCTCTCGGCGAACAGCGCCCGGTTCTTCAGCAGGGGCGCAATCTCCCGCTGGTGCCGCGCTACAAGCTCCTCGTTGGGCCACTCCTCATACCGTGCCCGTTTGTACTCCATGCCGTACTTTTCGGTGAACGCCTCAATCTGCCCGTGCCCAAACATCGGCAGCCCGGGCAGGGTCGCCATCATCGTCGCCACGCCGAAGTACTTGTCGCCCGTCCCAAACTGATCGATCGCCGTGCGCTCATCCGGGTTCGACATGAAGTTCACGTACCGCTTCAGAATGTCCGGATCAAACTCGATCGTGTTCTTGATCACCGAGCGATACTTCGCGTTTTCCTCGTCGCGCATCATGTTCATGAAGGCGGAGTTGTACACCCGGTGCATCCCCAGGGTGCGAACGAAGTACCCCTCCAGCAGCCAGAACGCCTCCGCCAGCAGCAGCGTCCCTGGCACCTCCACCGCCACCCGGTCCACCACCTCGCGCCAGAACTCATTCGGCATTAGCGCGTCGAACTCCGCCTGCGTCATGCTGTACTCGGCCCGCGACGGAATCGACCCACCGGTGCCCGGCAGCGGAAACCACAGCCGCTGCACATGCTTTTTCGCCAGTACCATCGCCGCGTCGAAACGGATAATCGGGAACAGCCGCGCTACGCTCAGAATCGTCTGGATCACCTGCTCGCGTACGAAGTCCTTCGAGTAGTCCAGCTGCGCCGTGTCGTTCCATGCAAAGCTCGTCCCGTCGTTGCCGTGGTAGACATACTCCGTCCGCCCGTTGCGATGGTCGCGAAAGCGGAATGCCACCGCTGCGTCGGTTTGGTCGTAGTAGTGATCCTCAAGCTTGATCTCCACCCGTGGATCACTCGACAAGTCCGGCCCGTCAAACCGGTAGGACGGATATGGAGTGTCCGGCCGCGACAGAAACCACTCCGGATGGTCGATCATCCACGTCGAATCAATCCCCATGTGGTTCGGCACCATGTCGCTCGCCAGCCGTACGCCGTACTTCCCTGCCCTGTCCCGCAGCACCTCGTATGCCGCCGTCCCGCCCAGGTCATCCGCGATCCGGTAGTCCGCCAGCGAGTATGCCGACGCCACCGCATCCACCTGGCCACGCAGGTGCTTGATCCGCTCCGACGCCCGGCTCCGCTCCCAGATGCCGATCAGCCACAGCCCGTTCAGCCCACGCTGCTGCAGCAGCGCCAGCTCCTCCTCCGGAATCTGATCGAGCTTGTGGATGTGCCGGCCATACTTCTTCGACAGCTGCTCCAGCCACACATACGTGCTCTTGGCCATCAGCACCACCGTCGGCATCCAGTCCTGGTCCGGCGAGAACGCCTCATACTCATGCACCGCGCCCGCCGCCCCAAAATCCGGTGGCCCGTCGTAATACGCCCCGCCAAACTCACCGCCGAAGCCCGCCTGCCTGCGCTTTTCCGCTGCCCGGCGCGCCTCCTCCTCCGCCCAGCTCGGCGGGTGGAACATCCGCCAAACCGCGACCTCTTCTTCCTTCAGCACATCGATCGCCAGCAGCACCCGCCGCAGCTCCTCGCCTACAAACTCCGTCCAGTGCTCGCGGATGTACGCCAGCTGCCCGGCCAGCGAGTCCGGCGAAGCCAGCATCGGAGCCCGCAGCGCGTCCAGCAGCGTCTCCGTCGTGCCCGGCATCGGTGGCCGTGTCACAAAGTACTCCGGCAGGTCTGTCGTCGCCTCGGTGTAAGCCGTCCCAGCACGCAGAGGAGCATCGTCAAACAACTCCCCAAACGGCTGGAACGCCGGATTCACATTCGCCAGCCACAGCAAAATCAGCTCTTCAAACGCCGCCTCGCGATGCGGAACCCCCTCCGTCTCTCCCCCCAGCCACTCATCAACGGTTTCGTCGCCCCGAAACACCGGCGTATTGGGGAACCGCTCGCTGAAGCTGCGCAGCAGCCGCTCCACCGCCTCATCCCCCAGTTCCCGCCGAAACCACGCCACCGCATCCGTCATCACCTTGGAGTCCACCTCGCGCCGGAAATGCTCCACCAGCGCGTGGCTCAGCTCGTCGATCAGCCCCATCGCAAACATCGCGCCCGCATGAATCACGCGTTCCGGATCCGCCCCCGTCCCTCGAACCTCGTTCATCTGCGCCGCCAGATCCCGGCTTGCCCGCAGGTTCGCAAACACCACATTGCCGTCAAAACCAAACAAGACATCGCTGACGCGGTACCGTTCCCGAGCCTCGCGTGAGATGTGAAATTCCATCATGGTCGTCAGCCTCTGT
>CAXUCK010000210.1:3107-3790 GCA_964249375.1 uncultured Acidobacteriaceae bacterium
GCTTCCTGAAATCGGTGTGCCGTTTCGCCGCACCGCCCTGCCGCTGCATCAAGGTTTTGGATGCGCGGCGGGCACCCTCCATCCGCCACTGCCCTCACAGAGGCCCGGCGCTCAGCTCCCCAACACCCAGCCCTAGCGCTGCGGCCACAGCCAGGCAGCCCCGCGCACCCCACTGGAGTCGCCAAATTTCGCCGGCAGCAATGGCGTGTCAAACTCCCCGCCAAACACATACTGCGGCAACTTCCGCGCAATCTCCGGATAAAACCGCTTCACCCGCGAAACCCCGCCGCCAAACACAAACACATCCGGATCCAGCACCTCCACCACCTGCGCCAGGCCCCGCGCCAGCCGGTCCTCAAACCGCTCCATCGTCGTTACCGCATTCGGCTCGCCCTGCTCAAAATCCCGGACAATCTCAGGCCCAAGTTTGATCACCCCGGTCGACTCCAGGTAGTCCCGCGCGATCCCCGTCCCCGAAACCCACGTCTCCATGCACCCGCGCTTGCCGCAGTAGCACAGCGGCCCGGGCAGCTCATCCTCCGTCGCCCAGGGTAGCGGCATGTGCCCCCACTCGCCGCTCACCCCATTCGGCCCGTTGTGGATCCGCCCCAGAAACGACACCCCACCGCCGGCGCCCGTCCCTAAGATCACCCCAAACACAACTTCCTTCCCCGCTCCAGCAC
>CAXUCK010000211.1:0-3781 GCA_964249375.1 uncultured Acidobacteriaceae bacterium
CCTGTGCCCCACTCACCCCACACGCCGCCCCGAACAGCACAGGCAGCAAAGCCAATCGAACTCCAACGCGCCAAAAACTCGTGCGCACTCCCGGGGTCGAACGAATCAGCGGGCTCGTGCCCTCGTGCTTGACGGTAAAGATAACTACACCCTCACTGCTCTCGTGATCACCCCCCAATGGCTCAAGCTGGGGAAGCTCCGATTATATGGGAGCAAGCCGGAGCTTAGCGAACCGCCGGGGCCACCATCACCGCCCCCCGTCCCGTTCCTGCACCACGCGTTATGCATCTCCGTCGCACCCGCGGCCGCTCACCATGCGACGGTTCCCAGCGAAGCGGAAAGTCCGTTGGCCAGATGCATCCGCGGCCCGGGACGCGTGCCTTGCCGGTCGCCGAACCCGGCCAGGCCGGCAGCCACGCAAGCGCGGATTCGGATCTAGGGTCGCTGGCCGTGATTGTTAGGTGTGATGGGACTCGCCGTGGGAGCGGCCGCGCCGACGAACTCGGTGACGGAGTTGCTCGTGAAATTACTCACCCACACGTTGCCGGAGGGATCGACCGCGATGCCCCGAGGCCCGGAAACAAGCGGGTCGGTAAGAGCGGATGCGGGAGTGATGGGGGTGCCGTTGTTCGAGAAGGTGGAAATCGTGTTGTTGCCGCGGTTCGCCACCCAGACCGTGCCGCTCCCGTCGATGGCAAGGCCGGCAGGGGCGTTCAGACCACCGCCCGTATAGCCCCCGGATGGGGACAGTGTGACGCCGTTCGCGCCGGTTTCGCCCAGTGCGTTGTTCCTGAGCGACGCGAACCAGAGATTGCCGGCGGCGTCGAGCGCCGTGGG
Source organism: uncultured Acidobacteriaceae bacterium (assembly GCA_964249375.1). Taxonomy (GTDB): domain Bacteria; phylum Acidobacteriota; class Terriglobia; order Terriglobales; family Acidobacteriaceae; genus Edaphobacter. Next base: position 838 of record CAXUCK010000211.1, read on the forward strand.
CGTCGTGTCGTTGGTGGGGCTGGTGGCCGAGCGCGTGTAGGTGTTCGAGGTCGAGGGGAGCGCGAAGCGGTACAGGTTCGCCGTGGTGCCCAGCGTCCAGGCCCGATTCGAGCTGTCGATCGAAATGCCGGAGTTGAACGCCGCCGTCGGGAAGCTGCCGAGCGATCCGCCGGTGGGGGACAGGGCGACGGTCTGGCTCTTGCCGGAGATCCACAGATTGCCGAAGCTGTCGAGCGCGGGGAAAAAGCACTCGCCGGGGCAGGCGTAGCTGGTGGATGAAGCGACGCCGCCGACGGAAAAACGGGACACGGTGGAGTTGCTGACGCTGAAGTTGACCACCAGCGGGTTGTCGGCGGAGTCGATGGCAATGCTGTAGGGCTGAGCCAGGCCGCCGCCGGAAAAGCCGTGGGCGCCGGAAAGGTTGTTGCCCAGCGGGTCAAACTCGAACAGGTTGTTCGTCGCATACCCGGGCACCCAGAGATTGCCGGCGGAGTCGATCGCGGGGTAGTACGGGCCCTGCATAAACTGGGCGCGGAACGTCACGGCCAGCGACCAGTCATTGGGCGCAATCGTCAGGGATGGCTGGAACGGGGGCGTCGGCGAAATGATGTTCCACAGGGTCGCCACGTTGAGACTCGGATTGTGCGCGATGTTCAGAGCGGCGGTGGTGGTTTCGTCGGGGACCTTGCCGGTGGCATCGTGCGCGGCGTTGAACAGCGCGGTGCACACCAGGGCGGAGCCGTTGGAGTTAATGCAGGGCGACAGGATGTCGGCAAGCGTGTTGATCTTTGTGGCAGGCACCGTGCCGTTGCCCTGGCTGGCGGAAACAGTACGGGGCGCCCCGGCGGCGAGGTCGACCAGGTTGGCGAAGGTCGCAAAGGCGTTGGCCAGGCCGCGCTGCGCGGCTGCGGATCCAGGCGCGGAGACGTGGGTCACATCCGTCATGAAGCCGGCCAGCGCAAACACGGCGCCCACCGTCGAAACCTCGTTAATGTTGACGTAGGTCAGGTGGCCGGCAAACGTGCCGTCCGAGGGGCAGGCGCCGAGGACGGAGATCATGGTCAGGGCGGCGTTGTCCGTACCGGCGGCCAGGCCCGGGTTGCCCCCCTGGGCCAGGATGTAAATCTGCTGGCCGGCGGAGCAGCTGTAAGCCCCGGAAAGGTTGAAGTTGCCGTTCTTGTCCGTCAGCACGTAGCCGCCAAGGGCGTCCGTATAAACACCGGGCACGCCGCCATTCAGAAGCGACACCGAGTTGTATCCATAGCCGTAGGTGCTGGCCGCGAATAGGTAAATGTGGGCCCCTTCAACGACCTGCTGGCCACCGTGGACGCGGCCCTGGAGGGGAGCCGTCTGCGCAATCGGCGTCGTGGAACCGGTGGCAAACGGAGACGAGCTGACGCCACAGCCGGCAAGCAGCGGGGCGGCGGCAAGCGAGGCGAGGAAGAGGAGGGAGCGGCGGAGGCGCGGGCTGGGGGGAGTCATAGACCGGAAGAGCTCCTGGTGTGCGTCGGCCGGGGAGGCACACGGTTGCAGGAGAAGGGTAGAGCGGGGGCAGGGTCGAGGCACTCCCACGGAGGTGTCAGGCAGGGTGAGCGCACCGTTGTCACATTTTGTGCAACCTAGGGCGTAGATATGCGTCTTATCACGTGTGGGCCGCACGCCCAAATACAAAAGCTCAGGTTCGTAAGGAGACAAAAACATGGCGACGATGACACGGTTTGTTCCGTTGCGGAGTGCGTTGGGAGATATGGCGGTGCTGCAGAATCGGTTGAACTCGATCTTTCAGGAGTTTGCCCAGCCGGAAACGGGCACGGAAGCTCTGGCAACCGGGCATTTCGTCCCGGCGGTCGACATCTATGAGGACCAGAACAAGCTGGTGCTGAAGCTCGAAGTTCCGGGGATCCGGCAGGAGGATCTCGATATCCGTGTGGAGAACCAGACGCTGACGGTTCGTGGCGAACGTCGGTTCCAGGCAGAAGAGAAGGAAGAGAATTTTCACCGCATTGAGCGGCGGTTTGGCAGTTTTCAGCGGACATTTACCTTGCCGCAGACGGTGGACACCGAACAGGTCAAGGCGGATACCGAGCATGGCGTGCTGGTAATTACCTTGCCGAAAAAGGCCGAGGCGAAGCCCAAGCAGATCAAGGTGGGCATCGGCAGCGGCGCGAAGCAGGTGGAGGGGAAACAGGCGGCTCAGGCTGCGCCGGCTCCCGGCGTCCAGGCGGCTCAGTAACCTCCTTTCAGGGGTCTCCGTTGTTGAGGGGCGGATGCTTTGGCGTCCGCCCTTTCTTTTTTGGATTGCGGAGCAAAGAACGAGGTGCGCGGGGATGACGGAACGGAGCGAGGTGGCTGACGTATCGTCGGCGGTGATGGCGGATCCGCGGTGGGCCCGGGTGGTGGCGCGGGATGCGGGCGCGGATGGAAGCTTTATTTTCGCTGTGACGACCACGGGCGTGTACTGCCGGCCGAGTTGTTCCGCGCGGCGCGCGCGGCCGGAGCATGTGCGGTTCTTCGCAACGCCGGCGGAGGCGGAGCGTGCGGGGTTTCGGGCTTGCCGCCGATGTGGGCCGGACGGGTTGTCGGTCCGCGAGCGGCAGCTGGCGGCGGTAGCGGAGGTTTGCCGGCGCATGCAGTGGGCGGTTTCCGAAGGTGAGGGCGAGGTGCGTTTGGATGCGCTGGCGGACGCAGCGGGGTACGGGTCGAGTGGACGCTTCTACGCGGAGGCAACCAGCGCGCTGGGGACGACGCCGACGGCGTTTCGCGCTGGGGGTGCGCGGTCGGAGATACGCTTCGCGGTGGGACAGTCGGCGCTGGGCGCGGTGCTGGTGGCGATGACGGAGCGAGGGGGGTGCGCGATTCTGTTGGGCGAAGCCGAGGGGGAGCTGGTGCGGGAGTGGGCAGCGCGATTTCCCCATGCGGTGCTGGTGGGCGGGGATGCGGGATG
>CAXUCK010000212.1:0-3774 GCA_964249375.1 uncultured Acidobacteriaceae bacterium
GGTGGGGGCTGGCCGCGGGCACAGCGATGAGCTGTTGCATTCTTCGCGGCTCCATGGGCTGAGCGCGGCCGGGAAGAACCTGGCGACCTCGCTGGTGATGGGCGTGCTGCGCTGGCAAATTGCTCTCGATGCCCGGTTGCGTGGGTATCTGGATCGGCCGAACATGCGGGTTGCCGATGAGGTGCTGATGGCGCTGCGGATGGGGGCGTTTCAGCTGTTGCACATGGATCGCATTCCGGCGCACGCGGCTCTGAGCGAGAGCGTTGAGCTGTGCCGCTGGTCGGGACAGCCGCACGCGGCGGCCATGGTGAACGCGGTGCTTCGCCGGTTGTTGCGTGAGCCGACGGCAGGCGTGCCGATCTGGGAGACGACATCTGCTTTTGCGGAACGGCTTGGGCACCCGGCGTGGCTCGCGGAATGGTGGGTGACGACGTACGGACGAGAAGTTGCTATACAAATTTGCGAAGCGGGGCAGCACGTGCCGGATGAAGGCACGATGTTCTGCAAGGAGACACCGGCCCTCGAAGAAGGAGACACGGCGACCGAGCCGGGAGAGCCGTGGGACGCTACGGATGCGGAGATGGGACCGCCGCAGGCACCGAGCGGCTTCGAGCCGGCAAAGGCGCGGCGAACGCACCCCTCACGCTCGCTTCAGGTGATGGATGATGGATCGCGTCTGGTGGCGGAGCTTGCGGCGGCGGTTCTGCCGAAGACGGCCGGACGGCGCGCACGCGTGTGGGACTGCTGCGCGGCTCCGGGTGGGAAGACGATGGTGCTGGCGCGGCGATTGCATGATCGAGCGGAGATACTGGCCACGGATGTCAGTGAGCGGCGCTTGGTGGCAACGCGAAGCCGGTTGCAGCAGGCCGGGTATGACGATGTCCGATGCGCGACGTACGATGCCGCAGCCCTGCCGGAGAATGAAGGGGAGTTCGACCTGATCCTGTGCGATGTGCCGTGCACGGGAACGGGGACGCTGGCGCGGAACCCGGAGATTCGGCATCGCCTCCGACCGGAGCAGCTTGGACCACAGGCGGAGCGGCAGCGGATGATCCTCGGGGCGGCTCTGCGGCGATTGGTGCCGGGTGGCCGAGTGGTGTACTCGACGTGCTCGCTTGAGCCTGAAGAGTGCGAAGTTGTTCTGGAGGCTTGTGCAACGGCGCGGGGGATCCAACGGGTGGAGATTTGGTTGGCGCTCGATCCGTTGGTGACGGAGGGCATCGTGCGGGAGGGAGCGCTGAAAGGAGGCATGGTTCGCTCGGGCGCTTTGCGAACGCTGCCCGGAGTGCATGCGTGCGATGGATTTTATGCCGCGGTTTTGGAGCGCGTCTAAGTTCGGCTGCCGGGGCTTCTCTCCTGCGGCTGAGCTCTGTTCCGCTACTGGAGGGTGACGCGGACCGACTCGCCACGCAGAACGCGGTAGCCCGCGAGGGGGTACTGTTTACTGACAGCACCGGCAGGTCCGGCTGGTGCTTCGGGCGCTGCGGCCTGGGTCGGATCGGTAGGCGTGCTCGCCGGAGACGGGGGCGCGGCGGCCGCGTTTGCGGCAGCGGAACTGGGATCGATTGAGGCCACGAGATGAAGGCCCAGCGAGCTGGCGCGAGAGGAGGCCGCGGCAAACGACAGCCCCAGGAGCTGCGGCATGACGTACGCCTGCGGAAGGGAGGAATCCGCCTGGCTGAGAACCAGGCTCACACGAGGCCGGTCGACGCCCTCGGCATTGGGCGGCGGGGTTTGTGCCAGAACGATGCCGGAAGGACCCGGCGCGCCGAGCCCGGCGACGGTGCCAAGGTCGAGCGACAGCCGACGGATGGCGAGCGAAGCCGGACGCTCTGCCTGTCCGACGACGTCGGGAATCGAGACCTGCTGCGCACCGAGGCTTTCGGAGATGCGGATGTTCCACTCGCGACGCACAACAGCCCCAGGGAGGGGAAACTGCGAGATGATGCGCCCTGATGGAACCATGGTTGAGTAGAAGCGATTTTCAAGCTGCAGCGCCAAGCCCAGGCTGCCGGCTTTTCCGCTCGCCTCTTCCAGCGACAATCCGGACAGATCCGGCACCGTGACCTCGCGGCCGTGGATGGCGAGACGCATGGCCACAAACGCCGACAGCAGAGCTACGGTCAGCATCGACATGGCGGTGAGCAGGATGGTGAAGAAGCGACGCATGCTGGCCTAAGAATACAGGCCGGAGCTATGCGGGATCTGCGCTAGCGACGGTTGTCGGTCGCCGGCTCGGGATGGATGAGCAAGCGGCTGACCTCTGGGGATTCGAGACGGAAGGCGCCTTCGAGTTCGGTGATGACGCCGTGAACCCGCGACATGGGAAGGTCATCCGGCAGCGTCGCGTGGCAGGTGACTTCGATGCGGTCGGCTGTCTCTGCTCCGGCGCGGTCGGGCCCTGTTTGGCGACGCGCCACCAGGACATCGTGGATGTCGAGTACCTCGGGGAAGGTGGTGGCGACGCGGCGGAGTTGCACCTCGAGCTGGCGGTCGCGGTCGAGTGAACCGGCGCGGTCGATGGTGGCGGGCTCGCTTTCGATATGGGTCACGATGACTGCAATTTCCGGGATCTCCCGGCGAATCTCACCTTCGAGCTCGGTAACCAGGGTGTGCGCGCGGCGCAGCGGCATGGTTTCATCGACTTCCAGATGCTGCTCGAGCTGCAGCTTCGTTCCGATCTGGCGCAGGCTGACGTCGTGAATAGCGAGATTAGACCTCGCCGCCACAGCACGAACGCGATCCTGCATGCTTTCGGCGACGGTGGCCGTTGGAATGGAGTGAACGACGACATCAGCGCCAGGCAGGTGCCGCTGCACGGCGGCGGTGGCCTCGGCAGTGATTTGTTCGGATCGTTGGAAGGTGACGTTGCGGGGCATGCCGAGCGCGAGATCGGCAAACACGTTCGCGCCGGACTGCCGCACGCGGAGGCGTTCGACGTTGACGACGCCAGGGATGGTGGATAGGTCACCAAGAATCTGCGCGCGTGAGCGCTGGCCGGCTTCAGTTGTCGGGCTGGCGTCCAGCAGGGCGTTGACGGTTTCGCGGGCCATGCGCAGAGTGACGCGGAGAATGATGGCCGAAACGGCGATCCCGGCAAGTGGATCCGCAAATTCGAGTGCGGGGATGTGCAGGCGCTCGCCGGCCAGAGTCGAGACGAGGCCGACGAGCACGGCCAGCGAACTCCAGATGTCGGTCGCGAAGTGCAGTGCGTCGGCTTCGAGCGCGGGCGATCGCGACTCGCGTGCGATGCGCCGCAGGGAGCGGGCGCGCAGAACATCGACCAGCATGGAGAAGAGCAGAACCGCAAAGGGCCAGACGGAAAGCGGCAGGGAAAGGTGCGTGCGATGGAGCAGACGGCGGACTGCCTCTGTGACGATCCAAACTGACGACCCAAGCATCAGCGAAATTTCAATGAAAGCGGAGAGGCTTTCGATTTTGCCGTGGCCGTAATTGTGGTCGTCATCCGCAGGCCGGTCGGCAACGCGGACGGATATCAGCGTCAGGATGGCAGCGACCAGGTCGATGGAGGAGTGCGCCGCCTCGGAGAGCAGGCCGAGTGAGCCGGTGAGGAAGCCGGTAATCAGTTTCAGCGCGGTGACGACGGACGCCGCAAGCACGGAGAAGAGCGCGGCTGACCGCTTGGCGGCAAGGGTGCCTTCCGAGGCCGTCGCGGTCGTGCTCATGGCGTGATGGTATCGCGGAGTCGCCCGGTCCGCCATGCCAGCGGCAGCGGGTACACTTGAGGCAGCAAGACGCCACTCCCCTGAGGTA
>CAXUCK010000213.1:0-3761 GCA_964249375.1 uncultured Acidobacteriaceae bacterium
TCCCAGGACCCGGAAGCCTTCCGCGCCGACATACGCCGCACCCGCGCCCTGCTTCTGGACGCCGCCGCCGCCCGTCGCGCCGCACCCGCGGTCGCCCGCCTCATGGCCGCAGAACTTGGCCTCGACGAGGTCTGGCAGCGCAGCCAGCTCGCGAGCTTCGAGGCTCTCGCGCAGTCCTTCTACACCGCAGAGTCAACCGCATCCGCGGCGCCCGCCTAGATCCCTGTCAGCCGCAGAAACAACCCCATGGCGATCGCGCCCAGAATCGGCCCAACCAGCGGCACCGCCGCATAGCCCCAGTCCGACGAGCCCTTGCCCGGAATCGGCAGCAGCGCGTGCGCAATCCGCGGCCCCAGGTCACGCACCGGGTTGATCGCATAGCCCGTCGTCCCGCCCAGCGACAGCCCGACGCCCCACACCGTGATGCCCACCAGGTACGGCGCCAGCCCCGGCGCCGGTCCGGCTGAAGCCAGCAGCTTCGATCCGATCGCACCGATCACCAGCAGCAGCACCGCCGTCGCCGATGCCTCGCAGAACAGGTTCACCGGCAGGTTGCGGATCGCCGGTGACGTGCAAAACACGCCCAGTTTCGCCGCTTTGTCTTCGGTCACTGCCCAGTGCGACCAATAGAACAGCCACACCAGCACCGCCCCCGCAATCGCTCCCAGCGTCTGCGCCAGCAGAAACGGCGCGACCTGGTGGTAGTCCCCGGTACGAATCGCCACCGCAATCGTCACCGCCGGGTTCAGATGCGCGCCCGGGCTGCCGCACGCTGTTGCCGTCAGCACGCCACAAAACACCGCAAACGCCCACCCCGCCGTGATTACCATCCATCCCGCGCCCTCGGACTTCGACTTATTGAGAAGCACACCCGCGACGACGCCGTCGCCTAAAAAGATCACGATCAGTGTTCCCAAGAACTCGCCAAAAAAAGGGCTCAGCAATGCAGATCTCCTGCTTTCGATTGGCACGCAAATGTAACCTACGGCGTTGGCGGAGGATCGTGATCAACCCAGTTAAACGACCGCGTAACCGCCTTCTTCCACGTCCGGTACATCCGCTCGCGCAGCTCCGGCTCCATCAACGGACGCCACGTCACGTCGGCCTGCCAATTGTCGGTCAGCTCGTCCGTATCGCGATAGTAGCCGCTCGCCAGCCCCGCCGCATACGCCGCACCCAGCGCTGTCGTCTCGCGCATCGCCGGCCGGATCACCTCGCGGTCGAGGATGTCGGCCTGGAACTGCATCAGCAAATCATTCCCCACCATGCCGCCATCGGTGCGCAGCTCATGGAGGCTCAGACCCGCATCGGCCTCCATCGCCTCCACCACATCCCGCGTCTGGAACGCCGTCGCCTCCAGCACCGCGCGTGCCAGGTGCCCCTTGTTTGCGTAGCGCGTCAGCCCCGCTATCACACCCCGCGCGCTGTCCTTCCAGTAAGGCGCGTACAGCCCGGAAAACGCGGGCACAAAGTACACCCCGCCGTTGTCCTTCACCGTCTGCGCCAGCGTCCCGATCTCTTCACTGCGCTCGATGAGCCCCAGGTTGTCCCGCATCCACTGCACCAGCGCACCCGCAATCGCGACGCTTCCCTCAAGCGCATACACCGCGGGCTGCTGCCCAAATTTGTACGCCACCGTCGTCAGCAGCCCATGCGTTGACTCCTTCCGTCCGCCCGTGTTCATCAGCAGAAAACACCCCGTCCCGTAGGTGTTCTTCACCTGCCCCGGACGAAAGCACGCCTGCCCCACCAGCGCCGCATGCTGATCGCCGAGAACGCCGCACAGCGGAACGCCAGCGAGCGACGTCCGCTTCAGATCGCCGTAATGTTCGCTGCTCGACCGGATCTCCGGCAACATTGCGCGCGGAATGCCAAAGGTCGCCAGCAGCTCCGCGTCCCAGTCCAGCGTGCGGAGGTTCATCAGCTGCGTGCGGCTGGCGTTGGTCACGTCGGTCAGATGAACGCCGCCCTCCACGCCGCCGGTCAGGTTCCACAGCAGGTAGCTGTCCATGTTTCCGAACAACAGCTCGCCGGCCTCTGCTCGCTCGCGCGCACCGCGTACGTGATCCAGAATCCACGCGAGCTTCAGACCGCTAAAATACGTCGTCAGCGGCAACCCCGTCCGCGCGCGAAAGCGGTCCTGCCCACCCTCCGCTGCCATGCGCGCCACGCTCTCGGCCACGCGCGTGTCCTGCCACACCAGCGCGTTCGTCACCGGCAGCCCCGACGTCCGAGCCCACACCACCGTCGTTTCCCGCTGAGTGGTAATGCCGATCGCGCTCAGATCTTTCGGCCGCAGGGCACGTGCGGCAGCCGCCTCGTCGATCACCTCAAGCGTGCGCCGCCAGATCTCCAGCGGGTCGTGCTCCACCCATCCCGCGCTCGGATAGATCTGCTCATGCTCCTTTTGTGCGGACGACACAATGCGGCCGCTGCGATCGAAAATGATGAACCGCGTGCTCGTCGTCCCCTGGTCGAGCGCCCCGATGTACGCCGCGTTCCTGTTCTCCATGCGCGTCAGACTCTACACACCCGGCCCGACCCTTGGCAACGGCGAGGCACGCTACTCCATCGCAGCCAGCTCACGCGGAACCACCTGCAGCGCACCCCGGATGCCGCGCAGCGCCTGCCGCGTGCGCTCTTCGTTCTCAATCAGCGAAAAGCGCACGTACTCATCGCCATACTCGCCAAACCCGATGCCCGGACTCACCGCCACCTTCGCGTGCTCCAGCAGGTGTTTCGAAAATTCAAGCGACTTCATACCGCGAAACGCCTCCGGGATTTTGGTCCACACAAACATCGTCGCCCGCGGGCTCTCCGTCTGCCACCCCAGCCGGTTCAGCCCCGCCACCAGCACATCCCGCCGATCCTGGTACGTCTTCGTAATCTCGGCCACACACTCCTGCGGCCCATCGAGCGCGCAGATCGACGCCACCTGAATCGGCGTAAACGTGCCGTAGTCGAAGTAGCTCTTGATGCGGCTCAGGGCCGCCACCAGCGTCGGATTGCCGACCATAAACCCAACCCGCCATCCCGGCATATTGTAACTCTTCGAGAGCGTAAAGAACTCGACTGCAATGTCCTTCGCTCCCGGAACCTGTAACACCGACGGTGGCTTATATCCGTCAAACGCCAGATCCGCATACGCGAAGTCATGCACCAGCCAAACCCCAAACTCCTTGCATAGCGCCACCAGCCGCTCGAAGAACGGCAGATCCACACACTGCGCCGTCGGGTTCGCCGGGAAGTTCACAATCAGGATCTTCGGCCGTGGCGTCATGCGCGGAATCACGTCTTCGATCTGCGCCAGAAACTCCGTCGTCGAGTGGATCGGCAGCGACAGGATGTCCGCCCCCGCGATCACCGGCCCGTAGATGTGGATCGGATAACTCGGGTTCGGCACCAGCACCGTATCGCCGCGGTCCAGCACCGCCATGCAGAAGTGCGCAATGCCTTCCTTCGACCCGATGGTCACAATCGCCTCGGTCACCGGGTCGAGGTCCACGTTGTAACGCCGCCAGTACCAGTCGCAGATCGCCTTCCGGAGTCGCGGAATCCCCTTCGACAGTGAGTACCGGTGCGTCCTCTGCTTGCGCGCCGCCTCAATCATCTTTTCCACGATGTGCGCCGGCGTCGCCCCATCCGGATTGCCCATCCCGAAGTCAATGATGTCCTCCCCACGCCGCCGCGCCGCCGCCTTCAGGTCGCCCGTGATGTTGAACACATAGGGAGGCAGCCCCGTGCGCAGCGGGAAGGAGTCA
>CAXUCK010000214.1:0-3724 GCA_964249375.1 uncultured Acidobacteriaceae bacterium
CCGTCGCCGCGGCCGATGCGCCGAACAACGGCGCGACGCTCGAAAACATTCGCCTGTGGGACTGGCACGCGCTGCAGGATACGCTGCGCCAGATCCAGGAAATCCGCACCTATTACGACTTTCCCGATATCGATATCGATCGCTACCAGATCAACGGGGTCACACGCGAGGTGATGCTGGCTGCGCGCGAACTCAACGTCGACAAACTGCCGGAAAGCAGCCAGAACTGGATCAACGAGCGGCTGATCTACACGCACGGCTACGGGCTGACGATGAATCCGGTGAACGGCTTCACGCCTGAAGGCCTGCCCACGCTCTTGGTCAGCAACATGCCCGTGCAAAGCACCGTGCCGAGCCTGAACATCACGCGGCCCGAGGTGTACTACGGGCAGCTAACCGAAACCGATGTGTACGTGAAGACGGCGCAGAAGGAGTTCAACTACCCGCAAGGCCAGGCCAACAGTTTGACCTCCTACAGCGGCGCGGGCGGCATCGCGCTGGGCGGCTGGCTGCACCGCACGCTGCTCGCCATTGAGCGCGGCGACACCGCGAAGCTGCCCTTCAGCGACGACGTTTCGCCGGATAGCCGCCTCTTGATGCGGCGCAACGTGCGCGAGCGGGTATCGACGCTGGCGCCATTTCTCAGCTTCGATTCCGATCCTTATCTGATTGTCGGCGACGATGGAAAGCTTTCATGGATGCTCGATGGGTTCACGACCGCTGATACCTATCCATACGCACGCCACTACGCGCTGGGCGATGCGGAGATCAACTACGTCCGCAACAGCGTCAAAATTGTCGTCGATGCGTATGACGGTTCAACGACGTTTTACATCTTCGACACAGCAGACCCGGTGCTGGCCGCCTATCGCAATACCTTCCCGAGCCTGTTCCGTGATGCCTCAACCATGCCCGCGACGTTGCGCAAACATGTCCGCTACCCGGAGCCACTGTTGAAGCTGCAGGCGGAGGCGTATGGGCTTTATCACATGACCAATCCGGAGATGTTTTACAACCGCGAAGACCTGTGGACGCCCGCCACGGAATCCGGTGTGGACCAAAGCGGCGAACGCACGACGCAGGCCATGGAGCCGAATTTTGTGCTGATGAAACTGCCTGGTGAAAGCGGGGTCGAGTTTGTGGACATTCTGCCGTTCACGCCGGCTAACCGCAACAACATGATCGGCTGGATTGCCGGCCGCAGCGATGGGGCGCATTATGGATCGGCGGTGGTGTACAACTTTCCCAAAACGCGGTTGGTGGATGGGCCGCTGCAGGTGGAAGCGCGCATCGACCAGAACGCGCAGCTTTCCGGCCAGTTGACATTGTGGAATCAGCAGGGATCGCATGTGCGGCGCGGAAATTTGCTGGTCATTCCTACCGGCAGTGCGCTGCTGTATGCAGAGTCAATCTACTTGCAGGCCGATCGCAGTCCCATGCCGGAGCTGCGTCTGGTGGTGCTGGCATTGCAGGACCGGCTGGCGTACGGTACGACTTTCGAGGCGGCGATGGCTGGGCTGTTCGGTGGTGCGGAGTCGTCAACGACGGCCGTGTCGGGCACGGCGGATACGGCGCAGCCGGCAGCTGCTTCCGGTACTCTGAACCCAGCGCCGGCCACGGCGCCGACGGACCGCAATGCACTGGTGCATGAGGCCGCGCAGGATTTGGCGGAATACCAGCGGCTCACCGCCGAAGGCAAGTTGGGGGAGGCGGGAGCCAAGCTGGAGCAGTTGAAACGAACATTGGGGGTATTGACGGCGGGTAGTCGGTAAGAGTGATCTGGCTGAGTCAAAGATGAATGACTGCGAAAATGCAGATTCCCTTCGGAAACGACAAGAGGAGGGTAGGTGATTTGTTTGTCATCCTGAGCGCAGCGAAGGACCTCGGCATTCTGCCCTCATCGCCTCTGTATTCTGCCTTGATCTTAGTAGACGCCTCGAAGGAATACGGAGGTCCTTCGCTGCGCTCAGGATAACGGAACTGCTGGATGGCACTTTACCCGAATAGCGCCAACGCCTTTTCCAGGCTCGCCGGGTCTTCAATACTTGCCGTTACGAGCGCACGGTCGATCTGCCGGTTGAGGCCGGCGAGGACCCTGCCGGGGCCGACTTCGAGGAAGTGCGTTGCGCCGGAGGTTTGGAGTTGCTGTATGCACTCTACCCAGCGCACGGCGCCGGTGACCTGGCGGATGAGGGTGTCGCGCGCGTCGGGACCGCGCCGAACAGGGCGCGCATCGACATTGCATACCACCGGAAAGAGTGGATCGGCAAAGGAAACCGACTCGAGTTGGGTGGTGAGACCTTCCTGCGCGGGTTGCATGAGTGCGCAGTGGAAGGGTGCGCTGACGGGCAGGTTGACCGTGCGTTTGGCGCCGGCTTCCTTGCACAAAGCTGCCGCCCGGGCCACCGCCGCTGTTTCGCCGGAGATGACGATCTGCTCCGGAGCGTTGATGTTGGCAGGCGAGACAACCGCCGACACGCGCGACGCAGCTTCGGCGAGTGTGGATGCCGGGTTGAACGGGTCGGATAGGGCATCGCGCGCGGCGGCGGTCTGCTCGGAGGGGTTCGAGGGATCTTCGGGCGGCGGGGCGGTGAGCTCGTCGGAGACCCGGGCGCAAAGGTCGTTCACGTCGTCATAGGAAAGCCCGAGAATGGCAGCCATCGCGCCCTGCCCGACGGGCACGGCGCTCTGCATCAAGCGCCCGCGCATACGCACGGCGCACACGGCGTCGGCGAAGGAGAAGGTTTCGGCGGCGACATGCGCCGAGTATTCTCCAAGGGAATGGCCCGCGGCAAAATAGACGGAAAGATTGCGTGCGGCAAGCTCTGGTGCGAGCACGCGCCAGATCGCGATGGACACGGTGAGGATGGCGGGCTGGGTGTGCTCGGTGAGCTTGAGGTCGTCTTCGGGGCCATCAAAGATGAGCTTCGAGAGTGCGAAGCCGAGCGCTTCGTCGGCCTCTTCGAAGACGGCTCGGGCTGCAGGAAAGCTCTCGAAAAAAGCGCGCCCCATGCCGACTGTCTGCGATCCCTGCCCAGGGAAGAGCAGGGCAAGTTTCGGCGTGCCGGGTGCGGTGTCTGCGGTGGTGTTCCCAGGCGAGACGGGTGGGGTGGTTGCTTCACTCATCGAATCCATTGGATCAGTGGGGCCCTTCCATGCCGCGGGTTTCTGCGCTACACGACGCCGATACGCAGGAGCCCGCTTCCTGAGTGTACCGAGGGAGTGGTTGCGCTCCGACGAATGGCCGTTTATTCAATTTATTCGATGGATGCGGTGGTAAAGGTTTGTTCCGCGGTGGCCGCCGTTAGACGATAAAGAGCAAACTGCCGGCTTGTGTTGCCGCGCAGCTCGAAAAGCAGGCTCGCACGGTGCGAGTCATCCGGGTCGACGGCGTCAATCAAGCGAAGGCGGGGGCTGCGGTCCAGGTGATTACTATCGGTGACCGCCGTGAGCGCGGTTTGCATCTCGCCTGAAGCCAAGCGCTGCGCGACCACAGTCACATACACCACCGGGTGGGCAGCGGTCGTGGTGCCGTTGCTTGCCTTGGTGACGGTAGCCGCGGTGGCTGCCGTGTACACAAAGGTCGGCAGGCCGCCATAGCTCAAGGTGTAGCCGGCGAGATCTTCCCGGCCCAGGGTAAGAGGAGCGCCGTGTACTGAAGCCGGGTTTGTGCGACTGCGCGCGCCGGCAGCCGTCGGACCGTGCGAGGGCGTGTGTGCCGGAT
>CAXUCK010000215.1:0-3686 GCA_964249375.1 uncultured Acidobacteriaceae bacterium
GTCGGACGTGCCGCAGCGGTGCGATCCGCGGGGGACGGTGGCGCCGTTTGGGACGGCGGGCTTCAACTCGCCGGTGCCGGTGGAGGGTGCGTCGCCGGACACGGCGAATTGCACGACGCATGAGCTGCTGAGCTGGAGCGTGACGCAGAAATACTTCTTCAATCCGACGTTTGGGGGTGCGGTGGTGTCGGGGCGGAGGAACATTTTCGACACCACGCTGGACCTTTCGGGTGTGGCGTTTCTCACGGAGCCGCGCAACATTTCGCCGGTGGTTTCGCGGCTGCGATTGCGGGCGAATGAGCACCTGGACCTCGAGTGGGATGCGGACCTGGACACGGGGGCGCGGCGGTTTACGTCGAACGTGCTGCTGGCGGATGTGCACCAGGGGTCGATGTTTGGCGGGTTGAGTTATGCGCGGCTGAATGCGCCGGGGCGGTCGTATGTCGAAGGCGTGTCAAGCCTCGTGGCGGATTTCGATCAGCTGCGCTTTCTGGTGGGGTTTGGCTCGCCGGCGCGGCGCGGGCTCAGCGTTGCGGCGAGCACGGGGCTGGACCTCGACAACACGCAGGTGCAGTATGCAACGGTGCAGACGGCGTACAACTGGAACTGCTGCGGCTTCTCGGTGGAGTACCGGAAATATGAGCTGGGATCGGTGCGGAATGAGAATGCGTATCGATTCAACTTCACGCTGGCAAATATCGGGAGCGCGGGAAATCTGCGGCATGCGGACCGGCTGTTTTGAGGTGTGCCCGGGATGGCGGCCTGGCGGTGCTGGCACGGGCTGCGTGCGATAATAGAGCCATTGTGCTGACCGTTTCGCGGCCATTTCGATCGTTGGTTTTGCTGGTTTCTCTTTCAGCGATGGGCTGCAATGCGCAGACGCCTGCCGCAGGGGATCGCCTTTCTCCGGAGCTGGCGCGGCGGGTTGAGGTGATGATCCGGTCGCGGGCGAGTGTGCCGGCGAATTACGTGATCCACATTGGCCCGCGGGAGCCGAGCGACATCCCTGGATACTCCCAGGTGATGGTGTCGTTTGAGGCGGACGGAAAGACGAGTGCGCCGGTGCCGTTTTTGCTTTCGGCGGACGGCAACACGCTGGCGCAGTTTTCGAAGTACAACATTGCGGCGAATCCGCGGGACCTGGTGAGCGACGCAGGGCGGCCGGCGCGGGGTGGGCCGGAGAGTGCTCCGGTGGTGATTGTGGGGTTTGACGACCTGGAGTGCCCGTTCTGCGCGCGACTGCATGCGCAGCTATTTCCGGCGATTCTTGAGCGGTACGGCAAGCAGGTGCGGATCGTGTATCGGGATTTTCCGCTGGACCAGCATCCGTGGGCGATGCGCGCGGCGGTGGATGCGAACTGCGTGGGAGCGCAGAGCACGCCGGGGTACTGGAACATGGTGGACTCCATCCATGCGCACGCGGGCGAGCTGGGCGGCGCGGACAAAAGCCTGCCGAAGGCGAATGAGCAGCTGGACCAGATGGCGCGGGACCAGGCGAAGCAGCTGAAGCTGGATACGGCGGCGGTCGAGAGCTGCGTGAAGAAGCAGGACGACCGGGCGATTCAGGGCTCGATGAAGCTGGGCGAGCAGCTGGGGATCACGGCGACGCCGGTGCTGTTTATCAATGGCGAAAAGCTGGAAGGCGCATATCCGCTGGAGGATGTGTTTCGGATGATTGATGGCGCGCTGGTGGCTTCTGGCCAGACGCCCCCGCCACCGTACAAACCGGCACCGGCCGCAGCTGCGACCAAGTCGGGCAGCTAGGGTGGCGCGGCTCTTCACTATGACGACGGACAGACACGCTCGCGCGCGCTCGGCGTGGGGAACGTGCGCGGGAGCGGCGATGGTAGCGGTGTCTGTGCTGCCGGTTGGGGGGTGCCACAGCGCGCCGAATGCGGATGTGCTGGCCACGGTGAATGGACACGCGATCCTGCGGCCGGAAGTGGAGCGCATGTACGCGGCGCAGACGGGCGATCCGCAGGCGGCGCAGCAGACTTCGCGCGACCAGGCAAGCGCGATTCGGCTGCAGGCCCTGCGTGAGCTGATTGATGAGGAGATTGTGGAGCAGCGCGCGGCGAAGATGAACCTGACCGCCACGAACGATGAGGTGGACGCAAAGCTGGCGGAGATGAAGGCGCCGTATACCGAAGAGCAGTTTGCGCAGCGGTTGAAGGCGTCGAATCACACGCTGGACGAGGTGAAGCACGACTTGCGGCGGTCGCTGACGATCGAGAAGCTGCTGAACAAGGAAATCAACTCGAAAATCACGGTGTCGGACGCGGACATTTCCGGTTACTACGCGGCGCACAAGGCGGAGTACAACCTGATTGAGCCGGTGTACCGTCTGGCGCAAATCCA
Source organism: uncultured Acidobacteriaceae bacterium (assembly GCA_964249375.1). GTDB lineage: Bacteria > Acidobacteriota > Terriglobia > Terriglobales > Acidobacteriaceae > Edaphobacter. The sequence goes on from CAXUCK010000215.1 coordinate 2,359, forward strand.
GGTGACGAGCCTGCCTTCGGCGCAGCCGGGGAATTTGCAGGGGTCCAAGGCGACGACCGACGCGGATGCAAAGAAGAAGATTCAGGCGATCAAGCTGCGGCTGGACAGTGGCGAAGACTTCGGTGAGTTGGCGGCGAATTTCTCTGAGCGGCCGGAGACGGCATCGAACGGCGGCGACATGGGGTTTGTGACGGAGTCGCAGATGCGGACGGACCCGGCGGTGTTTGCGGCGGTGACGGGCCTGAAGGCGGGGCAGATCACGGACATTCTGCCGGTGATGGATGCGCAGACCAAGAAGCCGGTGGGGTACGCGATCTACAAACTGATTGCGCGCGGGCCGGCGGGGCAGCGGGATCTGAATGACCCGGCGGTGCAGCAGGATATTCGGCAGAGACTGCACGATGCGCGGTCGCAGCTTCTGAAGAATGCGTACCTGGAGATGCTGCACGATCAAGCACGCGTGCAGAACTTCCTGGCGGAGCAGATTTTCAAGAACGATGCGCGGTGAACCGTAGCGGTTACAGATCTGCTGGTTGCGGACTTTCTGGGTTACAGATTTATTTTGTTGGGTTTCCGGCTCGTGACTTCGGCCCTGGCCTTCTGAAAACGCAGGTCCTTCGCTGCGCTCAGGATGACAAGGGTTTGAGGAGGACGCGTACGCAAAGGATGGGAGGCTTTCAATGAGGGGTTCTCGGATTCGGTTTGCGATTCTTGGGTTTGGGCATCATGCGGTGAAGCGGTTGGCGCCGTCGTTTCCGATGTCGGAGCGGACCGAGTTGGTGGGGCTTTGGCGGCGGGATGCGGAGGCGGGCGCGCGGGATGCGGCGGAGCTGGGCATCCCGTACAGCTTTGCGAGCCGGGAAGAGCTGTGTGCTTCGCCGGAGGTGGATGCGGTGTTTATCACGTCGCCCGATGCGATGCACCGGGAGGATACGCTGCTGGCGCTCGCGCATGGGAAGGCGGTGCTGTGTGAGAAGCCGCTGGCGATGAACGCGGCGGAAGCAAAGGAGATGGAGGCGGCGGCCGGCCGGGCGGGAGTGCTGTTTGGAGTGGCGCAGAATTTTCGCTGGAACCGATCGCTGGAGTGGATGCGGGAACGGGTGGCAGAAGGGGTGATTGGCGAGGTGCAGATGGCGCATGCGGAGTTCTCGTATCCGGCGCAGACGGCTCCGCGGAAGTGGATTACGGACCCGACGTTGGCGACGGGCGGGCCGATCGGGGACGTGGGGGTGCACTGCCTGGATGCGGTGCGGTTTGCGATTGGGCAGGATCCGGTGACGGTGGAGACACGGGCGCAGAAGGACGCGCTTTCGGGGGCGGTGGAGGCG
>CAXUCK010000216.1:0-3642 GCA_964249375.1 uncultured Acidobacteriaceae bacterium
CTCTCCGTCATGCCGAATCTCCCCCAGATAGTTCCCCACGCACGTCCGCTCCCACGCCGTCGCGTCCTCCTGCCACCATCCCAGCGTCGTGTTGTTGTCGTGCGTTCCGGTATAGACCACCGCGTTCGGCACAAATCGGTGCGGCAAATACACATGCCCGCCCCGATCCGCAAACCCAAACTGCAAAATCCGCATCCCCGGCATGCCAAATTGCTCCCGCAGTTCGTCAACCTCCGGCGTAATCACCCCCAGGTCCTCAGCCACAAACGGCAGCTCGCCAAACACCTCCTTCAGCCGCTGAAACAGCTCAAATCCCGGCGCCTTCACCCACACCCCGTTCATCGCCGTCTCTTCCTCCGCCGCAATCGACCAGTACGCCTCAAACCCGCGGAAGTGGTCCAACCGCACCGTGTCATACAGCGCCAGCGCCCGCCGAATCCGCGCCACCCACCAGTCGAACCCGCGCTCCTGCAATAAGCTCCACCGGTACAGCGGATTGCCCCACCGCTGCCCCGTTGCTGAAAAATAATCCGGCGGAACCCCCGAAACTCGCGTCGGCATCCGCTGTTCGTCCAGCTCAAAAATCTCCGGATGCGTCCAAACATCCGCGCTGTCATAGCTCACAAAAATCGCCACGTCGCCCATGATCCGCACATCATGCCTCGCCGCGTACGCCCGCAGCGCACTCCACTGCTCGTTGAAGAAGAACTGCACGACCTGCTCCACCGCCAGCTCGCGCCCGCTCTCCGTCAGCAGCGCCGAAAGCGCATCCCCCTTGCGCTGCGCAAACTCCGCCGGCCACTCGTGCCAGCTGGCATACGCGAACCGCCGCCGAAGCACGCTATACATTGCATAAACCCGCAGCCACGAACTGTTCTCGTTAAAAAATTTCTGAAACCGCCCCCGTGTCGCATCCTCCGCTCGATCCAGGAAATTTCCCGCCGCCTCCTCCACCAGCGGCAGCTTCTGGAGCGTCGCCCCACCAAAATCCGCCGGCCCCTCATGCCCAGGCAAACCCTCAATCCGCTCCTGCCCGATCCATCCGTCCGCCACCAGCCGCTCCAGGCTGATCAACAGCGGATTGCCCGCAAACGCCGACAGCGCCGAATACGGCGAGTTCCCGTACCCCGTCGGACTCAGCGGCAACACCTGCCACACCCTCTGCTTGGCCGCCGCCAGAAAGTCCACAAACCCGTACGCGGCGGGGCCGAAATCCCCGATTCCTCCATACGACGGAAGCGACGTGACATGCAGCAACACCCCCGACATCCGTTTCTTCCCCACCCGATCGACGCTCATGCTCTCTCCCCGTTCATGAAGAACGCTGGTTAGGATGCGCACCCCACCAACGATAGGTGCCCAATGGAAAGGGCCCGCTCGGATCCACTCCAGAACGGGCCCTCTTGCTGTCCTCAGTTCCCGGCTAGCTGCCCACCGGAGCCGATCCCGGCCCAGACCCCAGACCCGCTCCGCCCGGCTTCTTGCTATATCGCACCGCCCCGCTCTTCTGGTACTTGTCCGTTAGCGTCCCCAGGTACACCCGGAAGATCTCATCGTGCTGCGTGCTCAGCAGCTGCTCCCGCGTCTGCGCAAAGTTCTTCGCCATCTCTTCCGCGCTCGGCTCCTGCTTGTCCAGAACCGCCAGAACCACGCCCACACGACCTTCGTTGATCGGCCCTGAAATCCCGCCGCGCGGCAGGCTGAACGCCACCGCACCCTGTCCGCTCATCGCGCCCAGTTCCGGCACCTGCCCATCCTTGCCTACAAGGTCGCTTGTCTTCACCGGGATATTCATCTCCGCCGCTGCCTTGCGCAGATCCCCCACGGCCTTCGCCCGCTCATCCAGCTTGCGCAGCTGGTCCGTCAGCATCTGCGGCACCCGCTGTGCGCGATAGTCCGTCACGATGTGCTCGCGGTACGCCGCAAACTCCGGCGCGTGCGCAGCCCGGATGTCCGCCACCTGAAACACCGCAAATCCATCGCCGGTCGAAACCGCCTCCGGCTCCGCACCCTTGTTCACCGCAAACGCCTTGGTCAGCAGCTGCGACCCATCCGCCACTCCCGGAACCACACCGTCCTTCGCAATGTAGTCCGTCGTCTCCACGTGCAGCCCCTTCGCCGTCGCCGCTTTATCTAGTCCGTCCTTCTTCGCCAGATCCACCAGCTGCCCGGCAAACGTCTGCTCCGCCGCTCCAGCACGCTGCTGCTCCAGGATCGGCAGGATCTCCGGCTTCACCTCAGCCACCGGCCGCGTGTGCGCCGTCTTTTTCTCTTCCACCTGCAGAATGTGGTATCCAAACTGCGTCTTGATCACGTCCGAGGTCTGCCCCGGATTCAGCGAGAACGCCGTCTTATCGAACTCCGGCACCGTCTGCCCCCGGTTCAGCCAGCCCAGCTCGCCGCCCTGCACCTTGCTTCCCGGGTCATCCGAGTTCTTCCCCGCCAGGTCCGCAAAGTTTGCTCCACCCTTGATCTGCTTCAGCAAATCCTCCGCCTTCGCCTTCGCCGCAGCATCTTTCGCCGCATCCCCCGCCGGCGCCGCAATCAGGATGTGTCGCACCTTCACCTGCTCCTTCACCTGGTACTGCGCCTGATGCTGGTTGTAGTAGTTCTGCACCTCCGCGTCCGTCACGGGCGGCTTCCCACCCGGCAGATTGTTCGCGTCAAACGTCACATACTGGATCTTCCGGCTCTCCGGAATCGCCGTCGCATACCGCGCCTGGTTTTGCTTGAAGAAGTCCTGCAGCTGCGCCTCGGTCGGGTTGATCGTCTTCGCAACGTCATCGGACGCGATCACGGCATAGTCAAACTTGACCTTCGTCCCCTGCACCCGTTCCGCATCCCGCACCGCATTGTCCGAAACCGTCACGCCGCCGGTAATCATCGCCTGCAGGCGGTTCAGCTCCATATCGTTCTTCACCTGCTCTTCAAAGTCCGCCCGCGTCGTCTGAAACGCCGACTGAACGAAGTTGATATACGCGTCATCCCCAATGTAGGTCCCGTTCGGAAACAGGTACTGCGCAAACGGCCCCGTCTGCAGTTCGCGACGCAGGTCCGCATCGCTCACCTCGAGGTGCATCCGGTCGGCCTGCTGCTTCAGGATCTCTCGTTGCACCAAAATCTGCCCCGCCCGCTGCTCCATGTACGGCAACAGAAAGTCCGGCAAGCGCTGCTGTTGCAACTGCCGCTGGGCTAGCTGGTTCACCTCGGTCTGCTTCACCGGCGCACTACCCAGGAAGCGCCCCAGAAAACCCGGCTCATGCACCGTCGCGTAAACGTTCGCGTCACTCGTCCCCGCGTTGTCAAAAATGCCCGGCACGAGCGTGATCACCATCGTGACAATGGCAAATCCGATAATCAGGGCGAAAATCACCTTGGTGGTGCTGTTGTTCTGCTGCAAAAGACGGATCATGCTGAGCTTGTAACCTGGCTTCTGGCGAGACCGGCGCCATGGGTGTGCATCCGGCCGCATGCCCGGGATTTTGCCGGGCTGTCCCGGCTTCTCACCGCCAGACAACCCCGTGCAGGGCAACCCGGAGTATAAATCAGCAAACCTGACGGCCTTTCCGGGCGCCGTCCGGTCCACCTGCGTTCCATGCTTTTGCCTAGTACCGGTACGGGTAGGGTCCCGGTCCGTAGTAC
>CAXUCK010000217.1:0-3539 GCA_964249375.1 uncultured Acidobacteriaceae bacterium
CACCCGGCCCATAACGGGGAAGATGGTGTCGGTGCTGAAGCGATGCGCCTCGGCGGACATGCTGGTCATGGCGTCCTCGGCGAAGACGAGTTGGTAGCCCTGATCGAGCGCGGCGCGGGCGGTGGATTCAACGCCGAAGTTGGTGGCGATACCGCCCATGATGATGGTCGTGATGCCGCGGCGGCGCAGTTGCTGCTCGAGGCTGGTGCCGTAGAAGGCTCCCCACTGGCGCTTGGTGACGACGACGTCTCCGGGCTGCTGGCCGGCTTCGGGGACCAGCTCGGAGGCTGCGGGCGGCGGTGGCGGCGCGCCGGGCGGCATCATGGGCTTGTCGGCGGGCTGACGGAGGATTTCGTGGAGCAGCACATGGACGTACACGACCGTGCCGCCGGCGGAACGGAGCGCCGAAGCCAGTGTGGCGCAGCGTTCGACCACGTTGGGGCCGGTGTGTGGCGCGAGCTCGCGGCCGACGATGCCGTGTTCCAGATCGATCAGGACGAGGGCAGTGGATTTGGGGCTTAGTTCGAGGCTCATACAGGTTGGATGGGGCGCCGAAGGCGGAGATGCGGATTTGTGATCGGGCAGTTGGTTCCGGCGGGTGGGTGGGGCGGCCGATGTTACCCTTAAGCGTCAAAACGAATCAGCAAAGCGAGGCATACACGACGATGGCGACGGCAACGATCGATCAGGCGGAGATTGCAAACGGTACGGGCGCGAACGACTACAAGGTAGCCGATATCGGGCTGGCCGGATGGGGGCGCAAGGAGATCGACATTGCCGAGCAGGAGATGCCGGGGCTGATGTCGATCCGGCATAAGTATGCGCCGGCGCAGCCACTGGCGGGTGTGCGGGTGACGGGGTCGCTCCATATGACGATCCAGACGGCGGTGCTGATTGAAACGCTGGTGGCGCTGGGCGCGGACGTACGCTGGGCGAGCTGCAACATTTTCTCGACACAGGACCATGCGGCGGCGGCGATTGCGGCGGCGGGTGTGCCGGTCTTTGCGTGGAAGGGCGAATCGCTTGAAGAGTATTGGTGGTGCACGGAGCAGGCGCTGTCGCACCCGGGTGGCCTGGGTCCGCAGATCGTTATTGATGACGGCGGGGATGTGACGCTGCTGATCCACAAGGGCGTGGAGCTCGAGGGCGGTGATACGTGGGTCGAGACACCTTCGGGCAACCAGGAAGAGGGCGTCATCAAGGCGCTGCTCAAGAAGATCCATGGCGAGGACCCGCAGCACTTCACCAGGCTGGCGAAGGAGTGGCGTGGCGTGGCGGAAGAGACCACCACCGGCGTGCACCGGCTGTACAAGATGATGGAGCAGGGCAAGCTGCTGGTGCCGGCAATTAACGTCAACGATTCGGTGACGAAGTCGAAGTTCGACAACCTGTACGGCTGCCGGGAGTCGCTGGGCGACGGCATTAAGCGGGCCACGGACGTGATGATCGCGGGCAAGGTGGCGGTGATCTGCGGCTATGGCGATGTGGGTAAGGGCTCGGCCGAGGCGCTGGCCGGTTTGGGTGCGCGGGTGATCGTGACGGAGATTGATCCGATCAACGCACTGCAGGCGGCGATGCACGGGTACGAGGTGACGACGGTCGAAGACACGCTGGGCCGCGGCGACATTTACGTGACGTGCACGGGCAATCTCGACATCATCACGCACGAACACATGCGCGGCATGAAGGACCAGGCGATCGTGTGCAACATCGGCCACTTCGACAACGAGATCCAGATGGATGCGCTGAACGCCGACCCGGACGCCCATCGGCTGAACATCAAGCCGCAGGTGGATAAGTACACCTTTGCCACGACCGGCCGGAGCATCTTCGTGCTGGCGGAAGGTCGGCTGGTGAACCTGGGATGCGCGACGGGTCACCCGAGCTTTGTGATGTCGAACAGCTTTTCGAACCAGACGCTCGCGGCGCTTGATCTGTGGGCAAACCGGGACACGTACAAGATCGGCGTGTATGTGCTGCCGAAACGGCTGGACGAAGAGGTGGCGCGGCTGCACCTGGAAAAGATCGGGGTGAAGCTGACGACGCTGACACCGAGGCAGGCTGACTACCTGGGTGTGAAGCCCGAGGGACCGTACAAGTCGGACCAATACCGCTACTAGAGCCGAGGGATGCACCAAGGGCCACGATCACGCGATCGTGGCCCTTTGGTTTGGAGACAACCAACGCGACAGGTGGTTCGTTGAAACAGTTGTGGTCCCGAGCCGGCAGGCGCAGATTCCGCAGAACCTGAAGCAGACCCGCGCCTGCGACGCGAGCTTCGTTACCGCGTGGCTCTGTTGTGCTTGTCGCGGTAGATTCGGCGGGATTCCTGGTTTTGCTGGTGGTGCAATGTCTTGCGGTCTCCCCGGGTCAGGTGGCCGTTGTCCTGGGCGCGCATGCCGCGTTCTTCGCGGTTGATGCCGGACTCCTGGTGCTCCAGGCGTGACGTTTCACCGGCGGTGAGCTGCCCGCTGCGGACGCCCTGGCCGATGCGCTGCTGCTGGTCTGCTTTGCGCTGGCTGATGTCGTGGTCGTGCTGCCCCGGCGTGGGTGTGACGGCGGGCGCCTGCGCGAGGAGGGCTGCGGGCGTGAGGACGAGGGAGGCGGCGAGGAGGACGTGCTTGAGGGACATGGGAGGGCTCCGATCTGAGATGTTCGGCGTTTCTTGTTGCTTGTTTTCAAGCGCCTTCGAACGATCTAGACACGGGCGATTCCGGCATGTTGCCGTATTTCTTGGATTTAAGTTTTTCGAGATGGCGCGACTTTTGGGCGCGTCTGGGTGCATGGGGCAGTCCGCGGTCGGGCGTTCGCCCTTAGCTGGTCGCGGTGGGCGAGCGGTAATCCGGTACGGAGATGACCTGCAGGCCGGGGGTGGTGACGAGTTGCTGATCGATCAGCACGACGGTGGTCGCTGATCCACCCGGATAGGAAACCTGCGCGCCGGTGTAGGTGGCGACTGTTGTGCTGGTCGGGATGGTCCCGGTGGGCACGAGCACAAGCGTGTAGGTTCCGCTGGGGACGTTCACGTAGCCGGAGTTCGAGGGAAAGCTGACATTTGTAAGCACAGGGCTTACCGCGGTGAGCTTGGCGCCGGACGGGACGAGGTAGACGTCCATCGCAGAGACCTGCGTCGCTTCGTCCAGAAAGCGGAGGGCGATCTGTCCGGAGGGCGCGGCTTGCGCCTGGTCCTTCAGCACAAGAGCCTGAAGATTGGACGAAAGATTGCCGATCAGAATGGTGTATTGGCTGGCGGTGACCAGCGTTGCTTTGGCCGAGGTAAGTACCTGCTGTGAACCGGCGGTATCGGCGGTGAGTGTGTAGGTGCTCGGCGCAAGGCCGACATACGAGGTGACGGTGCCGAAGCCGAGGTTGTAGGCCAGAGCGCCCGAACCAGCGTAGATGTCGAGCCCGGGCGCGTCCGGCGAGGCGTCGATGACGCGGATCTGCGTGGAGGTCTGGGTCGGCTGCACGGCCTGGCACCCGGTGAGGAGACCGACGCCGACGGCCAACACGCCGCCGAGTGCGAAGCGCTTCGTTTC
>CAXUCK010000218.1:0-353 GCA_964249375.1 uncultured Acidobacteriaceae bacterium
CTTCGGAGTTGAGGGCGAGGCCGGGCATGGAATCGGCGCCGACGAGAGTAGTCTGGACGTTTTGCGGGGCGCTGTCCGGCAGATTGAGTTGTCGGAAGTTGAAGGAGAGGACGCCGGTGCGGCCGAAGCGGCGGGCGGGTTTGGCCTTGGCTACGGTGCCGACGAGGGTGGCTCCCTGGGGGACGGCGACGGTGCCGTCGGGGTTGAGGACGGGTTCGGCGACGGTGGCGTGAATGGGCTGGCCAGCGGCGGAGATTTCAGAGGAGAGTGGCTGGTCGAGGTAGGCCTTCAGGATCCAGCGGCCTGGGTCTGTGTTGACGGCCGTTAGAACGGGTGCGGGCTCCTCCCAGAAG
>CAXUCK010000218.1:363-3511 GCA_964249375.1 uncultured Acidobacteriaceae bacterium
ACAACGGGCGGAGGCGCCGGCTGTGCGGGAAGGGCGATGGTCGTGGAGGTAGTGGTCGTCCACGCGGTGCCTTTTTCGATGCGCTCGGGATGGTACGGCAGACGGGCATAGACGAACTGCTTGAGGCGGTCGGCTTTACCCGGAGCGGTGTAGACGGCGATGTCGCTGCGGACGACCGTGACGCCGGAATGCCACTCGCGTCGGATCAAGCCGCCTTTGACGGGCGGCGGAGCGACGGCGCGGAAGATCGGTGCGCCGTCGGTGGCGGTGGCCGTCTCAATTGGGATGTGGACGCCGTCGGGCAGGGTGAGGCCGGTGAAGCGGACGACAGGGATGTGGAATGGGGTGAAGTCGCCGCTGAGGCGGGCGCGGGTGCGGCGCTTTGTGTCGGAGCGCAGCTCGATGACGGTGCCGTTGAGCACGGTGTTCTCAGGCAAAACAACTTTGTTGTCGCAATAAACGGGGTAGAGGAGTTGCGCAGAGACGGGCAGGCCAGCGCGCATGGACAGGTTGTCGGGGATGCGGAGAACGAGGGGTGTGCCGGCGGGGAGGTCAGCGGCAGCGGTTTGAGCGTGTGTGGCGGAAAGCAGGAGGGTCGAGCAGGAGAGGAGGGCGGAGATGCGAGCGGCTGCCGGCCAGGGAGAGACACGCAGGGTCGGGTTGGGCATCAGGCTCCTTTCAGGATATGGGTTGGACGGTGGCGGAGGGCGAACGGCTCAGCATCAAGGCCAGATTTGCTCATAACGGTATTCGGACGATGCTGCGACTTGTATCTCCGACATTGCAAGCGATGAGGTCTGATAGGGCAAGATTCGGTGATTCGCTCAGATACAAGTTGTTCGATGGCAGGAGGTTAGCTCGCCTAAAGAGTCCATGATACTGTATCAGCGTTATTCGACTCTCCATACCGTGAGGCAGATCAGTGGATAGAGAGCAGTTTGCGGAAGTGTTCAGAGTTGGCGATGAGGTTGAGTCTGGTAGTGGTGTCAATCGGAGGAATGCAGCGAAGCTGCGCATTCTTAAGATCGAGGAGAACCTTGTTCGCTATCAGTCGATAGCGAGTGAGAGGTCTTACCTGCTTCGCTTCCGTGAACTCGAGATACTAATTGACAGGTTTAAACACATAGACCCGGCTCGGATAGTCGACTCTGTGAACGGAATCCTCAGAGAAGAGAATTTTCAGTCAGACTTCACCACTGAGACTTACGCATACGGCATTGCGCGAGCGTTCCTCGAACGACCCTTCTTGTCTGAGGGCGAGCGGTACGCAGAAGCGGACATAGCTATTGATCGACCCTACAATGAAGGCAGTCGAGTTCTAGTATCGGTTGAACGCATTGAACGAGACGCGAGCGCTCGTTTGGCGTGCATTGGTCATTACGGAGCAAAGTGCCAAGCTTGCGGGTTTGATTTTGAAAGGACTTACGGGAAGGTCGGCAGAGGTTTCATTCATGTGCACCACTTGCGACAACTCTCGCTTACCAGTGGTCCGTACAATCCCGATCCAGTCAACGACCTTGTTCCGCTCTGCCCTAATTGTCACGCGATGGTTCACAGAAGTAAGCAGATGCTTAACGTTGACGAACTGCGATCTTGTCTGAGGGAGCAGTCTCAGAACTCATTGCAGTGAACGGTTATATGTAGTTCTCTACATACGACAGAAAGTCAGTAGGTTTTATATCCCAGTGCGCGAGTAGCTATCCGAGTTCGTCCATGCTGTTGGCGCCGAATTTGAGGTACCAGGGGCTGGCGGCTTCGAGGGCGCGGTTGACGTTTTGGATGTTCTCGACGCCGGTGGTGTCGAGCCACTGCTTGAAGGCCTCGGGGCCTTGCTTGGCGTAGATGGCGATGCCGTCTTTCCAGGTGGCGCGGCCACAGAGGACGCCGTTGAATTTGGTTCCGGACTCGGCGGCGAGCTGGAGGGTCTCGATGAAAACGGGGTTGGAAACGCCGGCGGACAGGTAGATGAACGGCTTGTGGGTCATGGTTTCAGCGTCGCGGAAGTGCCCGAGGGCTTCGGCTCGGGTGTAGGCCTTCTCGCCCTTGTAGGCTCCCGTGCCTTCGACGAAGGCCATTTCGATGGGGACCTCCACCTTGAGGACGTCGACGCCGTACTTTTCCTTGCCAAACTCGGCCATGGAGCCGGAGACGATCGAGGGCTTCTTTTTTGCGTAGTTGATGGACTTCTCGTCGCCGCCATCCGCGTCGTAGCCGACGAACTCGAGGAAGAAGGCGATGTCGTGGGCACGGCACTCATCGCCGATGCGCTCGATCCAGGCGTGCTTGTGGTCGTTGATGGCGAACTTTTCGAACGGGGTGTAGTAGAGGAGGACCTTGACGCAGTCTGCTCCGGCTTCTTTGAGACGGCGGACGCTCCACAGGTCGAGGAGGTCAGGGAGGCGGCCGGGGGTGGTGGAGTCGTAGCCCGTTTTTTCGTAGGCGAGAAGGAGGCCGGCATCGTTTCGGTGCTCGGAGGCGGGCAGACCGTATTCGGGGTCGAGGAGGATGGCGGAGGCGTAGCGAGTGAGGGTGCTGGTGACCAGGGTCTTGAAGACTTCGAGGTCATGGGCATCGGCGGAGGCGCCGCGGGCCTGACCGAGCGACTTCTGGAGCGAGCCTCGCTGATCCATGGCGGCAGCAGCGATGACGCCGCGGGGGTTGGAAACGGCTTTTAGACCGGCGAGTTTTCCGGGGGTCGGCGTGTTCATGATGGGTTGGATCTCCTTGGGTGAGGGAAGATTGGATCCTGTCGGCGATTCTTGAGCCGCCACTTGGGTAGATGCTTGTGGGAAGTTTGAGGGCAGATCAGGGTGGAGCTTATGAGGGATGCGCGATGAGCGAAGGGAGCAGCGGTGGGCGGTGGCGGTTCCAGGCCGCCACGGCGAGGGCGATCAGGCAGAGAACGCCGGCGTAGAAGTGGGATCGGACGAGGCCGAAGAGGCCGGGGGTTTCGTGGACGACGTTGCCGGCCATGGGCCGGAAGTTGAGGACGCAAAGGAGCACGATTAGCGTGGAAAGGGCGTGGACGAAGCGGCGGCTGCGGTACAAGGAGGCAGTGTGGACTTCCTGGAGGAGGATCATCAAGGCGGGAAGGAGAACGATGAAGTAGTGGCTCCAGGCGATGGGGGTGAAGAGGGTGGTGCCAACC
>CAXUCK010000219.1:0-952 GCA_964249375.1 uncultured Acidobacteriaceae bacterium
GCGATGGCGGGGTCCGCGGGCGGCGTGGCGCCGACGACGAGTGCCTGCTGGGCAGCGGCGGAGACGGGGAGAATACATGCCAGGACGCAGGCGAACGCAAGGCGCCACTGACGGTGTTGCGGGGACTTTGGAGGAGACGGAGGATCGAGGTGCATCCAGCGATTCTATACGATTCGATCCGCTGGCTTTGTGGCTGGCGGTTACTTGGCCTCACCGCTGCCCTGAGTCATGCGGGGTCGCCTTAAGGACGTTGGGAGAGGCAGGTTCGCGAGTGTCTGGCGCGATCTTCGCCGCCACGCTGGGCAGAGGACCAGAAGTTCCGCAGGAGCGAAGAAGGTGCAGGGCTGGTTTCCGGCGGTGTCTTCGGGGGCGGCACTGGGGCTTGCCTGCAAGGTCGCCTGGTGTTGAAGTCCGGGTTCGTCCATGCTGATCTCCGATCCTGCGGAAGCTGCTATCGTGCGTGGGCCGGTCCAACCATCTCTGGAGATTCTGACACATGTGCGCCAAGCGACAGACGCGGTGAGCTTAAAAGTGTTCAGCAAGATAGGCTGGCGCACCATTGGATGCCGACTCCGGAACGAAGGTGACGGGACGGAACGATGAGCAGTAGGTTTGCTCCACGAGGGAGAGCCCGAAGGGGAGCGACATGGCTGGATGGTCGGGTCTTCGAGGTTTGGTAGGTTTCAGAGGTCCCGACGGAGCGCGTGGACTCGCTCCTTCTAGTAGTGGAAGCGGTAACGGAGCTCGCCGTAGATCTCGCGTGGGTCGTTATCGTGGAATCCGCCGAAGGTGAGGCTGTTGTCGAGCAGCACCCGGCGGTTTGCGACGTTGAGCGCGTTGACGGAGACGGTCACGCGTTCGCCGAAGCTCTTGCCGAGCGCGAGATCGAACGTGGTGTGCTGGGGCAGGTAGGGGCTCGGATAGCGAGGGTCTGCGGGAGGGCCGTCAGGGT
>CAXUCK010000219.1:962-3508 GCA_964249375.1 uncultured Acidobacteriaceae bacterium
CCGTGACACGGGACGGCAGCGTGGCGGTGAAGCCCACATTGAGGGTGTTGCGCTGGTCGTGATCGACCGGGGTATAGGCAAACCCCGCGTTGCAGGCCGGATCCCCGACGGGGACGCAGACCAGGCCACCGGTGATGTTGCCCCGCTGCTCGGCAATCTGGTTGGAATAGGCGAGGTGCGCCTGCCCGAAGCGCCAGAGGCGAGGAGAGCGCAGGGATAACTCCCATGCACGCACAAGCGCGCCGTCGACGGTGACTGGGAAATAGATGCTGGAGTCGCCGATGTTGGAGTGGTCGAGAAAGTTGTTGATGCGTGTTTTGAAGGTGTCGGCATCGAGCAGCCATCCACGATAGGGAATCTGCACACCGAACTGGTGTTCCTCATCGCGCTCGCCGTGCAGCGGCTTGAAGTCGGTGTCGCTGGCCTGCGCAAACTGGACGACGGGTCCAGTCGCGGTCAGCAGCGGCGGCGGCTGATAGAAGCGGCCGTAGAAGCCACGGAAAACCCAGTTGAGCCTGGGGATTCGGACGGCAACACCGAGGCGTGGGTCGGTGGCGGTTTCGGTGAACTGGCCGCGAAAGAAGGTTTCCCGCAGACCAGCGAGGAAGGTGAGCCAGGAGGTGGGCTTGTAGGTATCGGAGACGTATTCTTCGACGACACCGCCCGAGGCGGAATCAGGGATAGAAAAGGGTGCGGTTCCGGAGCCGTCATGGAACACGGCTCCGAACAGATACGCGTCATGCTGGCCGAAGGAATAGAAGCCGCCCTGCAGCGTGTTGCGCGCGACTTCCGCCGAGATGGAGGCTTGCGCGCCGGCGTAGTTGGAGGTTCGGTCCGAGGTGGTGGCGACGGGGGTGTCGGTGAGACTGGGCTCGTAGTCTGCGCGGTTGCCGTGGTAAAAGGGCGAGACCTGGAGCACGGTGGTGACGTTGAAAGTATGGAGCCAGGAGGCGGCGACCACGCCGTCCGTTTCCGCCTGATGGTCGCGCAGCCCGCTGGAATCGAATTGCTGGTTTTCGGCACTGTTCGGGTCGGGGTCGTACGGAATCTGGAAGAAGTCGCTGCGCAGCTGCGTGACAAGGCGAAACTGGTCTTTGGGCGTGCGGTTGTAGATAAAGGACGCAAAGCCGCCATACCCGCTCGTTTGATCGTGGAAGACCTGGCCGATGGGCGGGGAAAGGCCGAAGTCGCTGCGGTTGCCATTGAGGCTGGCGTAGTAGGCAAACTTCTCGGTGTGATTGCTGAAGTTGATCTGATCGTTGGTCTGGAGGAAACTGCCGGCGGTGAGAACGAGTTCGGCCGAGCGATTCCCTTCAAAGCCGGTACGCGGAACGACGTTGAAGACACCGTAGGTGCGGTCCCCGATGTCGGATGTGTAGCTGCCGCGCTGCACCTCGACATAGTCGATGTCCTTTGGGTCGATCTGCGCTCCCAGGTTGCTGGCGATGTTGGTGTTTGGGATTTCGACCCCGTCGAGCAGCCAGCTGACCTGATGCCCCCCGCGCATGTGAAGCATGTCGTGGGTGATGTAAGCGCCCGGGACGAAGTCGGTGATCATCGCGAGACTATTGGTTCGGTCGGCTCCTGGCGTTTGCGCGATGTCGACTCGCCCGACAAGGGTTGTGGGGGTCGCGGAGGTAACGTTGGCGGCATCGGAGGTTGCGGTGACGGTGACCGACTCGGCGGTTGCACTGACAGGAAGCTCGAAGTGCAGCAATGGAGAGGTATCGGACGCGAGCGTGAGCATCTGCTCGACGGTGCGAAATCCTGGCTCACTCACGGTGATGGTGTAGTCGCCGAGCGGGATAACCGGAAGGCTGAAGCTGCCGTCACCATCGGTATGACCGGTCTTGGTGAAGGCGGAATGGGATGCATGCAGGGTGACCGTCGCGCCGCGGATGGGGCGGTGCTGTGGATCATGAACGATGCCGCGGGCCTCACCAAAGATGGTCGAAGCCGAGGCGATTCCGGCAGCAAGTGAGAGCAGGAAAGCGAAGGAGAGCAACGAGCGGCGCATGGCGCAGCCTCCAGGTCACGCGAATGCGTGATGGGTCGAAGTTCGGGCGTGGATCGCCGTCGCCCGCGGACGCCAGGAGGGGGACGGCAAGCTGGGAACTAGGAGAGGATGGAGGGTGGGCCGCGCTTTTGCCGGGATCGATCGCGAGCGATACGCCGCTTGCATTCGGACTGGACTGCGCCGGTCGGGTGAGTGAAGTGGGTTGCTGTGGACGCGTGCGCGCGGGGGAGGGCGGAGGCGTTGCCGGAGTGAGGAGTGACCACCGACGCAGGGCAGAACGGACAGCGATCGACGGGTGGTTTCCACATCGGCTGCTGGATGTCGGCTGATGCGAGCTGCTCGCGCGCGGCGCGGCTCATGGCGCAGTGATGCAGGCCGTTCCGGCGACAACAGGCGGGCAGCGCTGATTCCGCGCTCTGGCCGAGGGCCAGCAAGGGAGCGAGGACGGGCAGGGCAAAGACCGCCAAGAGCAGAATGGAGAGAACTTTACGCAACGTTCTGATTGGAACACTTCGTTGCCTGGGTGGAC
>CAXUCK010000220.1:0-3488 GCA_964249375.1 uncultured Acidobacteriaceae bacterium
GCAATACGTTTACCAAGATTTACCTGTGCGCGCTGGGGCAGTACGACTATGACGCGGTGCCGGCGGTTCCGCCGGAGATGGTGCTGTTTCCGAACTGGTTTTACTTCAATATTTACGAGATCTCGTCGTGGTCGCGGGCGATTGTGGTGCCGTTGTCGATTATTTATGCGAAGAAGCCTTTTAAGAAGCTGGCTCCGGAGCAGAGGATTGATGAACTGTTTGTGGGCGGGCGGGAGAACGCGAAGCTGCACCTGCGATGGGACGCGAAGAAGCCGGTGAGCTGGCGGAACTTCTTTTTGTTCTGGGACCGGCTGTTTCACTGGGCGGAGCGGGTGCACATCCGGCCGCTGCGGGCGAAGGCGCTGCGCAAGGCTGAGGCGTGGATGCTGAAACGATTTGAGATGTCGGATGGGCTGGGCGCGATTTACCCGGCCATGTTGAACGCGATTATTGCGCTGCGCTGCCTGGGGTATTCGACCGATGACCCGCAGATGATCCGGGCGATGGATGAGCTGGAGAAGCTGGGGATTGATTGCCCGGAGGGGACAGCGGAGTACCCGACGCCGACGTTCCGGATGCAGCCGTGCTTTTCGCCGGTGTGGGATACGGCGCAGGCGCTGTCGGCGCTGGGGGATGCGGGGGTCGCGCGGACGGATGCGCGGATGATCAAGGCGGTGGACTGGCTGCTGTCGAAGGAAGTGCGGATCAAGGGCGACTGGGCGGAGAAGGTGCGGGACGTGCCGGCGGGCGGGTGGTCCTTCTTTTTCAACAACCAGCACTACCCGGATGTCGATGATACGGGCGAGGTGCTGCTGGCGTTGAAGACGGTGGATCATCCCCGGGAGCGGCAGCTGGATGAAGCGGCGCAGCGGGCGATTGAGTGGGTGTTTGCGATGCAGTGCAAGGACGGCGGATGGGCGTCGTTTGATCGCGACAACACCAAGATGATTTTCCAGTACATTCCGTTTGCCGACCACAATGCGATGCTGGACCCGCCGACGGCGGACATCACGGGGCGGATTCTGGAGATGCTGGCGAGCTACGGGTATTCGCGGCGGGATCCGCGGATCGAGCGGGCGATCCAGTTCATCTTGAGGGAGCAGGAGTCGGACGGGAGCTGGTTTGGCCGATGGGGCGTGAACTACCTGTATGGGACATTCCTGGTGCTGCGGGGCCTGGAGGCGATGGGCTTCTGGGATCACGAGCCGGCGGTAGTGCAGGCGGCGGAGTGGATCCGGATGGTGCAGAACACCGACGGGGGATGGGGCGAGACCTGCGGGACATACGACGATCCGATGCAGAGGGGAGTTGGGCCGAGTACACCGTCGCAGACGGCGTGGGCGGTGTTGGGTTTGCTGGCGGCGGGCGATACGCGGTCGGACTCCGTGGCAAAGGGCGTGCGCTGGCTGGTGGAACGGCAGCACGAGGATGGCAGCTGGGATGAGCTGATGCCGGGGCGGAATGGGGAAAGTTATTACACCGGAACGGGGTTCCCGCGCGTCTTTTATCTGGGGTATCACCTGTACAAGCAGTACTTCCCACTGCTGGCGTTGACGACGTACCGGAACGCCATGGAACGGGAAGCTGCGGAAGCGGCTTAGACCGAAGCGAAGGACCGACGAGGAGACGATTCGAGATGGCAGTACCTGTTTCTCAAGCCTGGACAGTCGCGACGTATGTGCTGAAGCAGAAGATGAAGGGCCGCAAGCGGTACCCGCTGGTGCTGATGCTGGAGCCCCTGTTTCGCTGCAACCTGGCGTGCGCGGGGTGCGGCAAGATCCAGTATCCGGCGCACATCCTGAAAGCGGAGCTGAGCCCGGAAGAGTGCTTCAAGGCGGTGGACGAGTGCGGAACGCCGATGGTGGCGATCCCCGGTGGGGAGCCGTTGCTGCACCCCAAAATGCCGGAGATTGTGGCGGGGCTGGTGGAGCGCAGGAAGTACGTGTACATGTGCACGAATGCGCTGCTGCTGAAGGAAAAGCTGCACCTGTTCAAGCCGTCGAAGTACCTGTCGTTTTCGGTGCATGTGGATGGCGAGCGCGAGCACCACGACTTTGGCGTGTGCCGCGAAGGCGGGTACGACATAGCGATGGAGGGCGTGCATGCGGCGGTGGCAGCGGGTTTCCGCGTGACGACGAATACGACGTTGTTTGACGGGGCGGACCCGAACTCGGTGCGGCGGCATTTTGACCAGCTGATGGTGGCGGGTGTGGAGAGCATGATGGTCGCGCCAGGGTATACGTACGACAAGGCTCCGGACCAGAAGCACTTTTTGGGAAAGGCGAAGTCGAAGCGGCTGTTCCGGTCGATCCTGTCGAACCGGAAGTCGTCTTGGCGGTTCAATGCATCACCGATGTATATGGAATACCTGATGGGCAAGCGGGAGCTGTCGTGCACGCCGTGGGGGATGCCGACGTTTTCGATCTTTGGCTGGCAGAAGCCGTGCTATCTGCTGCAGGACGGGTATGCGGATACGTTCGCCGAACTGATGGAGTCGACCGAGTGGTCGAACTACGGGACGGAGAGCGGGAATCCGCGGTGCGCGAACTGCATGGTGCACTCGGGGTACGAGGCCTCAGGGGTGAACTATACGTTTGGATCGTTGCGCGGCCTGCTGGCGACGGCGAAGGCGATGTTTGCGCGGTATGACGACGCGGGTGCGCAGAAGCTGCTGAACGAGTGGAAGCCTGCCGGGCATGGGCCACTGGTACAGATTGGGACGCCGGTGATTTCGGCGGAGTCGGCGGTGGCGAACCATGAGTCGACGCTGGTTTCGGGGGACTAGGCGGCGATGGCGACAGAACAGCAGGAGCACCTGAAAGTCGAGCAGCTGGAGGCACAGAATCCCGACGAGCTGGAGGTAGCGGCTGGGCGGGAGCGGGAGAATCTGGAGGGATGGATTCCACCGATGGCGACGGCGGGCGAGGTGTTTGAGGCGCTTGAAAAGGCGTTTGACTACCGGGGCGATGTGACGCTGACGCGACGGGATGGCACGGAGGTTCAGGGGTATTTATTTGACCGGCGGACGGGAGCGTCGCTGGAGGCTTCGGTGGTGCGGTTGATTCCGACGACGTCGAAGGAGAAGCTGACGATCCCTTACGCGGACGTAGCCCGGGTGGTGTTTACGGGGCGGGATACGGCGGCGGGGAAGACGTTTGAGGCTTGGGTGAAGAAATACTGGGAGAAGACGGCGCCGGGCGAGCCGAATATTCAGATTGCGCCGGAGACGCTGGACTGAGGAGCTTGGACGGGAACAGCAGGTCCCCTTCGGGGATGACAAGCAAGAAAAGCAAGAGCAAGACACAGAGAGGCAAGAGCAAGAGCCTGCGATGAAGGTGTTTCTTACTGGCGCGACGGGATTTGTGGGGAGCCATGTTGCGCAGGCGTATGCGGCGGCTGGGGCGGAGCTGCGGCTCTTGACGCGGGGGACGAGCAACCTGGCGGCGATTGCGGGGATACACGGGGCGGAGCTGGTGCGGGGGGATCTG
>CAXUCK010000221.1:0-3426 GCA_964249375.1 uncultured Acidobacteriaceae bacterium
GCCAGGACGGCGATGCTGCAGTTGGGAGCTGTAGAGGCCCCGGCGGGCGAGATGGAGGTGGTACTGGGGCCGGGATGGCCGGGAGTACTGCTGCATGAGGCGGTGGGGCATGGGTTGGAGGCGGACTTCAACCGTAAGAAAACAAGCGCCTTTGCCGGGCTGATCGGACAGCAGGTCGCCTCGTCGAAGGTGACGGTGGTCGATAACGGGACAATGCCGAACCGGAGGGGATCGTTGAATGTGGACGACGAGGGGACGCCGACGCAGGAGAATGTGCTGATCGAGAACGGGATCCTGAAGAGCTACCTGACGGACAAGATGTCGGCGCGGCTGATGGGGACGAAGTCGACGGGATCGGGACGGCGGGAAAGCTACCAGCAGATCACCATGCCGCGGATGACGAACACTTACATGCTTTCGGGCGAGGATGCACCGGAGGACATCTTACGGTCGGTGAAGCGAGGGCTGTATGCGGTGAACTTCGGCGGGGGGCAGGTGGACATTACGACCGGGAAGTTCGTGTTTTCCGCTTCCGAAGCCTATTTGATTGAGGACGGCCGGGTTACACGTCCGGTGAAAGGGGCGACCCTGGTCGGCAATGGACCGGAGGCGCTGAAATATGTATCGATGGTCGGCAACGATTTAGCCCTGGATGAGGGGATCGGGACGTGTGGCAAGGCTGGGCAAAGTGTGCCGGTCGGTGTCGGCATGCCAACAGTAAAGCTCGACCGCATGACGGTCGGGGGAACAGGACGATGAGCGCCATGGCGATTGCGGAACGAGAGAAGATGCTGGAGATCGAAGTGAAGCGGCGTCGCGTTAAGGAAGGCGGCGGATATGAGCCTTTCTGGAAGGTGAAGAAGGTTGTGGATGCGCTGGTGGACGGCGACACCGAATTTCGCTGCAAAGATTGTCGCGGCGAGGTGAAGGTGCTGGGCAAGACCAGCAAGACAGGCGCGCCAGCCTATGTGGAGCATAAGCATAGCCTCGACGCTGATTTCTGTCCGAGCGGTCTTGGTTTCCGCCGGGCGACGGATGGACGGGTGAGCCGTTGGTCTGAGAGGCCGGTCGGTTAGGGATGGACGCACCGGGGACTCGCGCTGCTGCTGAAGACACGGGTCAGGGCCGGACGACCTTTGGAAGCGCCCTGACGCCTGTGAAGGAGCGGACGGTCACGCCCTGGGTTGTTGCGGGCGCGGCGGTCTTGATGTTGTTGTTCGTGCTGGCGGTTTCCGGCCGGCGGCATGCGGCAGCGAAGCCGAACCAGGTGCTGCCTTTGGATGCGTATGCAGCGAATCTGGTGTTTTCGGATCTGGCGTTGAGTGAATCGACGAGTTTGTCTGGTGGGAAGAGCACGTTTCTCGATGGCAAACTGCGGAACTCCGGGGCAAAGGTGGTTTCGGGTGTGACGGTTCAGGCGCTCTTCGCAAATGACGAGGGGATGCCTTCACGGGTCGAGACCGAACCGCTGATGCTGATCCGGACGCGCGAGCCGTACGTCGACACGCAACCGGTAAGCGCGACGCCGCTGAAGCCGGGAGACGAGCGGGAGTTCCGGCTGATCTTCGAGTCGCTCCCGCAAAACTGGAACACGCAGATGCCCGAGTTGCACGCAACAGCCGTGACGACGAAGTAGCCGGGACGAATAGCTCGCTGCCATTTCTACTTGGCACACCAGAAATATTTACGGGAAGTGCGGTGTTCGCGGGCTGTCAGGCAAGTCAACGCCGATGGGATAGGTGTTCTGCCAGAAGGACTTATGTGTTCGGGCCCAGTTTGGCATGACGCTTGCTCTATGCCTTAGTGTCAAGACACGATGGCTGTGTCGGAATGTAAGGAGTAAGGGTCTTATGATGTCATCGGCCAAGTTTGGAATGTCAGCGGTTGTTCTTTGCGGAGCTTTGAGTGTTTTCTCCGTGGCGCAAACGGCTACGACCTCGCAGTCGACGACGCCGTCGACCGATCCCGCGGCAGCGACGCAGGCGAAGAGCGGCATGAGCGCGGATGACACGACGAGCTACGCGACTGGGAAGCCGCTGGAGCAGCAGTCGAAGGAAGGTTTCTGGGGTCATCTGAACCCGCTGGCCCGGAAGAAGTGGGTGAAGCGGCAGACCGACCCTATCCGCGATCGCACGAATGAGTTGGATCAACTGCAGGCAAAGAATCGCAACGATATTCGTGATGTGGATACCCGGGCTCAGGCTGGGATCAGGAAGGCGAATGACGCGGCTGCACAGGCGGATCAGCATGCCGCGGATGCGAGCAACCGGGCGAACGCGGCAAATTCGCTAGCTGGCAACGCGAACAGCAAGACGGATGCTCTGAATGGCACGGTCAGCAATCTGGATCAGTACCAAACTGTGAGCAGTGCTTCGGTGCCGTTCGCCGCGGGCCGGACGACTCTGGGTCCCAAGGCGAAAACGGACCTGGACGACCTGGCGACGAAGCTGGCGAGCGAGAAAGGTTATATCGTTGAGGTACAAGGGTACAGCAAGTCCGGCGTTGCAAACTCGCAAGCGATGGCTGACGCGGTTGTTCGTTACCTTGTGACCGAGCACCAAGTGCCGGTATATCGCATCTACAAGAGTGGTCTCGGAAAAGCGACGACTACGGCCTCGACGGACGGTGAGAAGGCGTTGACCAACGGAGTCCGGGTCACGCTGCTTCACAATAGCCTAGCGACGATGGGCAGTACGACTGCCAGCACAACGACACCGAAGACTGGCGTCAGCAATCCGCCAGTGAATCAGTAACCCAAGATTAGGACGGCTTCCGATGCGTCCGGCAAGTTTGCAAGCGGCGACCAAGAGCGCTCTTGCAAAACACTCTCCTAACCAGAGAGAACCAAGGCAGATTGGCCCCTCACGCGAGGGGCCGTTTTTTTGGTTTATGCTGGCGCTGTGGTTCGGGGCGGTCACATTCCGGTTGTATTGATGCTGACGTTGTTCGGGCGGCAGCCACGAGCGCAGATGACTGTGGAATTCGAGGATCAAACGCAGGCACCGGTTCGTTACGGGTCGGTGCAGGTCCTTGCTCGGGACGGGTCCGTGATTCTCGAGCAAGTCGTGGACGGCCGGACATCTCTGCTCCTTCCGCGCGGCGAGTATACGCTCGTGGCTTTATCGCCCGGGTTCCTGTCCGCCTCGCGGCATGTGAAGGTGGGTACGTCGGACAGATTGCGCGAGCAATTTATGTTGATTGTCGCTGGGGCGTGCAGCGGAT
This sequence comes from uncultured Acidobacteriaceae bacterium, assembly GCA_964249375.1. GTDB lineage: Bacteria > Acidobacteriota > Terriglobia > Terriglobales > Acidobacteriaceae > Edaphobacter. The sequence goes on from CAXUCK010000221.1 coordinate 3,223, forward strand.
CTTGCGGCGTCAGCGTGGAGACTCCGAAGGTTGATCTAGAACCCTCGCCACTGCAGCATGGACTCTTAGAAGCTCTTCCAACACGGGGCGGAGACTGTCCAATCGCAGGGCGTTGGCTCCGTCGCTCTTGGCGCAGGTAGGGTTTTCGTGGACTTCGAGGAAGATGCCGTCGGTCACGTGTTCGTGGAGCAGCGCGCCCGCGAT
>CAXUCK010000222.1:0-3416 GCA_964249375.1 uncultured Acidobacteriaceae bacterium
CCGAGCGCGCCGGCGAGCCCTCGCTGCTCTATATCGACCTGCAGCTCGTCCACGAGGTCACCAGCCCGCAGGCCTTTGACGGCCTCCGCCTGGCCGGTCGTTCTCTGCGGAATCCAGCGCGCCACATTGCCACCGTCGACCACAACGTCCCCACCACCAGCGCCGCGGCCCGCCTCGTCATCGCCGACGACATCTCTGCCGCCCAGGTCAACGCCCTGCGCCGCAACTGCGCCGAGTTCGGCATCGAGTTCTTCGACGTGCAGGACGCCGCCCAAGGCATCGTGCACATGATCGGCCCCGAGCTCGGCGCCACCAAACCCGGCATGACCATCGTTTGTGGCGACTCCCACACTTCCACCCACGGCGCCTTCGGGGCCTTGGCGTTCGGCATCGGTACCAGTGAAGTCGAGCACGTCATGGCCACCCAGACTCTGCCGCAGGACAAGCCGAAAACCTTCCGCATTAATGTCGAAGGCGCGCTGCCCTTCGGCGTCACCGCCAAGGACATCATCCTCGACATCATCGGGCGAATAGGAACAGATGGCGCCACCGGCTACGTCATCGAGTACGCCGGCTCCGCCATCCGCGCGCTCTCCATGGAAGGCCGCATGACCGTCTGCAACATGAGCATCGAAGCCGGCGCCCGCGCCGGCATGATCGCCCCCGACGAAACCACCTTCGCCTACCTCCGCGGCCGCCGCTTCTCCCCCGGCACCACTTCTTCTGATTTGTCATCCCGCAGCGCAGCGGAGGGATCTGCTTCTCGGAGCGCCACACAATCGGGTGCCCCACGTCTCGCTTCTGAGACGTGGGTTTCACAGAACGCCAACATCGACGAAGCCGCCTGGACCCTAGCCGTCCAAAACTGGAGCGCTCTCATCACCGACGAAGGCGCCACCTTCGACCGCGAACTCACCATCGACGCCACGGAACTCACCCCGCACGTCACCTGGGGCACCTCGCCCGGCATGGTCACCGGCATCGAAGGCACCGTCCCTTCGCCCGAGGCCGCGCTCACCGAAGCCGACCGCAAAAGCTTCACCCGCGCTCTCGAATACATGGGCCTCGAAGCCGGAACGAAGCTCGAAGACGTCCAAATCGACGCCGTCTTTCTCGGCTCCTGCACCAACGCCCGCATCGAAGACCTCCGCGCCGCCGCCGGCATCGTCCGCGGCCACCACGTCGCCACCACGGTCCGCGCCATGGTCGTCCCTGGCTCCCAGGTCGTTAAGCGCCAGGCCGAAGACGAAGGCCTCGACGAAATCTTCAAAACCGCCGGCTTCGAGTGGCGCGAACCCGGCTGCTCGATGTGTCTCGGCATGAACCCCGACATCCTAGCCCCCGGCGAACGCTGCGCCTCCACCTCGAACCGCAACTTCGAAGGCCGCCAGGGCCGCGGCGGCCGCACCCACCTCCTCTCGCCGGTAATGGCCGCCGCCGCCGCCATCACCGGCCACCTCACTGACGTCCGCAAGTGGCCCAGCTCACAAACAAGCTCCGCCCCAATCACAACCGCGTATAACGCACCCACGCCCACATTCGACCTCGCACACGATCTCGTCGAAGGAGGTTCACGCTAACCTCAAACGGTTGTCATCCTGAGCGCAGCGAAGGACCTTTGTATTTCGCTCGGGGCGGCACGAAGCATCGTTGTTGGCCAACTCCCATGACTCCCATCAATGTTCTCACCGCCACCGCCGCCCCGCTCCCGATGCCCAACATCGACACCGACCAGATCATCCCCAAGCAGTTCCTCAAACGCATCGAACGCACCGGTTACGGCGACTTCCTCTTCTACGACTGGAGGCGCCTCCAGGAAGGCCCCGGCGTCACTCTGAAAGACGTGGGCGCCCCCAACCCTAACTTCGTTCTCAACAACCCCGCCTACCAGGGCGCTGAAATCCTCATCGCCGAAAAGAACTTCGGCTGCGGCTCCTCCCGCGAGCACGCCGCCTGGGCCATCGTCCAGTACGGCTTCCGCGCCGTCATTGCCCCCAGCTTCGCCGACATCTTCTACTCCAACGCCGGCAAAAACGGCATCGTCCTCGTCCGCCTCTCCGAAGAAGACGTGCAAACCCTGCTCGCCCGCTCCACTGCCAACCCCCAACACCGCATTACGATCAACCTCGAAGCCCAAACCGTCACCGACGAACTCGGCTTCCACGCCCACTTCGACATCGACCCTTTCCGCAAAGATTGCCTCCTCCAAGGCCTCGACGACATCGGCCTCACCCTCCGCCACCTCGCCGCCCTCAACCGCTACGAATCGAAACACAACAACGAGTTCTGGCTGGCGCCCAAAGGAGCGACCGCATGAAGCCATGCATCGTTTGTTTCCTATCGATTCTGCTCTGCGGTGCCATGAACGCGGCGGCTCACGCACAAGCTTCCGATCCGCCGGCGGCGCCATTGCCAAGCGCCATCACCAAAGCTTCCAAGCTTTTTCTCGGCAATGCCGGGACGGAAGAAAACGCCGATTGCCTGCGCGCCTACAACGACTTCTATCAAGGGCTCGGCGTGCTGGGCCACTACAAGATAGTGTTCGATCCCACCGAAGCAGACCTGGTGCTCGAACTGCACTACGAGATCGATCTCGGTGCGTCCGTCGCCAGCAACGATGGGCGGCGCTCCGCTCGCCAGTTCCGCGTCGTGCTCGTCGATCCCCGCTCGCATACGGTACTGTGGTCGCTGACCGAGCACACGAACTACGCCCTCTTTCAATCCAATCGCAATAGAAACCTCGACGAGACCGTGGCCAAACTCGTAGCAGACTTCGCTTCGCTCACCGCAGCGCAGCCGCCGAACAACAATTCGCGCGTGCACCATTCACCCTTCTAGGATCGACCCCGCAACATCACAGTCATGGGCTAACGGCCTAGGTACATCGCAGTATCAAGGGCCAAAGGCCCCGAAATAGAGAGGGCTGAAGGCCCGACCATATACCAGTCTAGACCGCAAGGCCTAGGTACACCGGCACCAATCACACAGAGGGCTGAAGGCCCCGAAATAGAGAGGGCTGAAGGCCCGACCATATACCAGCCTAGGCCGCAAGGCCTAGGTACACCGGCACCAATCACAGAGAGGGCTGAAGGCCCGACCTATAAACGGCCCCCGTCGCAACGCAGCCAAGGTACCCGCATTGAACCCCACACCCGGTAAAACCAACAGCACCGTCCTCACCGAAGGCCCCGCCCGCGCCGCCGCCCGCGCTATGCTCCGCGGCGTCGGCTTCACCCGCGACGACCTCAGCAAACCCATTATCGGCATCGCCAACACCTGGACGGAGATCGGCCCCTGCAACTTCCACCTCCGCGCCATCGCCGATGCCGTCAAGCAGGGCATCCGCGAAGCCGGTGGCACCCCCATGGAGTTCAACACCGTCACCATCTCCGACGGCATCACCATGGGCACCGAAG
>CAXUCK010000223.1:0-3411 GCA_964249375.1 uncultured Acidobacteriaceae bacterium
GACCTTCGTCGATCGAACGATTGCGGGCAGAGACGATACCGGCCGAAACCGTCCGGCTCAGGCCGAAGGGACTACCGATCGCGAGAACCCAATCACCGACCTGCGCGCCTTCGGAGTTGCCCAGCTTGATGGTTGGCAAGGGGTCAGGAGCGTCGATTTTAATTACGGCAATATCCGTCTCCTGATCCACGCCGATCACCTTTGCCGGACGCCCGGGATCGAGCGGATTGTCCGCATCGGTCGAAAGCTTGACATTGATGCGGTCTGCCTTATCGACGACATGGTTGTTGGTGATGATGTATCCCCGTGGATCGACGATGAATCCGGAGCCAAGCGCCCTACGCTCCGCGCCGGCGGGACCCTCCTCATCCCCGCCGTCGCCCCCTTGCCCACCAAAGAAGCGGTTGAAGAAGTCCTGCATGTCTCCCTGCTGATCGCCATCGCCGCCGTTGTCTCCTTTACGAGTCGGGCCGCGCCGAGCGTGGGGGTTCGCCGACTGCTTTGGAAGGGATTCGGTGTTGATGTTGACAACTGCCGGACCCACTTCCTTGACGATCTGCGAAAAACCGTTCGACAGATTCGAAGGGGAGGGAATGACGAGAGAACGGGCATCGGAGGAGTTGACGGCCTGTTCTTTTCCGCTGACGCCGCGCGTCAGAACGGAACCGGCAACGATGCCGACAGAAAGCGTAGCCAGAAGCGTAACGGTGCTGGTGAGACGATGTGCCCGGAGACGGCTGGCGATAGTGGGCTGTGTGGACTGCTGGCGATCCATGCGAGTTTTACCTTTTCGGGTTCCCGTGCTCTTGAGGGAGATCACAACTATAAGTTTAGCTTCAGTGCCGGTGCGCGATCCAGAGGCAGGGTTCCGGCTGCACTGGACCTTGGACGATGGCACCCCGGAAATGTGAGTGAGGCTAAAACGGGGGTGCTGTTGGTGGGCTGCCGAGGACCGGGTCCGGCGCGATCAAAGTTCCGCCAAGCTCAATGACGAGGATGCCGGCGAGGATGAGAGCGGCGCCGCTGTACGTGCGGGTTGTCGGGTGCTCATGAAGGAAGATAACGGAGGTGAGCAGGGCGAAAACGGGCTCGAGGGTGAGCAGGGCAGCGGTGTGCGTGGCGGGCAGATGCTGCTGCGCCCAGCTTTGCACGGTAAACGCGACCGCAGTGGCAAGGAGCGACGTGATGAGAAGGGCGACACCCAGACGGAGCGTCATGTGAAGGTGCACCGGGCCGTTGACGCGCAGCGTCAGGAGCATAAGCACGGTAGCGCAGCCAATCTGCAGGGCTGCCAAGCCCCCTGCCGAAGATCCGGGAGGGACCCGAGACAGGGTAAGGAGATGGCCTGCAAAGGCAAGAGCACAGAGGAGCGTGAGCATATCGCCAATGTTCACACCGGAGGTCAACTCGACAAGCGAGGAGCCGGGTGCTGTGGTGAGGAGAGCCAGACCGGCAAAGGCGAGGGTAGCGCCCAGAAAGGGGCGCCAGCGGGTCGCTCTGCCGCCAGTTGGCCTGAGCGGAGGAAGCAGGTTGAAGAGCGCAACGAACACGACAACAAGGCCGGTGATGAAGGCGGATTTCGTTGGGGAGGTGCGGGCGAGGCCAGCGGTTTGCAACTGGTAGCCCGCTCCCAGGCAAGTACCAGCAAGGACCGCGAGGAGGAGGTCCGGTCGCGAAAGGCTGCGCATGCCGCGCACATTCATCGCCGCGAGAACAGCAGTTGCCAGCGCCATGCGGATCAGGTTGAAGAGCAGCGGGGATGCGTCCGCGAGGGCTGCTTTGACCATGGGAAACGTAGAACCCCAGACAGCGACCACGCAGAGCAGCGACGCATGCGCAAGCAGAGATTTGGAGGGGAATCGTGAGCGCATGATGACGAAAGCAGAGAGACAGATGAGTCCAGACGTCCGGCCATCCCGGCTGGCTCAGAGCTCTGCAGAGAAGGGCGTGTGGACCCAGATCAGAGTAACAACAGCCGCTTGGCTCCCTTATCCGCGGCATGGATCTGACTGCCCGGTCGGCATCGAGGGCCGTCCTTCTGTTGTGCATGCGTCCGGGGTAGAAGCCCGTCATCCGATCAAGGAACTGAACTTTGCGAGAGCTTCGCCAGTTTTATCGAAGCAGGTGAGGCTTTCCTTTGCTGAGAGGGCTGCAAGGGTGCTCGCTCAGGAGTCCCTCTACCTCCTTTTGTCCGGGTAGTTCGACCATATCGAACCGGGCCGGTAAGGCGAAAATGTACCGGTCGTTCTGACACACCTTACCCGGAGGAACGCCAGCGGGACCAAGGACGAGACCGCCTCCGTTCGCACCGTGCCACTGCGAAGGCGTAAGGATCATCAGGGGAATGTCCTGACGTGGCTTCCCGGCGGTCCAGAGCGGGTGTCGCAGGATGATTTCCGGACCGTGCTCCCTGGGATTGCCGTCCGGACCGTAGCCGCCACGCCACTCGGTGACCTGGACCGCATAGCCGTTCCAGGACGGCGGCAAGCGAAACTGAAAGCCGTACCGTTGGTTTTTGTAGATGACGGCGGCAGGAACCTGAGATTGGCTGCTCGCTCGAGCGCCGGAAATCTGCCGGTGGGCAGCGTTGAGGAGAACGAACGGTGCGTCCGTTGGTGCTTTCTGCGCAAGGACGGAAGGCGCGAGGAGCATAAGGAATACCTGGACCACTGTCATCCTGAGTCACGCTCAACTTTCGGGGAAGATGTCATGTGAGACCATGGTGCCCCGGTTCGGTGCACGCGGGGAGGTGCGGACTACCGGATGTTGCCGGGTATCGGAGCGCCGTCTGCGCCGGTTTGTGTGCGGGGCACCGGCTCACGGGCATCAGTCAGGCCAGATCCCTTTTGACTCGGCTGCGGCTTCGGAGTTGCGAGCATAGACGACGTGGCCGCCAACGATGGTTTGGAGGACGTGAGTATTGAGAAGGTCGCGGGGGTTTGCGGTCTCGATATCCCGGTCGAGAACGATGAGGTCGGCGAGGAAGCCGGGTTCGAGACGGCCTTTGAGGGTTTCGCGGAACTCGGCGTAGGCGGGCGCCTGGGTGTAGGCGTAGAGGGCTTCGGGGAGGGTAATGCGTTGCTCGGGGTGGAAAGTTTGGGTACCGGCTTCGTTCTGGCGGGTGACCGCGGCGTAGAGGCCGCGGAAGGGGTCGATCGATTCGACGGGGTAATCGGTTCCGAAGGCGAGCAGCACGTGGCGGTCGAGAAAGGAGCGCCAGGCATAAGCGTAGCGGGAGCGGGAATCGCCGAGGCGCTGTCCGGCCCAGGCCATGTCGGTGAGCAGGTGTGACGGTTGCATGGAGGCGATGACGCCGAGCTGGGCAAAGCGGTCGAAGTCTTCGGGAAGAAGGACCTGGGCGTGCTCGATGCGAAGGCGGAGACTTTGCGGCGAGGGGGTACAGGAGGACTG
>CAXUCK010000224.1:0-3399 GCA_964249375.1 uncultured Acidobacteriaceae bacterium
TCACCCGGCCAACCGCGAAACCCACCCCCGCGGCCACCGGAGGTGCCCAGTGAAAACCCTCCTCGCCGCAGCACTCTCCCTCCCCCTGCTCCTTTCACCGCACGCGGCGCGAGCCCAGCAGTCTGCCGCCCCGCAGCCCTGGACCAAAATCCCGATCCCTCCGCTCGGCGACTTCCATCCGCGTCAGCCCAGGCGCATCGAGCTCCCCAACGGCCTCGTCCTCTTCCTTCAGGAAGATCATGAGCTGCCCTTCATCAACGGCTCCATCCTGATCCGCAGCGGCAGCCGCGACGAGCCCGCCGCAAAGATCGGCCTCGTCAGCCTCTACGGCCAGACCTGGCGCACCAGCGGCACGCCCACCGTCAGCGGCGACACCCTCGACGACCAGCTCGAAGCCAAGGCCGCCAGCGTCGAAACCAGTGGCGGTCTCGCCTCCACCAGCCTTCGCTGGTCGTGCCTCAAGGGCGACTTCGACTCCGTCTTCGCGACCAGCATGGACCTCCTCCTTCACCCCGCCTTTAATGCAGACAAGCTCGAGCTAGCTAAACGTCAGATCGACACCGGCATCGCTCGCCGCAACGACGACGCCGGCGCCCTCGCCAACCGCGAAGCCGTCCAGCTCGCCTATGGTCGCAACAGCCCCTACGCCCGCGAGCCCGAATTCGCCACCGTCGCCGCCGTCACCCTCGCCGACCTCGAATCCTGGCATCGTCGCACGGTCGTTCCCAACAGCATGATCGTCGCCATCTCCGGAGACTTCGACCCCGCAGCCATGGAAGCGAAGCTCCGCGCCGCCTTCAGCCCGCTGCCCCGCGGACCGGCGTTCGAGCGCGCCAAGGCTGAAATGTCCGAGTCAAAACCCGGCGTCTATTTCGTCGAGAAAGCCGACGTCGACCAGTCCAACGTCATCCTCGTGGGCCAGGGCACCGAGCGCAGCAACCCGGACTATTACGCGCTCAGCGTCATGAACGAGATCTTCTCCGGCGGCTTCAGCTCCCGCGTCGTCCAGGAGGTCCGCACCCGGCTCGGACTCGCCTACTCCGCCAGCGGCAGCTTCGGCGCGTCCTACGACCATCCCGGCATCTTCTACGTCGAAGCAGGCACAAAAAGTGAAAGCACCGTCGCCGCCACCAAAGCCCTGCTCGACGAAGTCAGCAAACTCCGCACACAGCCTGCGGGCGCCGACGAGCTGCGCCGCGCCAAGGATCAGGTCCTCAACTCCTTCATCTTCCACTACGATTCGCCCGACAAGACGCTCGCAGAGCAGGTCACGCTCGCCTTCTACGGCTATCCCTCCGACTTCCTCGAAAAGTACAAAGCCGGCATCGAGTCCGTCACCGTCGCCGACATCTCGCGCGTCGCCAACAAGTACGTCCATCCTGAAAAGCTCGCCGTCCTGGTCGTCGGCAACAGCTCTGAGATCACCCCGCCGGTAAGCCAGCTAGGCGCCGTCACGCCGCTCGACGTCACCATCCCTCCGCCACCCGCGGAGACCGGCCCTGGCCCCCATCCTTCCGCCACGCCCTAGCGAACGGAAGTGCTATCGGCGCACGTCCTGGGGGGGCTGTACCCTGTCCCCGCCACCACACGTTCCGCGCTCAAGGAAACTCCCCATGGATACCAGCAGCTTCGCAGTCGCCATCATGGCCGCCGGCAAGGGCACTCGTCTCAAAAGCCGCCGCCCCAAGGTCCTGCATGAGATCGGCGGCCAGGCGCTTCTGCTCCACGTCATCGCCGCCGCCCGAACCGTCGTTCCGTCCGAGCGCATTCTCTGCATCATCGGTCATGAAGCCGACCGCGTCCGCTCCGCCGTCAGTTCCACCGGCGTTCAGTTCGTCCTCCAGGCACAGCAGCGCGGCACCGGCCACGCCCTCCAGCAGGTCAAAGCCTTCTACGCGCGGCACCCCGGCCAACCCGTCCCGGAAAACCTCTTGGTCCTCTCCGGCGACGTCCCCCTTATCCGCCCGGAAACCATCGCCGGCATCTGCGAAACGCATCTCCGCGAGCACGCCGCGATGACCATCCTCACCGCTACACCCCCCGACCCCACCGGCTACGGCCGCGTCCTTCGCGTCTCCCCTTCAGGGCCCGAGGTCGCCGCCATCGTGGAGCAGAAGTCCCTCCGCCCCGACCAGATGGGCGCCCGCGAGATCAACTCCGGCATCTACTGCTTCCGCACCGAAGCCCTTTTCGCCAACCTCGACAACCTCGACACCAACAATCCGCAAGGGGAGTTCTACCTCACCGACGTCGCCGGCATGCTCGTCGCCAGCGGCAAGCGCGTCGTCGCCGTCGCTGCCGAAAGCGTCGACGAGGTCCTCGGCGCCAATACCATTGCCGAGATGATGCACCTCGACGCCGCCATGCGTCTCGCCACGGCGCGCCGCCTCATGTCGCAGGGCGTCACCATCTTCCGCCCTGAGACCTGCGTCATCGACGCCTCCGTCGAAGTTGGCGCCGACACCGTCATCGAGCCGTACGTCCAGCTCCTCGGCCACACCCGCATCGGCGCCGAGTGCCGCATCCGCTCCTATTCCGTCATCGAGTCATCCACCCTCGCCGACAACATCACCGTCCGCAACGGCTGCATCCTCACCCAGGCGACCGTAGCCGCAAACGCCATTCTCGGCCCCTACGCCCACCTCCGGCCCGAAAGCATCATCGGAGACAGCGCCCACGTCGGCAACTTCTGCGAAACCAAAAAATCCCAGCTCGGCCGCGGCAGCAAGATGAATCACCTCAGCTATCTCGGCGATGCCACGGTTGGCGAGGGCGTCAACATCGGCGCCGGTACGATCACCTGCAACTACGACGGCGTCCACAAGCACCGGACGACCATCCAGGACCACTCGTTCATTGGCTCCGACTCCATCCTCGTCGCTCCCCTTGAAATTGGCGAAGGCGCCTACATCGCCGCCGCCAGCTGCATCACCGAGGACGTGCCCGCCGGAGCCCTGGCCCTCGGGCGAAGCCGCCAGGTCACCAAGCCAGGCTGGGCGAAAGCCAGGCGCGAGGGGCAGCCGCCGTCCAGGTCGTAGAGCAGGCCAAACGGAATCGTTTCCAACGCTCCGAAAACAAAATGTAATCGTTAACATTGCGTCCGGTGCAAATCGTGGTAAAGTGTCCTCAGGAAATCCTTTCCTCAAATTCAGCCCGCCGCTCTGGGCACCAAGTTGCGTCACTGGCCTCCCGGCACAAACAGAACACCGCTTGTGCCGCCTTTTTTTTTGCACGAAGCCACCCCCGCTCCTGAGCTAAACTTTGCACATGACGAAGCTTCTCGGCTGCCTGGCTCTCGGCACCATCACTCTCGCTGCCTCAGCTCAGTGGTCCAACCCCGCCGACGACGTACCCGCCTACAACGCCGCTCCCCCGAAACGTGCGTTAGCGCCAACCCTC
>CAXUCK010000225.1:0-3371 GCA_964249375.1 uncultured Acidobacteriaceae bacterium
CTCCAGGCCGACCCTGACCTCCTTCTGCTCGACGAGCCCTTCTCCAACCTCGACGTCTCCTCCTCCCGCTCCATGGTCGAGCTTCTCGCCGACGTCCGCACCTGGCCCTCCGCCCACGGAGCCCCAGCCCGCACCCTCGTCCTCACCACCCACCAGGCCGCGCTCGCCGCCCCGCTCGCCAGCCGCACCCTCACCATGCACCGCGGCGAGATCGTCGCCGATACAGACGCCGCGTGAGCTCCGCCGCAAAGCTTGATAAAACCAACGCCGCGCGCCTGCTGGATCAGCTCGGCATCCACTACGAACTCCGCACCTACGACGTCGATCCCAACGACCTCACCGCCGTCAGCGTCGCCCGCAAGATCGGCCTTCCTCCCGAGCAGGTCTTCAAGACCCTGCTCACCTCCACCAACACCGGCGATCACCTCTTCGCCGTCGTCCCCGGAGACGCCGAGCTCGACCCCAAAAAGCTCGCCGCATCGGCCGGAGCGAAGCGAGTCGAGCTCGCCAGCCTCAAAGAGGTCGAGCCGCTTACTGGCTACCTTCGCGGCGGGGTCACCGTCCTCGCCGCCCGCAAACCGTTTCCTGCCTTCGCTGACGAGACCATCGAGCTCTTCGACACCATCTCCGTCTCGGCCGGCCAGCGCGGCCTCCAGCTCCTGCTTTCCCCGGCCGACTACCTGCGCGCCACGGCAGCCACCGTCGCCGACCTCACCAAGGCAAGCTCCGCGCGATGAGCTTTGTCCTCCAAACCTTCGCGCACCTCAGCAAAGATCTGCGCCTGGAATGGCGATCGCGCGACTCGGTCAATGGAATCCTCTTCTTCTCCCTGCTGATCGTGGTCGTGTTCTCGCTGGCATTCGATCCCACAGCGAACCCGTCGCTCGCCCGCGCCATCGCCGGGGGCATTCTCTGGGTGGGTCTCCTCTTCGCCTCGGTGACCGCCCTCAACGGAGCCTGGACGCGCGAGCAGCGCAACGGCCTGCTCGAAATCCAGCGCCTTTCGCCCTCGCATCCGTCCGCGCTCTTTCTTGGCAAGGCCCTGGCGAACTTCCTCTTCGTCACCGCGGTCGAGCTGGTGCTCGCACCCGTCTTTGCCGTCTTTTATAACCTCCATCCGCTCGGCAACACGACGCTGCTGCTCCTTATCCTGCCGCTGGGTACATGGGCTTTGGTGGTCAACGGTACTTTCTTCGCCGCGCTTGGCCTGCGTGCCCGCAACCGTGAGCTCTTACTTCCATTGCTTCTGCTGCCCATCACCATGCCTGCGCTGCTTGGCATGATCCAGGCCACCACCGGAGTCCTCACCGCCGAACTCGATCCCGTTTACATCTCCAGCTGGATTCGTTTGCTGGCCGCATATGACATCATCTTCACCACCGTCTGCCTTCTTCTCTTCCCGGTCGTTCTCCATGCCGAGTAGACTGAGGGCGGGTAAAATGGAGCTATGCCGATGACCACAAAGGTCCGCAGCCGAGCGTTGGTTTCCGTGGGCGTTGCTTGGTTCATCGCCAGCATTGCAGTCCTGATCGAGGGATTTCGTCAGGCCATCTTTCTGGTACCGACTGAAGCGACCATGGGCAACATACAGCGCATCTTCTACTGGCATGTTCCCATCGCAAGTGTCAGTCTCATTTTCCCGTACGTGAATCTTGTTGCGTCGCTTGCCTATCTTCATTTCCGCCGCCGCGACATCTTCCGCACGCTTGCCGCCGACTCCCTCGCTGTCGCGTCCGCAGAGGTCACCGTGCTCTTTGCCACACTCACCCTGCTGACCGGCATGCTTTGGGCCCGGCCTGTTTGGGGTATCTGGTGGACCTGGGACGAGCGACTAACGACGTACCTTCTGCTCTGGCTGCTGTATGTCAGTTATCTTCTCGTCAGGCGCTTTTCGCCGACAGGACAGACCAGCACACTCGCGGCAGTGCTTTCCATCTTTGCAGCGATCGACGTTCCCATCACCTACATGTCCATTAGCTGGTGGCGCACCCAGCATCCGGCTCCTGTGCTGCGCGGCGACGGTAGTCTCGACGCGTCCATGCGTCCTGCGCTTTACTGGAACTTCCTGGCCTGGTTCATGTGGGGCGTGTTCATCCTAGGGTTCCGCTTCGTAGTAGAACGCCGACGCCAAAGGCTCGAGCAGGCCGAAATGCTACGAGCGATTGAGGCATCGCTGGAGATCGCACAATGACGCTGCATCAGCTTTTCGATCTCCACACCATCGAACATCGCCACATCGTCTATGCCTTTGGTGCGGTGATGCTCCTGCAAGGCGGCTACCTCCTGCACACCACGAGCTCTTGGCTGCGGCTCAAGCGGTCGGGCAACGATTGATTGCAGCGAGCCAGGTAAGTCCGTCTCCCTTCGTCAGAGCGAAACGCAGAAGGAGTTTGCTGCGGCTCGCCGCGCGGACGTCGTTGTACGGTTCTCTTGCGCTGACCGTGCTTTCGCTTTGTGGCTGTAACCGCTTCCGGTTCCCGGACATTTCACCGGGGTATCGCGAGTTTGCCTACGTCTCAAACAGAGCCGCAAACACGGTGAGCGTGCTCGATCTCGTTTACCTCCGGCAGGACCGAACGTTGCAGGTTGGGCAGAACCCGACCGGACTCGCGGCCAATCCCAAGCGCAACGAAATCTACGCGGTGAACACCAAGTCTGGTTCCGTCTCGGTGATCAATACCGAGACCAACACGGTCGTTGCTACGATCGGCGTCGGCCGTCTGCCCTACTTCATTTCCGTCGACCCCCAAGGGCAACGAGCGTACGTGGCGAACTCCGGGTCTCATACGGTGAGCGTTCTCGACCTGGACCAACGGCGCGAGCTCGCGGCCATGTACGCCGGCGAGCAACCCGGCATGGCGCGCGTCGCCCCCGATGCTCGCTCCTTGGTTGTGAGCGATCGCGGCAGCGGCTCTGTCTTCGTCTTTGCTGTCTCGACCGAGAGCGGCCCGCCGCCGCTGAGGCAGCGGGCCAGTTTCCAAGGGTGTGCAGGAGCGACCGACGTCGCGATCCTGCCTGATTCCTCAAAGGCCTTTGTGGCCTGTTCCGGGGGCCACCAGGTGATGGTCCTTAGCCTCGCCGCCGCGCCAAACTCCTGGGCCGTAAAGCACAATCCCTCGCTTATGAGCGATCACCTGCTGACGATGCTCGATGTAGGAAAGACGCCCGTACACCTGACGGTAAAGCCTGATGGCGGTGAGGTGTTCGTCTCGAATTTCGATTCGAATAGCATCTCTGCTGTCTCTACCTGGACCAACGAGGTCGAGAGCACATATCCGATTGGAAACCGGCCGGTTTATTCGGTCGTAAGCGCTGATAACAGCAGTTTATGGGTGTCGAATTTCTCTGCCGAATCGGTAAGCCTGTACAGC
>CAXUCK010000226.1:0-3367 GCA_964249375.1 uncultured Acidobacteriaceae bacterium
GCGGAGGAGCGAGGCCCAGGAGGTCCAAAGTTCGGTTTGGAGTTGGGGGGTCATACGTCACGCGCTTCCGGGAAGTTTTCACGCAGCGTTTGCTCGACGGCCTCTTTGAGCGGAGGGAGGTCATGATGCAGTATGTCCCATACGGTTTGGAGGTCAATTGCGTCGTCTGCGTGACGAAGCACATTGCCTAGGTCGCGAATATTGCGCCAACTCGGTCCGGGACACAGTTGGTGGTCTTCCGCTGTCAGTCGGCGCGCCGCTTCGCTCAACACAAGCAGCCGGTAGTACACGGAATCCTGCTTCTGCTGATCCTTTTCAAAATCTAAGTAAGAGACGCCCGCGACGTAGTGCTGGAGACGTAGAGCAGCCCTGAAGATCTCGTCAAAATAGACGGCGGGCGAACGGTTAGAAGGCATCGATGGCGTCTTCCTCTACGCTTTGACGGATGAGTGGCTTGATCAAGCGCCGGGCCGCGAGGTCGACTTTGACTCCCAGAAGATCGCTCAAGTGATTTCGAAATCGGACGATATCGAGGAGACTCAGCCTGCGAGAAGGATCGTACTCGGCCATGAGGTCGATGTCGGAGTCCGGTGTCGCCTCGTTACGGGCAGTGGAGCCGAATAAGGCAAGATGTAGAATTCCCTCGGCCTGGAGTTCGGGCGCGTGTTGCCGAAGTTTTGCGAGAACTTCTTCGCGGCTCATGAAGCGAGTTTACCGGAGGCGATTCGGTTTGGTTATGGCTCGTTGCCTTCTAGTGAGGTCGGAGCGGAGGGGGAAGCCCCAGAGGTCCAGAGTTCGGTTTCAAGCTGGGGTTCATTGGTGTAAGTCGACGAGCTTGGACGCGAAAGCACGTGCAAGCTCGTGAATGTTCAATCGACTTCCGCTCAGCAGAGCAACTCCGTCGCTACCTAAGCTCCATGGCTCACACTGATCAACAGGTGCAACTTGATTCCAGCTACCCGACCCAACTTCAACATGAAGCCACACGCTTAAGAATGCGTTCTCTGCCGTTGCAATGAGCTCATTGCTGAGGGGTTCGTCGAGTCGAGCGCGTTGTAGCTTGCCCTCGGCTTCAAGCAGACTGAGCTGTTGCTGGACGTCTTCGACGAGAACACGCCACAGCGCGTCTCGCTTTACACGATCCTGCTCGTTGTCATCTACGGATGCCTGCATACTACCGGTCGATGGCTCCAAGCACAATGTCCAGCGACCCGATCACGGCGACGACATCCGCCAGCAGCCGGCCTTTGCACATGGTTTCAAGCGCCTGCAGGTTCGCGAAGTCGGCGTTGCGCATGTGCACGCGGTAGGGCTTGGCGGTGCCGTCGGAGACGACGTAGTAGTTCATCATGCCGTGCGGGGCTTCGATCGAGCTGGTGGCCTCGCCGGCGGGGACGGCGAAGCCCTCGGTGACGATTTTGAAGTGGTGGATCATCGACTCCATTTGCGTCTTCATCTGCTCGCGGGAGGGAAGGATGACCTTGGGGGAGTCGGCGACGATCGGCTGGCCTTCGAGGGCGGGGAGCTTGGCGAGGGCCTGCTGGCAGATGCTGACCGACTCGTACATCTCCTGGAGGCGGAGGACGTAGCGGGCCCACACGTCGCCGTCGGTTGAAACGGGGACCTTGAAGGTGTAGTTCTCGTAGCCGGAGTAGGGCATATCGCGGCGGAGGTCGAAGTCGACGCCGGAGGCGCGGAGGCAGGGGCCGGTGACGCCGAGGGCGATGGCGTCTTCGGCGGAGATGGTGCCGACGCCCTTGATGCGGCCCATCCAGATGGGATTGCCGGTGAGCATGCCCTCGTACTCGGCGATCTTGGAGGGGAAGTCGTCGAGAAAGGCCTTGATGGTGGCGGCGAGGCCGAGGGGAAGCTCGAGCGAGAGACCGCCGATGCGAATGTAGGAGGTCATCATGCGCTGGCCGGAGACGGCCTCGAAGACGCGCATGAGCTGCTCGCGCTCGCGGAAGCAGTAGAGAAACATGGTGAGGGCGCCGAGATCGAGGGCGTGGGTGCCGAGCCAGACCAGGTGCGAGTTGAGACGCATGAGTTCCTGGAAGAGGACACGAATGACCTGGGCGCGCTCGGGGATTTCGAGGCCAAGAAGCTTTTCGACCGCAAGGGCGTAGGCCAGGTTGTTGGCCATGGGCGCGAGGTAGTCGATGCGGTCAGTAAGCGGGGTGACCTGGGTGTAGAACTTCGCTTCGCAGGTCTTCTCGATACCGGTGTGGAGATAGCCGATGTCGGGGGCGAGTGAGACAACGGTTTCGCCGTCGACCTCGAGCACCAGGCGGAGGACTCCGTGAGTGGAGGGGTGCTGCGGCCCCATGTTGAGGACCATGGTCTGATCGGCGATGGGGTCGCCGGCGTTCTCGGCGTTGGTTTGCTTGGAAGCTTCGACGACGTCGTCGACGTCGGGGAGGATCATGTCGGGTGCGGCGAGTGGGGCCATGACGGGCGTCTCCTGCTGCGGGGTGGTGCGGGGGCTTAGCGGTAGCCTTCGACGGGGTAGTCCTTGCGCAGCGGATGCCCTTCCCAGTCGAGCGGCATCATGATGCGGGTGAGACGGGGGTGGCCGGCAAAGTGAATGCCGAAGAGGTCGAACACTTCGCGCTCGTAGAAGTTGGCTGACGGCCAGACCGAGGTGATGGAGTCAACGCTGGGGTCTTCGCCCGAAAGGCGAACGGCGAGGCGCACGCGCTGCTTGAGCCGGTGTGACAGGAAGCTGTAGGCAAGGACGAAGCGCGGCTCGGAGGGGTACCAGTCGACCGCGGTGACGTCTTCGAAGAAGTTGTACCCGGCGGCCTTGAGTGCTTCGGCGGCGGCGACGACCGACTCACGCGGCACGGTGACGGTCAGCTCGTCGCGGTCCCACTTGGCGTCGGACGCAATGGAAGCAAGAGCGCCGAGAGCAGGGTGCGTGGGCTGGGCTGCGCGGACGGCGTCGAGGCCGGTGATGGCGGGGGTGAGCGGCATTAGAGGTCTCCTGCGTCGTTGGACCAGTCGAGGATGCCCTTCTTCCAGACGTAGAAGAGGCCGACGGCGACGAAGCCGAGATACACCAGCATCTCCCAGAAGCCGAACATGCGGGATCCGGTGAGGGCGGGGAGCTTGCGGAAGATGACGGCCCAGGGAAGCATGAAGACGGCTTCGACGTCGAACAGAATGAACAGCATGGATACCATGTAGAAGCGGACGGAGAAGCGGCCGCGGGCATCGCCGACGGGGTCCATGCCGCATTCGTAGGTGCCTGCCTTGGTGCGGGAGTTTTTGTGCTTGCCAATGAGGAAAGACGCGACGATCATGCCGCCGGCAACGCCGAGGGCGACCAGAACCTGCAGCACCAGCGGAAGATAATTCCAGACGTAAG
>CAXUCK010000227.1:0-3349 GCA_964249375.1 uncultured Acidobacteriaceae bacterium
GCATGGCGATTTCGGCCGCGCCGTCGCGGTCGATGGGGACACCGAGCACCTCGGCTGACCGCTCGACTACGTAGCGGAGCTCGTCGTTTGTGTAGAACTCGAGCCGCAGGAGGATGCCGAAGCGGGAGCGGAGTGGCGAGCTGAGCAGACCGGAGCGCGTGGTGGCGGCGACGAAGGTGAACGGCTTGAGCTCCATGACGTGGGTGCGCGCGGCGGGACCCTGGCCGATCATGATGTCGAGCTTGTAGTCCTCGAGCGCCGTGTAGAGTTTTTCTTCGAGCACCGGCTGCAGGCGATGAATTTCGTCGAGAAAGAGGACCTGGCGCTCGCGCAGGTTGGTGAGGATGGCGGTGAGGTCGCCCTGAATCTGGAGGGCGGGACCGGAGGTCTGCTGGTAGCCGACGCCGAGTTCATTGGCGATGATGGTGGCGAGGGTGGTCTTGCCGAGGCCGGGCGGGCCGAACAGAAGAACGTGGTCGAGCGCCTCGCCACGGGTTCTGGCGGCCTCGAGCGCGATGGCGAGTTGCTCTTTGGCGCGCTCCTGCCCGATGAACTCGCGGAGGTAGTGGGGTCGCAGCTTCAGCTCGAAGGCGTCGTCGTCCTCGCGCCGGCCCGCGGAGACCAGCCGCTGCCCATCCGTGCCTTCGACCGACTGAGCGGCCCGATTTGCCATCTGTTCGCCCTCGTTCTTTATCGTAATGAGCCTGCGGTGCGCAGGCAATGCTTTTTCCGAGCGGGAGGCGAGCGCATCGTGCACGCTCGCTGCGCCTCCACAGAGGATGCAGCCCCTGATGCCGGGTCCGGCGTGTGCTTTCCGTACGGCCCTCTTGTAGGATAGGTCCTTATGCTTCGACCCCATCTGGAGAGGATTTTGATCACAGGCGCGACTGGGACGCTTGGATACAATATCGTTCGCCAGCTTGGGAGGGAACACCCGAAGAGCCAACTTCTGGTGCTGATGCGCGCGCTGGACGAGACGCTCTTTGCCGACCTGCCGAACGTTTCCGTCGAGCAGGTGAACATGCTGGACACGGACCGGCTGGTGTCGGTGGTGAGTGCGTTTGCGCCGAACGCGGTGATCCACTCGGCGGCGAGCGGGGTTCGGCCCTCGAATATCGACCATTTTGAGCTGATCGACCTGAATGTTTCGGCGACGCTGCACCTGTTCCGGGCAACGTGTCCGCTGCCGAACTGCCACTTCATCAACGTGAGTACGGGGCTGGTGTATGGCCAGCAGGAGCGGCCCTGCCGGGAGTCGGACGCGGTGAACACGCTGCATCCGTATGGCGCGAGCAAGGCGGCGGCGGACTGCCTGCTGCGGTCGGCGGCGGAGCGGCTGAACCGGCAGCTGACGATTGTGCGGCCGTTTTCGTTCACGGGCCTGCATGACGGGGGCGACCGGTTGTTTCCGTCGCTGCTGCGGGCGGCGGCGGAGGGGAAGCCGTTTCTGATGTCGCCCGGGACGCAGCTGCGCGATTTTTGCGCGGTGGGGGACGTGGTGGATGCGATTCAGCTGATCCTGGAGGAAGGCGACCATCCGGGTCGGGACATCTTCAACGTGGGCAGCGGGCTTTCGATTTCGCTGGGCCGCATTGTGCACTCAGTTGCAGTGCAGCTATCGCTTCCTGTAGATATACGGTTTGGCGCACGGCCGTTTCATCCGCTGGAGCCGACGCAGCTGGTGGCGGACATCTCTCGCACGCAAGCGCTGGGATGGAAGCCACGCACCAATCTTGCTTATGCCGTCTGGCAGCTTGCGCGGGCGGAGTTTCCGGACCTCAAGGTCTCAGATCCGTAGCAGGACAGAGAGCGACCATGAGTGATCCCGTTTCTGTTTCATCCGCGGCACGGCCTGCGCTGACGGTGGCGTTGCCGGCATATCGGGAGGCCGAGAACCTCGGATTTCTGCTGCCGCAGATTCGCGCCGCGGCTGCGGCTCTGACGCCGGGGTACGAGATTCTGATTGTCGACACGGAGCAGCCGATGGACAACACGGCTGAGATCTGCGCCGAGAACGGGGTGCGCCATGTTTCCCGGCGAGGAGGCAACACGTACGGCGATGCGATCCGCACGATGATTGCGGAGGCGCGTGGAGAGTACCTGCTGTGCATGGACGCGGACGGCTCGCACAGCCCGGAGTATTTCGCCAGCATGTGGGCCGAGCGGGAGCGGTACGACATCACGATCGGGTCGCGGTACGCACCGGGCGGCCACACCGAAAATCCGGCGGTGCTGATCTGGATGAGTTACCTGGTGAACCTGACGTTTCGGGTGGCGTTTTCGATCAAAGCGAAGGACATCACCAACAGCTTCCGGCTGTATCGGCACGCCGTGCTGCGGCCGCTGAAGCTGGAATCGAACGACTTCGACATTCTGGAAGAGATTTTGATCAAGGCCAGCGTGCAGCAACCCGGGTTGCGTATTGGGGAGGTGCCGGTCACGTTTGCCCGGCGCAAGGCGGGGGAGTCAAAACGCAAGCTCGTCCAGTTCTCTTTTGGATATCTTGACACGCTGCGACGGCTGCGGTCGTTTGCGCGGTCCGCACGCAAGGAAATGAACACATGAAAGCATTGATCACGGGCGGGGCGGGGTTTGTCGGATCGAACCTGGCGCGCTTTCTGATGGAGCGCGGCGACGAGGTTATGGTGTTCGACTCCCTTGCGCGGCATGGGGCGAGTGAGAACCTGGCATGGCTGCGCTCCCTGGGCGGGGTGACGTTTTTGCACGGCGATGTGCGCAATGCGTTTGACGTTGAGCAAACGGTGAAACAGGTTCGGCCGGAGGCGATCTTTCATCTTGCCGGGCAGGTGGCGATGACCACGAGCATGCAGAGCCCGCGGCGGGATTTTGAGATCAATGTGCTGGGGTCGATCAACGTGCTGGAAGCGGTGCGGCAGTATGCGCCGGAGACGGCGATCATCTACGCGTCATCGAACAAGGTGTACGGCAATCTGGATCACCTGGATCTCGTGGAAGCAGAGACGCGCTGGCAACCGCGGGATGCGCGGAAGGGTGTGGATGAGCGGACGGCGATTGAGTTTCACACGCCGTATGGCTGCTCCAAGGGAGCGGCGGATCAATACATGCTGGACTATGCGCGCGGCTTCGGCCTGAACACGGTGGTGTTTCGGCACTCGACCATCTACGGCGGGCGGCAGTTTGCGAC
Source organism: uncultured Acidobacteriaceae bacterium (assembly GCA_964249375.1). Classification (GTDB taxonomy): domain Bacteria; phylum Acidobacteriota; class Terriglobia; order Terriglobales; family Acidobacteriaceae; genus Edaphobacter. Next base: position 3,167 of record CAXUCK010000227.1, read on the forward strand.
GTTCGACCAGGGGTGGGTGGGCTGGTTCTGCCGGCAGGCGCTCGAGTCGCGGCAGAACCCGGGCAGGCCGGCGTTTACGGTTTCGGGGGATGGAAAGCAGGTGCGCGACCTGCTGCATGTTTCGGACGCGGTGAAGGCGTACCTGGCGGCGTACGAGCACATTGCGGGCGCGCGGGGGCAGGC
>CAXUCK010000228.1:0-532 GCA_964249375.1 uncultured Acidobacteriaceae bacterium
GGGTGGCGATTGGGACGTCTTTTATCTCGTACGAGCAGGCGGCGGAAAATCTCCGGCGAGAGGTGGGGACGCGGTCGACAGCCGAGGTACGCGAGGGTGCGGAGCGCGTGTGGGAGGAGCATCTCGGGCGGCTGGTGGTGGAGGGTGGGACGGCATCGCAGCAGCGGATCTTTGACTCGTGCCTGTATCGGGCGCTGCTGTTTCCGCGGACCTGGCATGAGGTGGATGCGGCGGGAAAGACGGTGCACCGCAGCGCCTACACCGGGGCGGTGGCGCCGGGGGTGATGTATGCCGACCATGGCTACTGGGACGTGTACCGGGCGTGGTACCCGTTTATGTCGGTGTGTTTTCCGGAGCGCCTGGGCGAGATTTTGCAGGCTTGGGTGAACGCATACAAGGAAGGCGGGTGGTTGCCGCAGTTCCCTGCCCCGGGATTCCGCGCGTGCATGACGGGAAGTTTGATTGATTCGGTATTTGGCGAGGCAGCGGCGAAGGGGATCAAGGGTTTTGATCTCGCGACGGCGTATGAGGG
>CAXUCK010000228.1:542-3337 GCA_964249375.1 uncultured Acidobacteriaceae bacterium
CGGTGGACGCGGCGTATGGAGATTTTTGCATCGGCGTGGTGGCGAAGACACTGGGCAAGAACGACGATGCGGCGATGTTCGCGAAGCGGTCGGGCGCGTGGCGGGCACTGTTTGATCCGAAGACGAAATTTCTTCGCGGAAAGCATGAGGACGGCAGCTGGCTGGAGCCCCTCGACCCGGTGCGATGGGGCGATCCGTATGTGGAGGGTTCGGCGTGGCAGCATCGGTTTGATGTGCCGCACAATGTGGCGGGGATGATGGCGGCGTATGGCGGACCGGAGGCGTTGGCGGGTGCGCTTGAAGAGATGCTGACGCGGCCGGCGGACTTCGAGATCGGGGTGTATGGCTACGAGATCCACGAGATGTCGGAGATGGCGGCAGTGCCCTTTGGGCAGTACGCGCACAGCAACCAGCCGGTGCACCACATTTTGTATCTTTTTGCGGCAGCGGGACGGCCGGACCGGACGCAGTTCTGGGTGCGGCGAACGCTGACCGAGCTTTACCACGAAGACCGGTTCGCGGGTGACGAGGATACGGGGTCGATGGCGGCGTGGTTTCTGCTGAGCTCGATGGGGTTCTACCCGGTTTGTCCGGGCAAGGCGGAGTACACGCTGGGAAGTCCGCTTTGGGATCGTGCGACGATCCGCGTGCCGGGACGCAAGCCGGTTGTGATTGAGGCCCAGGGTCAGGGGCCCGCGGCGATGTATGTGAGCTCGGTGACGGTGAACGGCCAGCCGGCGCCGGGCGGGATGTTGACGCATGCGGCGCTGGTGGACGGGGCGGCGATCCGGTTTGCGATGAGCGCGACTCCGGGCCGAGCTACGGCGGGTTAGGTCGAGAGGGGGCATGCAACCCGCATGCGATACTTGGGGCTAAGTATGTACAAACGGGTTCTCCTCAAGCTCTCGGGCGAAGCTCTGGCTGCTGGACGCGGGTTCGGCATTGACGCCGTTTTTATTCATAAAGTGGCCGAGGAAATCGCGTCGGTGCACGCGCTCGGTTGCGAGATCGGGATCGTGGTGGGCGGCGGAAACTTCTTTCGCGGCGTGGCGCAGCAGGCGATCGATATGGACCGCGTGGCGGCGGACCACATGGGCATGTTGTCGACGGTGATCAACGCGATCGCGCTGCAGGACGCGATTGAGAAGCGCGGGCTGTTCTGCCGGGTGATGAGTGCGATCGAGATGCACGAGGTCGCCGAGCCTTACATCCGGCGGCGCGCGATGCGGCACCTGGAGAAGAGGCGCGTGGTGATCTTTGCGGCGGGCACGGGGAATCCGTATTTTTCGACCGACACGGCGGCGAGCCTGCGCGCGATGGAGATTAAGGCAGACATTCTGTTGAAGGCAACAAGTGTCGACGGGATCTACACGGCAGACCCGAAGCTGGACCCTGAGGCGAAGCGATTCGAGACCATCACCTACTCCGACATGCTGCGGCTGAACCTGCGCGTGATGGACACGTCGGCGGTGTCGCTGTGCCGTGATAATCACATGCCGATGATGGTGTTTTCGATGCGGGAAGAGGGCAACATCAAGCGGGTGGTGGCGGGAGAGCCGCTGGGCACGCTGGTGACGGCGTAAAGGTTTTGGCGGCTCCTTACCGTCGAGCCGTATCGGAACGGACCTTGCCGACTGAATTTGCTTTGCCCCTCAAGTTCTCTCGCGATCTGCCGATAGAGTAAGCGGGATGGCCGTGGCGACCGAGATCGATGGGAAAGCGCTGTATCGCAAGATCAGCTGGCGGCTGATTCCCTACATTTTTCTGCTGTATATCCTGGCGTATTTGGATCGAGTGAACGTCGGCTTCGCGGCGGTCGAGATGCGGCGCGATCTGGCGCTTTCGGCGACGGTGTACGGCACGGGCGCGGGCATTTTCTTTCTCGGCCAGGGGCTGTTTGACCTGCCGAGCAATCTGCTGCTGGGCAGGGTGGGACCGCGGCTCTGGATTGCGCGCATCATGATTTCGTGGGGCATCATCGCGACGCTGATGAGCCTGGTGAAGGGGCCGCACAGCTTCTATCTGCTGCGATTTCTGCTGGGCATCAGCGAGGCCGGATTCTTTCCCGGCATGATTCTGTACCTCACTTACTGGTTTCCGTCGGGCGAGCGGGCGCGGGCGGTGGCGAAGTTTATGACGGCCACGTCGATCGCCGGTGTGGTGGGCGGGCCGCTTTCGAGCTTTCTGCTGAAGCTTGAGGGTCACGCCGGGATGCATGGCTGGCAGTGGCTGTTTATCTGCGAGGGGATCCCGACGATTCTCGGCGGCATTTCCGTGCTGTTTCTGCTGAAAGATCATCCGGACGATGCGGGCTGGCTGAGTGACGACGAGAAGCGGTGGCTGGATGGGGAACTCGAACGCGACCGCAAGGCCGGCGGGGCGGAAGACCGGCACAGCCTGGTGGATGCCTTCAAGCTGCCGATGGTGTGGATCTTGGCGGGGATCTTTTTTCTGGATCAGCTGGGGACTTACACGGTTGGGTTCTGGATGCCGCTGGTGCTGAACGGCATTCTGCACCCCGCGGCGGCGGCGGCCAAGGATGTGGCCAGCGCGGCCGGGGCGAGCCAGGTGGCGCGCTATGCGACCGTTCCGTATATCGCGGCGGCGATCCTTACGGTGGTGATCGGCTGGTCGAGCGACCGTATGCGCGAGCGCCGGGGGCACATTGCGGTGTGTTTTCTGCTGAGCGCGATCGGGTTTGGGTGGGCGGCGGTGGCGCACACCATCGTGATGGCGCTGCTGGCGTTTGTGCTGGCGGCGATCGGCTACTGGAGTTTGATGGGCCCATTCTGGGC
>CAXUCK010000229.1:0-3330 GCA_964249375.1 uncultured Acidobacteriaceae bacterium
CCCTCACCCCTCACCTCGCCCACGCCTAGCGCCGCACCCGCATCCAACCACCATGCCGCGCAGCCACATCCCCCACCTCGCCGACCCCTCGACCATCGATCCCTACAACGAAGCCGGCACCCTCCAGGTCGTCATCGAGACCCCAAGAACTCCCGCCTCAAGTACGCCTTCGACCACGAGCGCCGCGTCATCGTCCTTAAAAAGATCCTCCCCGCCGGCATGGTCTTCCCTTACGACTTCGGCTTCGTTCCGTCCACCCTGGCCCCCGACGGCGACCCCATCGACGTCCTCGTCCTCATGGACGAACCCGCCTTCCCCGGCGTCGTCCTCGACACCCGCATCATCGGTGTGATCCGCGGCGAAGACGTTACCGACCAGGGAAGGAGTCGCAACGACCGCCTGCTCGGCGTCGCCGAAGCCTCCCACGACTTCGCAAACGTCCACACACTCGACGACCTCCCAAAGAACCTGCTCGACCACATGGGCGAATTCTTCGTCCAGTACCCTCTACTGCTCGGCGGCAAAACGTACGAGCTTCTCGGCCCCGCCGGCCCCGTCGAAGCCAACCGCCTCATCGAGCAAGCCCGCCAAAACGCCTGACCCGATTCGCCTACAAATACCAGGGAATACTCACAACCACGATCCTTGGATTTCCCCGCAGCAACAAAATCAGCTTGAGCAGCGCCACCCGCTGCCCGTGCAGCGCATTCTCCCACCAGTGCTTCACCACCATCTCCGGCAGCACCACTGCCACCTTGCGCCCAGGATGCTCGCCCTCCAGCCGATTGACATAGTCCATGATCGGCGAGATCACGAACCGGTAGCTCGAAGGGATGGTCACCAGTTCCGGCATCTGCAGGCCCTTCGCTTCGATCGGTTTCCGGATGAACTCCTCCCAGATCGACTCCAGCCCGGCATCCGCCTCGGCCTCATCCGAGTGCACATGCACCACCTTAATCTCCTTGCTCAGCAGCAGCCCAAACCGTAGCGCCTTTTCGGTGATCTTGTCCCACCGCGCCATCGGAATCACCACAATCGGCTCCTCCAGGTTCTTCAGGCTGATCGCCGACTGATCGCACATTTCCTCGTTCACCCGGCAGTAGTGCCGCTTCACCGCCGCCATCATCCAGATCAGCGCCGGCACCAGAAGCACCGTCACCCACGCGCCCGCCACGAACTTCGCGATCACGACCACGATCAGCGTCAGCCCCGTCGCCACCGCGCCAAATCCATTCACAAACATGTGCCACAGCCGGCCCGCATGCGCTTCCGATTTCTTCCAGTGCACCACCATGCCAGCCTGGCTCAGCGTAAACGCCAGAAATGCGCCAATTGCATACAGCGGGATCAACCGGTCCGTGATGCCCCGAAACAGAATCAGGATCAGCGCGGTAAATCCCGTCAGCGCATAAATCCCGTGCGAAAACAGCAGCCGCCGCCCACGCAGAATAAACACATGCGGCAGGTAGTCATGCTGCGCAATCGCCCGCACCAGCCGCGGAAAATCCGCAAACGCTGTATTCGCGCTCAGCGCCAGGGCCAGCAGCACGCTGCCCATCGTCACGTAGTAAAACCACGTCCGCCCAAACACGGCCGAGACCAGCAGGCTCAACAGACTCTGGAAATTGGTCGCGTTGGGGTCCATCGGCATAATGCCGTACTTCTTCGCCAGCCACGTGATCCCAAACAGCAGCACCATCAGGATCCCGATAATCACCGTCAGCGTTCGCTGCGCCTTTTTCGCCCGCGGCTCGCCAAACGCCATTACCCCGTTCGACACCGCCTCGACGCCCGTCATCGCCGCGCATCCGCTCGCAAACGCTTTCATCAGCAGCCATAGCGTCAGCGCGCCCATTAGCTGCGGCGGCGGCGCCGGCAACGTCGCCACCGGCACCGGGTGCCCACCCGCCGCAAACACCTTAAACACCCCCACCCCAATCAGCGTCAGCAGCGTGCCTACAAACAGAAACGTCGGGATGATGAACGCCTTGCCCGTATCCTTCACGCCGCGCATGTTCACCAGCGCCAGCACCGCCAGAATCAGCAGACACATAGGCAGGGTGTACGGCAGCAGTTTCGAGTCCACCGACGTCAACGCCTCCACCGAGGCCGAAATGCCCACCGCCGCCGTCAGGATGTAGTCGATCATCAGCGCCGCCGCTGCCAGCAGCCCCGCCCGGTCGCCCAGGTTCTCGGTTGCCACCGTGTACGATCCGCCGCCGTTCGGATACGCCGCAATCGTCTGCCGGTACGACACATACACAATGCCCAGCAGGATCAAAATCGCCGATATGATCGGCACCGCATAGTGCAAACCCAGCAGCCCCAACGGAATCAGCAGCGTAATCGCCGCCTCCGGACCGTACGCCGCGCTGGTCAGTCCATCCAGCCCAAAGATCGGGATCCCCGCCGCAACCCCAATATGTTCCGCCCGCTCGTCGCTCGTCGCGAGCGGCTTGCCAATCAAAATATCTGCGATTGCCATACCACCTGTGATGCTACTGCCTCCGTCAAGCGGCCTCGCCCGTCCCCGAAACTCTATAATCCTCCTGACACCACCCCAGCCAGGAGTCCCGATGCCCTCCACCACCGTTCCCCTCGCCGACATCCCCCTCACCCGCATCTCCGGCGAGCCCGCCTCCCTCGCCGACTTCTCAGGCTCGGTCCTCCTCGTCGTCAACGTCGCCTCCAAGTGCGGCTTCACCCCGCAGTACGAAGCTCTGGAAAAGGTTTACAGCACCTACCACGACCGCGGCTTCGAAGTCCTCGCCTTCCCGGCCAACGACTTCGGCTCGCAGGAGCCCGGATCCGACGCCGACATCCAAAGCTTCTGCACCACCAACTTCGGCGCGTCCTTTCCCATGTTCAGCAAGATCACCGTCACCGGCCCGGCCATCCACCCCCTCTACGAAGCGCTCATCCAGGCCCAGCCCACCATGCAGATTGGCAGCCCCGGCCTGCGCGCCCAGCTGGACGGCTTTCTCTCGAAATCCGGCGGCCACACCAACCCCGCCCCCGGCATCCTCTGGAACTTCGAAAAGTTCCTCCTCGGCCGGGATGGCCAGGTCCTCGGCCGCTTCGCCTCCGACCTCACCCCCGACGACCCGCGCCTCACCCAAGCCATCGAAGCCGCCCTCTAACCTACCGCTGCAAACGCCCTCTCGCACTTGCTGTTTTTGTTGCTCTTGCCTTTCTGGTTGTCATTCTTTGCCTTTCTGGTTGTCATTCTTGCCTTTCTGGTTGTCATTCCCGAAGGGAACCTGCTTCTCGTCTTTGCTCGTGTTCTAGCCCCAATCCAGCCCGAGGTCTCTTTACCCGAATGATCACTCC
>CAXUCK010000230.1:0-3312 GCA_964249375.1 uncultured Acidobacteriaceae bacterium
GGGTACTACGCCGGGGGCATCGGGAAGGTGGCAGGGGAGACGCCGAACTGCCCGGTGATGCTGCATTTCGGGGCGGAGGACTCGCATATCGGCGAGGATCAAATTGACGCGGTGCGATCGGCGCATCCGGAGGTGCCGGTGTATGTGTATCCGGGGGCGAAGCATGCCTTCAACCGGGATGCAGACCCGGGTGCTTACAACCAGCCTGCGGCGGATCTTGCGTGGCAGAGGACGCTGGCGTTTCTGAAGGGGAACGCGGGGTAGAGTTGCGCACGGAATTGCGTGGGCATCTGCGAACCGGCTGACCGGAGCTTTGCCGGCGGGGTGCGCGTCTGCCTTTGCTCTTCGCGGGCACGGGATGTTACCCTTGGAACAACTTATTCGGACATGACGATCAGGAGTAGAAACAGCTGTGTTGGCAACTGCTAGGAAGACCGAGATTATCGAGAAGTACCGAACGCACGACTCTGATACAGGGAGTCCTGAGGTTCAGATTGCAATCCTGAGTGAACGGATTGGCGAGTTGACGTCGCACTTCAAGGAGCACAAGAAGGATCATGGTTCGCGCCGTGGCCTGCTGATGCTGGTGAGCAAGCGCCGGAGACTGCTGGATTACCTGAAGAAGTCCGATGCGGACCGGTATCGGGATGTTATTGGCAAGCTGGGCATCCGCAAGTAGGACAGGCTGGAGATCTCCCCGAGCAATGGAAGCGAGCTGCCCGCCCGGAGAGTTCGGGATTGATTTCTGTGTACGCGGTAGGCGACGTCCTGGCCGCGTGTTGCGGGGATCGTCTACGTGCGAGGCGAGTTTCGAACGACAGGTTTGCACCCGATGCAGCTGCGGCAGGCCCTGACCGGTCTGAGCGGCTGCATTTTCGCGTGAGCGCGGTGCGTTAAGTTCCAAAGACGAGAGCAAAGAGAGAAGGTAGATGATGATGCAGAACGTGACAGTGGAGCTTGCCGGCGGCAAGCAGATTCGGTTTGAGACGGGACGGATGGCGAAGCAGGCCTCCGGCGCGGCGCTGACCTCGAGTGGCGACAACGTGGTGTTGGCGACGGCTGTGGCCTCGCCGGACCCGAAGGAAGGGATTGACTTCTTTCCGCTGACGGTGGAGTACCGCGAGTTTACGTATGCCGGTGGACGGATTCCGGGCGGCTTTATCAAGCGCGAAGGCCGGCCGAGCGAGAAGGAAGTGCTGACCAGCCGGCAGATTGACCGGCCGATCCGGCCGCTGTTTCCGGAGACGTTCCGCAACGAGACGCAGGTGGTAGCGTTTGTGTATTCGGCAGACAAGGAGAACGATCCGGACGTGCTGGGGATCAACGGCGCGAGCTGTGCGCTGGCGCTCTCCGACATCCCGTTCCATGGCCCTGTGGGTGCGGTGCGGATTGGGATTGTGGATGGGCAGATGGTGGTGAATCCCACCTATGCGGAGCGGACGGTGAGCCTGCTGAACATCATGGTCGTTGGGACGAAGGACGGCATTGTGATGATCGAATCGGGAGCGAAGGAGATTCCCGAGGAGAAGGTGGTGGACGCGATCGAGTTTGCGCATGGAGAGATCAAGAAGATCTGTGCGGCGATCGAGGACCTGGTGAGCCGGGCGGGGAAGACGAAGCGGGTTCCGGGTGAGGTCGAGGTGAATCACGACTACCTGAATGGCCTGATGAGCAAGGTGGGCGATCGGCTGAAGGATGCGCTGGACACGCAGAAGCACCCGAAGTTTGAGAGCTATGCGCTGGTGAAGGGGATCAAGGACGAGCTGAAGAAGGAGCTGCCGGAGGGTGATGCGGCGGCGTCGAAGAAGTTCAGCAAGTACTACGAGCTGCTGCGGGAGAATATTTTCCGGGAGCAGGTGCTGACCGAGCGGATCCGGCCGGATCACCGGGCATTTGACGAGATTCGCAAGATCGACATCGAGGTGGGTGTGCTGCCGCGGGTGCACGGGTCGGCGCTGTTTACGCGCGGCGAGACGCAGGCTCTGGTTTCGGCGACGCTGGGAACGACGGACGATGCGCAGCGGCTGGAGAGCTACGAGGGCGAGCAGAAGCGGCGCTTCATGCTCCACTACAACTTCCCACCGTTTTCGGTGGGCGAGGTTGGGCGCATGACGGGCGTTGGCCGGCGCGAGATTGGCCATGGCGCGCTGGCGTACCGGGCGATCGAGGCGGTGCTGCCGGCGGAGGATGAGTCGCCGTACACGCTGCGGGTGGTGTCGGACATCCTGGAGTCGAACGGGTCGTCGTCGATGGCGACGGTGTGCGGGGCTTCGCTGGCGCTGATGCAAGCTGGGATTGGGATCAAGGGCGCGGTTGCGGGCGTGGCGATGGGGTTGGTGAAGGAAGGCGAGAACTATGCGGTTCTCTCCGACATCGCCGGCGCTGAGGACCACTACGGGGACATGGACTTCAAGGTGGCCGGAACCCGCAAGGGCATTACGGCGCTGCAGATGGACATCAAGATCATGGGGATTACGCCGCAGATCATGCGGGAGGCGCTCGAGCAGGCGCGCAAGGGCCGGCTGTTTCTGCTGGACACGATGGATGCGGTGATCTCGGGTGCGAAGGCGGAGAAGAGCCAATTTGCGCCGCGGATCCATACGATCCAGATTCCGACGGACAAGATTCGCGACCTGATCGGGCCGGGCGGGAAGGTGATCCGCGGGATTATCGACGCGACGGGCGTGAAGATCGACGTGGACGATTCGGGCCGAGTGAACGTGGCGTCGAGCGATGCGGATGGGCTGCAGCGGGCGATCCAGATGATCAGCGACCTGACGGCGGTGCCGGAGCCTGGGAAGACGTACCTGGGCAAGGTGGTACGGCTGGCGGAGTTTGGCGCGTTTGTGGAGATTTTTCCGGGAACGGATGGTTTGCTGCACGTGTCGGAGATCGCGGAGCATCGCGTGAAGGAAGTAAAGGACGAGTTGCGCGAGGGCGACCAGGTGCTGGTGAAGGTACTGGCGATCGAGGGTAACCGCATCAAGCTGTCTCGCAAGGCTGTGCTGCGGGAGCAGAGGGCGAAGCTTGGACTGCCGGAAGTCGCTCCACAGAGTGCGCCGGCGTACCCGCCGCAGGGTGGCGGGCGTGGGCCGGTGGCTCCGCCAATGCCGGAGGCTGAGGAGCCGGTCGCTGACGTGTTTGCCGAATCGGATGAGGATGGGGAGGAGTTCGACGAGGAGATGGACGACGAGCCGAACTTCAATCGCGCCGATGCGGTGCCGGTGCCAGTGGGCGAGACGGTGATCCGACCGGGCGGCGGGCCCGCAGGTGCGGGCGGACCGGGAGGTCAGCGGCGGCGGGTCGGATCAC
>CAXUCK010000231.1:0-3308 GCA_964249375.1 uncultured Acidobacteriaceae bacterium
CGGCAAAGATGCGGTCGCGGGTCATCATGACGAGCGAGAATGCGCCGTCGACCTGGCGCAGCGAATCGGCGATGGCGTCGACGAGCGTGCCCTCGCGCGAGTGGGCGATGAGCTGGATGATGATTTCGGAGTCGGAGGTGGTTTGGAAGACGGCGCCGTCGCGCTCGAGACGGGCGCGGGACTGGCCGAGGTTGACGAGGTTGCCGTTATGGGCGATGGCGAGGAGGCCCTTGGTGGATTCGACCTTGATGGGTTGGGCGTTGAGGAGGGCGGAGTCGCCAGTGGTGGAGTAGCGGGTGTGGCCGATGGCCATGGTGCCGGGGAGCTTGGCGAGGACGGGGTCGGTGAAGATTTCGGAGACGAGGCCCATGCCCTTAAAGTCGGTGATGCGGTTGCCGTCGGAGGTGGCGATGCCGGCGGATTCCTGCCCGCGATGCTGGAGGGCGTAGAGGCCCCAGTAGGTGAGGCGGGCGGCGTCGGCGTGGTTGTAGATGGCCATGACGCCGCAGTGTTCGCGGAGTTTGTCGAACCGCTCCTGGGCGGGGGTTTGGTCGTCAGCCTGGGGGAACATCAGGCGTGTACCTCGTGTTCTCGGCGAGCACTCTCGGACGCCATAGGGAATGGAATCCGTTCGGCCATGACGCGAGCGCGGAACGTGTCTGTCACAGTGGATAGATCAACAACGTCAACCTCGATCGGGAGGTCCGATTCGTCGAAGGCTTCTAGCAGGTCTCGCATGATTCCGCGTTCGAGCGGCTGTTGCCGGTCAAGAAGCAGGTCCAGGTCTGAGAGATAGCGTGTTCTGCCCGTCGCGCGTGATCCGAAGACGTAAACAGATTCATCGGGAACGTACTGCTGCAGGATAGAACGAACCAAGGCGAGATCGCTTTCGTTCAGGTCAAGTACTCCGCGCTCAGCCACGGGACGAGCTCCTTTCCTGCAACTTCCTCAAGAAAAACTCTGCTTGCGGAAGAAACTCTCGCGCGCCTTCCACGACGAGTCTCGCCTTGGGTTCATGGTAGCTGTGCACCGTCTGATTTCTCGCGTCTTTAAAGGCCTTCCACTCTGGCCAGCCAACCTGAATCAGCCGTTCACGGGCGGCAATTCGGATCATGCCCTGGAAAGACAAGTCTTCGATATCGGGATTACTGATGGCGGAATCAAGCAGAGAGCGCCGCAGATTTCGGATGGAGAGCTCGTAGGTGAGCTCAAAGCGCTTGATGACGGAATCAAGGATGAACAGATTGTCCGGATCCTTGTCCAGGGCCTCGAGCGCTTCGGCGAGACGCGTTGAGACCTTTTCCAACGCTTCAAGATCAAGAAGCTTTTCGCCTTCGCTCATGCGGTGACGACCTCGGCGGCTAGCTGGGAGGGGAGGGTGTTGGAGTAGGCAGTGCGGAGGTCTTCTATGGAAACGACAATCTCGTGGTAACCATACTCCGCCTCCGACTCTGGTCCCCACGGATTCCGATTTGAGATCGCGAGCTCTCTTTCGGGAATGACCGTACCGGCGGGAGTACACGGGATTGCAACCTGTTTGGCGAGACGCACTATTTCGCCGATGTTTCTCGCGGTGCCACTTACAAGCGCCATGGAGCTGTGTTCGCCGAAGAACGCACACTCGGTTGCGATACCGTCTCGCGCAGTTTGGGACCGTTCCGAGGATCCGGACGTCGACCATGCAAGGCCGGATACGTTGGCGGTGATGCCCTGACCACTCTGGATACAAAGTTTGGCCAGAGCTACAGCGACGCCACCACTCGAGACGTCCTGGGCAGAACCGATTAAGCCAGATACCGCAAGCGTCTGGAGGAAGGTTTGGAGTTGCTGTTCTTTGCGGAGATCCAACGCAGACGGCGTGCCCCAAGAGCTAGTAAGCACGGTGTTGGCGAACTCAGAAGAGCCAAGTTCTTGATGAAGGCGTTGCACTGACTGCGTCGGTGGAGCGCCGAGTATAAGCACGAGTTCATCGCCGCTTTGCAGACCTGATGGGACGGCTTTGGTGACGTCGTCGAGGAGGCCGACGATGCCGATTACCGGGGTGGGGTAGATGCCTTCGCCGCGGGTTTCGTTGTAGAGGGAGACGTTGCCGCCGGTGACCGGGGTGCCGAGGGCGGTGCAGGCTTCGGCGATGCCGTCGATGGCGAGCGAGAGCTGGGCCATGATTTCGGGTTTTTCGGGGTTGCCGAAGTTGAGGCAGTTGGTGGCGGCGACGGGGGTGGCTCCGGTGCAGGCGACCTTGCGGGCGGCTTCGGCGACGGCGTGCATGGCGCCGAGCTTGGGGTCGAGGTAGCACCACCGGCCGTTGCCGGCGAGGGCCATGGCGAGGCCGCGTTCGCGGCGAGTTCCCAGTTGCTCGTTGTCAGTTCTCAGTAAATCTGTGGTGTTTGCCTGAGAACTGGCAACTGAGACCTGAGAACTGCCGCCGGTGCCCTTGATGCGGATGACGCCGGCTTCGGAGCCGGGGCCCTGGACGGTGTTGGTCTGGACCATGGAGTCGTACTGCTCGTAGATGTAGCGCTTGTCGCAGATGTTGGGGGAGGCGAGCAGCTTGAGGAGGTCGGCGGTGTAGTCGCGGGGTTTGCGGAGCTCTTCGAGGACCCAGGCCGGAGGATCTCGTGGGACCGGAGGTGCCCACGTGCCTACCGCCCGGTGGTAGAGGGGGGCGTCGTCGGTGAGGGCCTTGTTGGGGATTTCGGCGACGAGCATGCCAGAGTGGGTGACGCGCATGATGTCTTCGGCGGTGACGACGCCGACTTCGGCGCAGTCGAGGCCCCACTTGGAGAAGACGGCGAGGACTTCGGACTCACGGCCCTTTTCGGCGACGAGGAGCATGCGCTCCTGCGACTCCGACAGCATGATCTCGTACGACGTCATCCCCGTCTCGCGCTGCGGGACGCGGTCGAGCTCGATGGTGACGCCGAGCTCGCCGCGAGCGCCCATTTCGCACGTGGAGCAGGTGAGGCCGGCGGCGCCCATGTCTTGAATTCCAACCACAGCGCCGGTTTTCATGGCTTCGAGGCAGGCTTCGAGGAGAAGTTTTTCGAGGAAGGGGTCGCCCATCTGGACGTTGGGGCGTTTTTGCTCGGAGCCTTCGGTGAACTCTTCCGAGGCCATGGTGGCTCCGTGGATGCCGTCGCGGCCGGTTTTTGCGCCGACGTAGAGGACGGGGTTTCCGACGCCGGTGGCCTTGGCGTAGAAGATTTCGTCTTTGCGGACGAGGCCGAGGGCGAAGGCGTTGAGCAAGGGGTTGCCGGAGTAGCAGGATTCGAAGCGGGTTTCGCCGCCGAGGTTGGGGACGCCGAAGC
>CAXUCK010000232.1:0-3296 GCA_964249375.1 uncultured Acidobacteriaceae bacterium
TTACATGGGGGTTGGGTGGTTGTTGGCGTATGACGTGTTTGTGGTGCGGGGTATGGCGCGAATCGAGCAGGGTAAGGACGGTGTTGATGAGCTCGTGGATGTCGGTGAAGGTAGGGCGGGAGGAGCGGCGATAGAAGCGCAGGGTTTGCACGGTGATCTGCGCGACGCGGTTGAGCTCTTTCTGGGCGAGTTCAAGGAAGGAGCGGGGTTCGTCGGCGAGGGGGAACTGCTCGATGAGGTAGAAGCAGTTGGTGATGGCTTCAAGGGGGTTGTTGATCTCGTGGGCGATGGAGGCGGCGAGGCGGCCGGCGACGGCGAGCTTCTCGGTGCGGCGGAGCACTTCTTCGCTCTTTTTTTGGAGGGAAAGATCGGCGATGAAGGCAGCGAGCTGCTGCTCGGCTTCGGGAGCCTCTGGGTTGAGAACGGCGATGCCGATGAGGACGTCGATGTGCTGTCCGGCCTGGGTGACGCAGACGCCTTCGAAGGGCTCGGCGGTGACGGAGGTGTGGGCGGGTTCGTTCAGGCGCTGATCGAGATTGCTGAGGGAAGGACAGAGGTCTGCGAGGCTGACGAGGCCGGCGATGATGCGGCTGCTGGGATAGCCGAGGAGGCGTTCGAGGGCGGCGTTGGCGTAGATGACCTTGCCCGACTTCTCGCTGATAAGGAGACCGAGGGGCATGGCCTCGACGAGGCGATGGAAGCGTGCTTCGCTGTCGCGGAGGGCGCGTTCGGCGGCGACCTGAAGGCGGCGGGCGGAGGCCTCTCTGAGCTCGCGCTCGAGGGCAGGGATGAGGCGGACGAGATTTTGTTTGGTGACGTAATCGTGCGCGCCGGCTCGCATGGACTCGACGGCGGTTTCTTCGGACATGGCTCCGGACATCATGATGAAGGGGATGTCGAGGCCGGAGTTTTTGAGGCTTTGGAGGGCAGCAGGGCCGCTGAAGTTTGGGAGGTTGTAGTCGGCGAGGATGATGTCGGGCGCGTCGACGTGGATCCGCAGATGTTTTTGCATTTCCGAGGCGGTTTCGACGCGGTTGATTTCGGGCGCGAAGCCATTTCGCCGAAGGTACCGCTCGATCAGAAAAGCGTCATCGGGGTTGTCTTCCACCAGCAGCACGCGAAGCGGCCGCGGGGGGGACTCTAGGTCGACGGGGGGCATTCGTTGAGCACCAGCCAGTACATCCCTAACTGCCGGGTGGCCTCGGCGAAGTCACTGAAGTTGACTGGCTTGCGAATGTAGCTGTTGACGCCAATCTGGTAGGAGCGGACGAGGTCGCGCTCTTCGTCGGAGGAGGTGAGGACAACAACGGGGAGCATGCGCGTTTCGGCGCTTTCGCGGATGCGGCGGAGGACTTCGAGGCCTTCCACCTTGGGCAATTTGAGGTCGAGGAGGATGACTTGAGGCTTGATCGGTGTTGCGCCGAAGAGGAGATCGATGGCTTCGGCCCCATCGCGGGCGACACGGACGTCGTTCGCGATGTTGGATTTTTGAAGAGCCCGAATGGTCAGGAGTTCGTGATCCGGGTCGTCTTCGACGAGCAATATCATTCTGGGACCCTCAGCCATGCTGGCTATCCTAACGTAAACCAAAATGTTGCGCCATGACCGACGACGCTGGCGGCCCAGATGGTTCCGTGGTGGCGGCGAACCACGCGCGCCACGGTGGCGAGACCGATACCGGAGCCTTTGAAATCCTTGTCGCCGTGAAGGCGGTTGAAGGCGTTGAAGAGCTTGTGGGCGTAGTTCATGTCGAAGCCGGCGCCGTTATCGTGGACGAACCAGGCATTTTGTTCGTCGTCCCAGCCGAATTCGACGACGGCGAGAGGGAGCTTGGAGGTGAACTTCGCGGCGTTGCCGAGGAGGTTTTCAAGGGCGACGCGAACGAGCTTGGCGTCTGCCTGGACCTCGAGACCGGGTTGAATGCGAAACTCGATGGCGCCATCGCGGGGCTCGGGCGGGAGATTGCTGACGACCGATTCGGCGAGAGCGGAGAGGTCGACCGTCTCGCGGGTGATGTCGGCCCGGGTGATGCGGGAGAGTTGGAGGAGAGCGTCGATGAGCTGGCCCATGCGCTGGACGCCGGCGCGGACGCGGCCGATGTAATCGCGGCCGGTTGCGTCGATGGCATCGGTGTAGTCCTCGGCGAGGGCGAGGGAGAAGCCGTCGATGGTTCGGAGGGGCGCACGAAGGTCGTGGGAGACGGAGTAGGAGAAGGCTTCGAGCTCGCGATTGGTGGCCTCAAGCTCGGCGGTGCGCTGGCGAACGCGTTCTTCGAGCGTGGCGTTGAGGGCCAGGATTTCGGCGGCGTTCTTTTCGATGATGGCGCGTGAGGCGGCGAGGCGCCTGGCATCTTCGGCGGCAGCAAGGCGAAGGGTGCGCTCGCGGAGGAAGTAGCGGATCATGAGCAGGACAAGAAGGAAATCGAGGGCGCTGGCGACGGCGATCGAGAGTTTCGCACGCGTGACGCTGCTGGCGTAATTGCTGGTGCGATCAACGAGCAGGCGGCGTTCTTCGGACTCCATGCGATCTGCCAAAGTACGCAGGTTCGACGTTTGCAGGAAACCGACACCGGTGGCTCTGCGCGCGTCAAGAGCTGCCTGATCGTTGCGCAAACGGAGATCCATGGACGTTTGCATCCAGGCAAGACGGGCGTCGACTGCGGTACGCATCATGCGCTCGTTCTCAACCTGTCGCGGGTTGTCCATCGTGAGTTTGCGGAATTTTCCAAGCTCGACGGGAATTTGGGAGATGGCCTGGTGGTAGAGGGGGAGATAGCCCGGGTTGCCGGAATTGATGTAGCCGCGCGCGGCGATTTCGGCGTCTTTGACGGAGCCCATGGTTTCCTCAACCTGGGTGATGACCTCCCAGGTGTGATTGACCCAGAACTCGCTTCCGAGCAGGACGGCGAGCGAGTGAAAAGCGACCCACGAGTTGAGGAGAACGATAGGGAGTGCCGCGAGGAGGAGGGTCGGCGTGAGGAGGCGTCTGGTTCGGGTCGGCATGGCTTGCTGGATTTTAGCGGGCGGGCGGGCGAGGCGTGCTCCCGGAGAGTTTTCTTGACTGGCGGAGAGCAGCTAACCGGTGACGATGCTGAGGGCGAAGATGGAGGCGATGATGGCTACGATGTCTTCGACGGCGGCGACACGCCAGTCTGGCCAGCCTTGCGACCGGATGACGGCGCAGGTGCGGAGGTGAAAGCCGGCAAAGGCGCCGAGAGCGGCTCCGGCGACGCCGAGGAGGGCTCCTTCGATGGCTGAGCCGATGAGGGCGGTGGCGACCAGCGCACCGACGAGGCC
>CAXUCK010000233.1:0-3293 GCA_964249375.1 uncultured Acidobacteriaceae bacterium
GGGGGGGGGGGGGCGGCGCAGCGGGGGGGCCGGTTTTTTGGGGGGCCGCGGGGCCCGGGTAACGGTGAGCGACTCGCGAAGCGCGGAAGCGCTCGCCAAGGAGATTCCCGCGCTGATGGATGCGGGCATCATGGTCGAGACGGGCGGGCACGGGGTGCTGACCTTTCGGCGGCAGGACCTAATCGTGATTTCCCCGGGCGTGCCGGTGGACACGGCCGAGCTGAACCAGGTCCGGACGCTGGGGGTCCCGGTGATCGGAGAGCTGGAGCTCGCGTCGCGCTTTTTGCAAGGGCAGGTGGTGGCCATTACTGGGTCAAACGGAAAGACCACCACAACAACCCTGGTCGGCGAGATCCTGAAGGCGGGTGGGTTGCCGACGCTGGTTGGCGGCAACATCGGCCTCCCGGTGATCGACCTCATTGCGGAGAGCCAGCCAGGAGGCTGGAACGTGCTGGAAGTCTCCAGCTTCCAGCTCGAGACAGTCGCTGAGTTCCGCCCGCGCATCGCCGCCGTGCTCAACATCACGCCGGACCACCTGGATCGGCATGGAACGTTTGAGCGGTACGCGGCAGCGAAGGCGCGGATCACGGAGCGGCAGGATCTGGAAGACTTCCTGGTGCTGAACGCGGAAGACAAAGCCACGCAAATGATTGCCGGCAAAACGCGCGCGCAGGTGTTCTGGTTCAGCCCGCGCCGGCCGATCAAGCAGGGCGCCTTTGTCCATGGGGAGTCGATCCTGTGGCTCGCCCGCGAGGGCGCAAAAGCCGAGCCGGTCATGCCGGTAAACGAAATTCAGCTAAAAGGCGCGCATAACGTCGAGAATGTGCTCGCGGCAGCCGCCATCGCTCGGCTGGCCGGGGTGTCGGCGGAGCGCATCCGGTCGGCGGTGCGGCAGTTCCGCGGCGTCGAGCACAGGCTGGAGCCCGTGCGCACCTGGAATGGCGTCGAATTCTACAACGACTCGAAGGCCACCAATGTCGATGCGGCGATGAAGGCCGTGGCGTCCTTTGCGGGTGGCGTCCACCTGATTCTCGGCGGGAAAGACAAGGACTCGGACTACGGCGAAATGCGCGACATGCTCCGCGAGCGCGTGAAGGCTGTTTACACCATCGGTTCAGCGGCGGAAAAGATTGCGCGGCAGCTGGGTGGAGTCGTAAAGATAGAAGGTGCGGGGACGATGGAGGTCGCAGTCGCGGAGGCGACCAAGGCAGCTGTTCCTGGCGATGTGGTGTTGCTGGCTCCGGCCTGCTCGAGCTTCGATCAGTTTGAGAATTATGAGCACCGCGGGCGGGTGTTTCGGGAACTGGTGCAGGCGCTGTAGAGACAGCCGTTGATGGAAAGTAGGTCTTCCGCTCCCGAAGGCGGAGGTCCTGCAAGGTTTGCAGGTGCGGTGAGCGATGGCGAAGCGGGTTGGCGTAGACAAGTGGATGTTCGGCACAGTGCTTCTGCTCGTGCTGTTTGGCCTGATCGAGGTATTCTCGGCCTCGGCGGTCATGGCCAAGGAGACGCTCGGCTCGCCGTACAGCTACGTCGCGCGGCAGGCCGTGTGGGCGTTCCTTGGGCTCGTCGCGATGGTTCTGCTGATGCAGGTGGACTACCGCCGCTACAACAACCCCAAGGTGGTGTTCCCCGCCGTCGCAATCACGATGCTGCTCCTCGCCGGCGTCTTTGCCATGGGCGGCATGAACGGCGCGCACCGCTGGATTCGGGTCGCCGGCATTACGCTGCAGCCGTCGGAGATGGCCAAGCCCGTAGTCGTGCTCTACCTCGCATATTTCCTGCAGACGCGCATTCACGCGATGGACGACTACAAGGGAACCATCCTGCGCGCCGTCGCGCCGCCGCTGCTGTTCATCCTGCTCATCCTGAAGGAACCGGACCTGGGCACCGCAATGGTGTGCGCCGCCGTCATGCTGCTGATGCTGTACCTGGCCGGCGCCCAGCGAAAGTTCTTCGCCGTCGCGTTTGCGCTCGCGGCTCCCGTGCTCTACTTCATGCTCTTTTTCGTGAAGTTCCGGCGCGCCCGCATGCTCGCCTTTGTGAACCCCGAGGCAGACCCGAAGGGCACCGGGTTCCACATCCTGCAGTCGCTCATCGCCGTGGGAACAGGCGGCATTCGCGGATTGGGCCTCATGGAAGGGCGGCAGAAGCTGTTCTATCTGCCAGAGCCGCACACCGACTTCATCTTCGCCAACGTGTGCGAGGAGCTGGGACTGATCGGCGCGCTGTGCATCGTCGGGCTCTTCGTGGCGCTGGGATACCGGGGTCTGCGAGCGGCGTTCCTGTCGACCGACCCGTTTGCCCGCTTTCTCGCATTCGGCCTCACCACCGCCGTCATGATCCAGGCCTTCTTCAACATTAGCGTCGTCCTTGCACTGCTGCCCACGAAAGGCATTCCGCTGCCGTTCATCTCCTCCGGTGGAACCAGCGTGTTCATTACGCTGGCCAGCATGGGCGTGCTGCTGAACCTGACACGAGAGATCGATTAGGAGCAGCTTCGGGCCGTGAGCTCTTAGCTTCTGGCTAAAAGCGAACCGCTAAGAACTAGGAGCTGGATTTGTGCGGGTTTTGATTGCAGGTGGCGGAACGGGTGGGCACGTGATCCCAGCCCTGGCGATCGGCCGTGAGCTCCGCGACCGGTACGAGGCCGAGGTGCGGTACGTCGGAACAGCCCGGGGCATGGAGGCGCGCCTCGTGCCGGAAGCCGGATTCCCCCTCGACTTGATTGAAGTGGGCATGCTGAAGAATGTCTCGCTGGCCACGCGAGCGAGGACGCTTGGAGACCTGCCGCGTGGGATGGCAAAGTGCGTTGGGCTCATGCGAGCCTTTCGGCCGCAGGCTGTCGTGGGCGTTGGTGGCTACGCCAGCGGGCCGGCGATGATGGCCGCCGTTCTACTCCGCATCCCCACCCTGGCCTACGAGCCGAATGCGGCGCCGGGGCTGGCGAACCGGCTTGTCGGCCGGCGGGTCACGCGGGCCGCCGTAGCCTTTGACGAGTGCCGCCGCTTCTTCCGCAACGCGGAAGTCACCGGAGTGCCCGTACGCCGGGAGTTCTTTGCGCTTCCCCAAAGGCAGGTGGGCGTACCGCCTCATCTGCTCGTCTTCGGCGGCAGCCAGGGAGCGCGTGCGCTGAATGTGGCCATGCCGGCGATCCTGGCGCGGCTCACCGAAGCCCTGCCCGGCTTGACGGTGCTGCACCAGGCTGGAGCCCGGCACGCCGAATCGACATTCGCAGCTTACGAGGCAACCGGTGTGGACCCGGCACGCTGGCGCGTCAGTGCCTTTCTCGACGA
>CAXUCK010000234.1:0-3266 GCA_964249375.1 uncultured Acidobacteriaceae bacterium
CCCGCATCATCTCGCTCACCATCACCGAGGGAGGCTACTTCATCGACGAAGGCACCGGCGACTTCCTCGCGGACCACCCCGCCATTAAGCACGACCTCGACCACCCCGACCAACCCACCTCCTCCATCGGCCTCCTTGCCGAAGCGCTCGACCGCCGCCGCAACCGCGGCCTCCGGCCCTGCACGATCATGTCCTGCGACAACCTCCAGGAAAACGGCCACGTCATCAGCCGCGTTCTGCGCGCCTACACCAGCCTCTCGAACCCAGCCCTCGAGCAGTGGATCGCCACCAACGTGGCCTTCCCCAACAGCATGGTCGACCGCATCACCCCTGCCACCACCCCTGCCGACATCGCCTGGCTCCGCAGCCGTTTCGGCATCGACGACGCCTGGCCCGTGGTCACCGAACCCTTCAAGCAGTGGGTCATTGAAGACACCTTCTCCAACGGCCGCCCGCAGTGGGAGCGCGTCGGTGCCCAGTTCACCACCGATGTCGCCTCCTATGAAATCATGAAGATGCGCCTGCTCAACGGCAGCCATCTCGCCATGGCCTACCTCGGCGCGCTCCTCGGCTTCACCTACGTGCAGGACATCATGGCCGACCCACTCATGGTCTCGTTCATCCAGGCGTTCATGGAAGAAGTCACCCCGGTCGTCCCCACCATCCCGGGCGTCTCCGTCGCCGACTACAAGCGGAGCCTGATTGAGCGCTTCGCCAATCCCACCATCAACGATCAAGTCACCCGCATCTGCTCCGAAGGTTCTGCCAAGATCCCAAAATGGCTTCTGCCTTCTATCCAGCAGCTTCTTGACAGAGGCGCGCCCACCCCACTATTGAGCCTGGTCGTTGCAAGCTGGATCCTATACTTGGGCAGCGGAAAAGACGAAACCGGCCGCCCCCTCGACATCGTGGACGCCCGCGCGCCTGAACTTACTCCCATCGCCTCGTCAGCCGGAACAGACCCTCGCCCGATGCTGTCGATCAGTTCCATCTTCGGAGAACGTCTCCCAGCGAACGAGGACTTCGTCAAAGCCGTCCAAGCCGCCCTTCTGATGCTCTCCGGAGGCGGAGCAACTTCTACCATCCGCACCTACCTGGCTCAGAAACAGCGCGGGGCCAGTACTGCCTGACGCTCGGATGATCGTGCGAAGCCCACGTTGGAGGAATGCTCGGCGCCCGCCACCGACTCACGAGTCGCGGCGTGCGCCGAAGCTGCTCCTCTGTTCTCAGCTAAGCACCGGCAGTTGCAACGTCTCGCCGACCTTGATCTTGTCAGCTTCAATGCCGAGCTTCTGTGCGACTTCCGTATACTTGCTTGCCGCGCCATAAAACAGCTGACAGATCGCGCTCAGGGTGTCGCCACCCTTCACGGTATACGGCTGTTCCGCTCCTCCAGTCGTCGCAATCTCGTGGTGGAGGTCCGAATAGGACGGGTCGACTTTCTTGATTGCATCCCACACCCGATTCGCCACTACCGTGCTTGGCACTTCGCCTTTCAGGTGAAGCTTCCCGTCAGGATCCTGGTCCACTGCATCCAGCTTTGCTCCATAAGGAGCCAGCTTACTGAACACATCCAGCACCGGCTGATACTTCGTTTTCAACTCATCTAAGCTTGCCATCAGTCCTGTCTTTCTAATGCGCTTGGCCCAAGCTCCTCGGCACCGCATTGCGGCGCCCCCTGGGCGACCATTGTCAACTATCTGGCATCGCGATCGTGCGATCTAAATCATTCGACCAAGAACCGACTGCAACAACCCGCCGGGCTCAGGTGGCGCACCGGCCTGCTGACCGTCCGCCGTCACATGCCCGTTCTGCACCATATGGTGCACGATGAGCGGTAACGCCACCGCCAGCCCAGCCTTCACCGCCGTCGGTGACATACCTGTTCTCTGCGCGATGCTGTCAATCACCCCGCCGCCGAGGCCTTGCTCTACCTGCGACGGATCCGCAGGCTGCGTCTGTCCATTTGCCCACTGCTGCGTCGCTCCGCTGGTCCCGTTCTGATGCAGCATCGAGAGCAAACCACCAAGCCCTCCCGGCCTCTGCTGCATCTCCTCAACCAGACCACCTGCGGCCTGCGCATTCTGTCCAGCGCCACCTGCGCCTCCGGATGCTGACTGGATCATGTCCAAAATACCCATGCCTTTATCCTTCTTTCCGGCGATCTCGCCATTTCAATGGATGCCTCCGGAATCGACCGCGCCGCCCTCCGCCCGGATTCTTCCTCCGATCTCCTTTCCGTTGCCTGATCTCCTACGGCGATTCACCTTCCCGTAGGTGTTTTGCCCCAGCCCGGGCCCGCACACCCGACATCTCCTCCGAAATTGCCGCCGCATCCGGATCTCCGATTGCTCCCCTCAACGTTCGTGCTCGCTCCTGCCATGTCCCCAACCGGCTGGCCTTCCAGCGAGCCATCTCTTGACCGTCCCGGAACCCGCTCGCCCGCAAGTGCTCCATTGCAGCCACAACCTGCTCCGGAGTGTCGACCAGCTTCAGTAACGGCTCTTTCTCCAGCAGTTCCGCAAATCCCCGGGTCGCCACCATCGGCCGCCCTGCAGGTAAATGCTCGTAAAATCTCGTCGAGCTTCCCGAGTAGGTCGGCTCCTTCTTGCGATACGGCAACACCGCCACATCAAAACTCCGGGCGTATCGCTGCAGTTCCCCGTACGGCTTCGAGCCCACGAAGCGAGCGTGCTCCTTCACCCACTCTCGTGCAGCATTCTGTCCGCTGTCCGCCAGCGGCTTACCCACCGGGCCCACAAACACCCACCTCAGCCAGGGAGTTCGTTCCATCGCTCCCCTCACCAGCACCCAGTCGATGTTGCCTGCCATGTTGCCGATCACCCCGGCGACGGGTCGATCCAGATCCGCGACATCCGCCGGCAACTCTCCCGGTTCTTCCAACACCCGCGCCGGCACATTTGCCTCGCGGGTCGCGTTCGGCACCACGCAAATCTTCTCCGGATGACACCCCACATCGCCAACAAAGTAGTCCGCAATGCGGCGTGAGTTCGGACACACAGCCCGCGCCACACCGCACATTCTTCGGTCCAGCCCGCGTACCTGCTCGGGATCCAGACCGTCATACCCGACCGTCAGGTCTGTCGCGTAGTAAACCACCGGCCCCGGCCACAACTCGGCAACCGGCGCGTAAAACGGCGTCGTGCAAATCAGCGGCGACCGCTTTGCATCCGCGCACGCCCCCATCAAAAGCCCAAGGACGCGCCGCTCAAACCGCAGCACCCACCGTACCGGCACCCGGGAGT
>CAXUCK010000235.1:0-3209 GCA_964249375.1 uncultured Acidobacteriaceae bacterium
ATCGTCGCCTGCGTTCCTGTTCGAGCCCAGATCGATCCCCCGCTCGCTCCGCACCTCACCGAGCGACCGCATCCGCTCCGGCTCCATCGCCAGCAGTCGCGCCGCCTCCGGATTGCGCATCCGGATCTCGCCCGCGCTCTCCACCACCAGAACACCGCACGGCATCGCATCCAGAATCTGCTCGAGCGATTCCCGCATCGCCCGGTTTTCCGCCAGGCTCGCCCCCAAAGCCAGGTTCCGCTCCGCCAGCTCCCGCCCCAGCTCCTGCACCTCTCCCTGCAGTTCGCGGTACGAGATCTCCAGCCGCGCCGAAGCCGCAATGAATTCCGAGAACGCTTCGCGCAGCAACACCGGTGAGCGATCCTCGGACGCTGCCACGCCGGAACTCCCCGTCAGCAGCCCCGCCGGACCTGCCAGCGCCGCCGCCGGGCCGATCTTCCCCTTCATTGGAACTCCATGAGAACTAGGCAACATTCGCCTAGTTCGAAAGCAACCCCCACGCCAAACTCCGGCCTCGCCCGATCGCCCTACCCCTTCCGTTGTAGCCAAGCCGCCGCCGCCATCAGCCGCGGCGCCGTGGAAGTGCCGCGACCGAGCTATGCATGCCTCCCAGTTCCGTCCCAGAGCGTAGATTGACGTGGGGAATCGCAAGAGCGGAACGGCGTTGGCAGCGGCGCCACCGACGAGACTCCTCTGTTCAAGGACGCTCATCCCCCGTGCGGAGCCTGGCACGCCAAGGAGCTCGCCAGACTCACTTGAGGCGTTATCGTAGTAGATGTGTCAGCGATCCCTATGCAGAACCGGGTGGCTTGCCCCATCTGCGGTACAGACAATACGTCACAGCCATCCCTGGCTCCTTCTCAACCTCCCTGGGCTTTGAAAACCGGTGCGGTATGCGGGATGGGCTATAAGGAAAAACCCCCCCCCCCGAAACTTTAAAGGACGACTTCGCGTGGGAGAAGACCTTTGCCGCCGAAACCGAGGACCGGATGGGCCAGAGCCCGGTACGCTATGCCGCAGGACGGCTTCCCAAGGCGGCGCTGCAGAAGATCACGAAGCGAAATAAGCTGCTGACGCTCGTGCTGAAGTACTTCAACACAGGTCGTATCCTCGATATCGGCTGCGCTGGCGGCCACACGCTTGCGTCTTTGCCGGAAAAATACACGCCCTTCGGGATTGAGATCAGCTCAGAATTGAGCGCCATTGCATCGCAGGCCTTTGCGCCGCGCGGAGGCAAGGTCGTCCAGGCGGATGCTCTGACGGGGCTGGCTGCGTTTCCAGACCGATTCTTTACCGGCATCATCATGACGTCCTTTCTGGAGCACGACGCCCAAGCCCGTCAAACGCTCGAGGCTCTCAAGCGCGTGATGCGCTACAGCGCTCGTGTGATCGTCAAGGTACCGAACTACGCGTCGTGGAACAGGCGCGTTCGCGGAGCGAGATGGTGCGGTTTTCGGTTCCCCGATCACGTGAACTACTTCACCCCTGCAACCCTGGTCCGGCTTCTGGACGAAACAGGATATGATTCTGTCCGCTTTGGCCTTCTCGACCACCTCCCGACCAGCGACACCATGTGGCTGGTGGCGAGAAAACGACCGGACAACAGCCCTGTGACCTAAAGGTTCCGCGGCCTTCTAAGGAGCGAGGGTCTTGTTGCAGCACACGGCCTACAGCACCACATCCTCCGCCCGGATCTCCCCTGCCCCTTCGGCAAACAAGCTCGCCCGCTCCAGCACATTGCGCAGCTCCCGCACGTTGCCCGGCCAGCTGTGCCCATGCAGCAGCGCTCGCGCTTCCGCGCTGATGCCCACCCCCGGAGCAAACCGGGCGAGAAAACTCTCCGTCAGGCTGTCCAGATCCTCCATCCGCTCCCGCAGCGGCGGCAGACGGATAGGAAACACGGCCAGCCGGTAATACAGGTCCTCGCGAAACCGGTTCTCCGCCGACATCCGCTTCAGGTCCGCGTTGGTCGCCGCGATCACCCGCACATCCACCTTCAGCACATCCGTATCGCCGATCCGCTGCACCTCGCCGCCTTCCAGAAACCGCAGCAGCTTGCTCTGCAGCGGGAGCGGCATCTCGCCAATCTCATCCAGAAACAGCGTCCCTCCGTGGGCCGCGTGAATCCGTCCGATCCGCGACTGTACCGCCCCGGTAAACGATCCTTTCGTGTACCCGAACAACTCCGCTTCCAGCAGTGCCTCCGGAATGGCCGCGCAGTTGATCACGACGTACGGCTGCTTCTCGCGCGCGCTCACCTGATGGATCCCGCGCGCCACCAGATCTTTTCCCGTGCCGCTCTCGCCGCTGATCAGCACGCTCGTGTCCCGCTTCGCGACCAGCCGCGCCGCGTAGTACACCCGCTGCATCGCCGCGGAGCCGCCCACCAAACCCTGCCAACCCGCTGCGGTCGCCCCTGCCGGCCGGAGTCCGCTCGGCCACGACCCCGTCCGGAGACCCGCAGGTGGTAAACCGTTTGGCGGCGCGCTCGTCGTCAAGCTGCCACCCAACCGCAGCAACTCAGCCAACTCCCCCACAAGCCGAGTGCCCGCGCTCCCACGCGCAGCTCCGCCGTCCTCTCCCCCGTCGGCCGGCCCGTTGAGCGTCAGCAGCTGCAGATCTGGAAATTGCACCCGCACCAGATCGCGAAACTCCTCCGGCCGTAGATCCGGCAAACGCG
Source organism: uncultured Acidobacteriaceae bacterium (assembly GCA_964249375.1). Classification (GTDB taxonomy): domain Bacteria; phylum Acidobacteriota; class Terriglobia; order Terriglobales; family Acidobacteriaceae; genus Edaphobacter. The sequence goes on from CAXUCK010000235.1 coordinate 2,681, forward strand.
TGTCAAGCAGCACCACATCCGTGTCAACTTCCAACAGCTTCTCAAGCGCGTCCGCCCCGCTTTCCGCTTCCCGTATCGTCCATCGCTCCGGCGAAAGGCGCTCGCGCAGCGTCCGCCGCACCTCAAAGCTCGCGCTCACCAGCAGCACCGCAACCTGCTGCTGCGATACCGAACGATCCGAGACTGGGCCCGTAGACAGACTCATGAGGCAGAAGAAACAACCTGGACGTACGCGATGCAAACCCGGCCAGCAAAGGCCGGGAACCCGCTCTGGAGAAGCCCCCAAAACCGCTTACGCCCGAGCAAGTTGAACCCGGGCGCACACTGGATCCTCACTGTATACCACGCCTCCGCCGGCTTCCTCGATCAGCAGCCGGGCTACCCGCAGCGGCCACTCCTCCTGGTCAATGCCGCTCCCCGCGCCACCTCCATAGAGCACCAGCTCCGTTTCCTGCACACGCAACACCATCTCCCTCCCGCTTCCCTCGACCATCCCGTTCAGGACAGACTCAAAGACCCGGTCCAATCC
>CAXUCK010000236.1:0-3201 GCA_964249375.1 uncultured Acidobacteriaceae bacterium
GCGGTACCAAAGTTCACCTTGCCCTCTACGACTTCAAGGGCGGCCGTCTGGTGCCGGTGCGTGACCAGAAGTTCCCTGCAGGCGGATATGCCACACTCGACGCGGTGGTGAAGGAGTTTCTGTCGCACCCCGAAGGCTCGATTCAGGAGGCTTCGGCCTCCGACTCGAAAGCGCCGGTGACCACCACGGCCGATTCAGCCCCGGCTCAGGCTTCCTCGGGAACGGTTCCGCCAAACCAGCAGGAGATCGTCGCGGCCTGCTTCGGCTGCCCGGGACCGGTCCGCAATGGGCGGCTGAAACTGACCAATCTCCCGTGGACGCTGGATGCGCGCGACCTATCGAAGTCCCTCGGCATCGAGCACATCTTTCTGATCAACGACCTCGAAGCGAATGGCTACGGCATTCCTGAGCTCGCGCCGGACAAGATTTGCACGCTGCACGAAGGAGATGCCAGCGTGGTGGGCCACCGCGGGCTGATTGCGGCCGGCACCGGACTAGGCGAGGCGCTGCTGATCTGGGATGGCAAGGCGCACCGTCCGATCCCGTCTGAAGGTGGCCACTGCGACTTCGCCCCACGCACTGACCAGGAAATTGCGCTTCTGCAGTATCTTCGCCGCACTCTCAACGGGCGGGTCTCCTTTGAGCGGGTCGTCTCCGGCCTCGGCATCAAGAACGTTTATGCGTTTCTGCGTGACGACCAGAAGATGGAAGAACCGGAGTGGCTGCGCGAGCGTCTCGCCAAGGAAGACCCGAATGCCGTGCTTGGGACCACCGCGGAAGACGGATCGAGCCCCATTGCCCACGAGGCCATGCGCCTCTTTTCGGCGGCGTACGGCGCGGAGGCCGGCAATCTGGCCCTCAAGGTCCTGGCGACGGGCGGCCTCTACCTGGGTGGGGGTATCGCCCCGAAGATCCTGAAAACGCTGCAGGAAGGCCCGTTCATGGAGGCCTTTCTCGACAAGGGCCGGCTTTCCCCGCTTCTTGAAGCAACACCTGTGCGGGTTATCCTCGACGACACCTGCGCCCTGCTCGGCGCAGCGGCTTTCGCCGAAGCGCGTGCGGCAGAACTGACTGGCCACTCTCAGAGAGCTGCGTCGCTCGCTGGCTGAAAGCTGGCTGCCGGTCTGTACTTCTGGACTTACAGTCGCTGTTGATCTGCAGGCAAGAACCCTTGGACCGCCGCTACCGCTCTGACAGTGGAACGTAGGGTGCAGGGTAGGTGGGTCCGGTGTAGTCGGCGCGGGGGCGGATGAGGCGGTTGTTGTCGTGCTGTTCCATCACATGAGCGGCCCATCCGGCTATGCGCGAGATGGCGAAGATGGGGGTAAAAAGGTCGATGTCGATGCCGAGTGTGGTGTAGGTGGACGCGGAATAGAAGTCCACGTTGGCGTTGAGCTTTTTTTCTGCGGTGACGAAGTGCTCGATCTCGAGCGACATATCGAACCACCTGGTCTGGCCGGCTGAGCGGCCCAGCTCCTGGGACATGTGCCGCAGGTGCGTGGCGCGGGGATCTTCGGTGCGGTAGACACGGTGGCCGAAGCCGGAGATTTTCTCTTTTCTTGCGAGCATTGTTCGGACATGCTCGACGGGGTCGGCGCCTGCCTGATCGATGGCAAAGAGGAGGCGCATGGTGGCCTCGTTGGCCCCGCCATGGAGTGGGCCGGAGAGAGCGCCGATGGCGCCGGTGATGGCGGAGTGCATGTCGGCGAGGGTGGCGGCGATGACACGGGCGGCGAAGGTGCTGGCGTTGAGCTCGTGATCCGCGTGAAGGATGAGCGCGACGTCAAAGGCGCGGGTTGCCGTTCCGGAGGGCTTTTCGCCGGTCAGCATCCAGAGAAAATTAGCGGCGTGCGAGAGTGCCGGGTCCGCCTCGATGAGAGCTTTGGATTTTCGGACGCGGTCGAAAAGGGCAACGATCATGGGGATTTGCGCGGTGAGCTGGAAGCTCTTGCGCAAATTGGCTTCGTGCGCGGTGTCGTGGTTCGGGGCGTCGTAGAGGGCGAGCAGCGAGACGGCGGTGCGCAGTACGTCCATGCAGTTGGCCGACGCGGGGACAGACCGGAGAAAGTCGAGCACACGGGGAGGGAGCTGGCGTGCCCCCGCGAGTTCGCGGGAAAACTGCCGCAGCTCTGGGGCGGTGGGGAGCGCGCCGTGCCACAGAAGGTAGGTGGTCTCTTCAAAGGTGGATTTCGAGGCGAGCTCGTGGATGTCGATGCCGCGATAGGAGAGGACGCCGGCTTCTCCGTCGATAAAGCAGATGGATGAGGTGGTGGCGACGATGCCCTCGAGACCGCGAGGGGCGACTGCAGGAGCGTTCGACATAAGGATTTCCTCTCCCAGAGAGACGCGCGCCGGAGCCGCGAGGTAGATACGGTTATAGCGCAGTGAGGAAATGGATGTCGCGCGGGATGTTCGGTTATCGGCTGCCCACAACGGTGGTTGCGGCGAAGAGACGCGCCGGCGAGAAGGCGTCGAGCGACATGCCGGGCGCGCTTCCATCGATCAGATCCGCGACGACGGTTGCGGTTGCGGGGGCAAGCAGGATGCCATTGCGGAAATGGGCGGTGGCAAAGAGGTGGCGGGGGCTGCCGGGATGGATGCCGATGAGGGGAAGGCGATCGCGCGTCGCTGGGCGAAGACCAGCCCAATGCTCGAGGACCGGCGCGGCAGCGATGGGCGGAAAGAGCTCAGCGGCGCGGCGATGGAGGTCGCCGAGGCTGGCGGGGTCGAGCGACTTGCTGAAGCCGGCGTCCTCGACCGTGGCGCCGATCACGATACGTCCGGCGTTGGGGCCGATCGTGCGCGGGACGAGGTAGAGGTCGTGGGTGCGTACCGTGACGGTGAGCGGCGTTGCGGCGGGCATGGCGACTGCAAGCATCTGCCCCTTGACGGGGAAGACTGTGGGGACGTCTGCTTCGCACGAGGGGCGGGACCATGCGCCGGTGCAGTCGACGAAGTACGGGGCGGTCAGAGTCTCCGCGTCGGTCTGGATGTCGATCGTTTGCGTGCGGGCCTGCAAGCCAAGGACCGGCGTGTGCTCGCAGAGGCCAATGCCAGCGCGGAGAACGGCGGAGAGGAGGGCGGGTCCGAGCTGGCGCGGGTCGAGAGAGTGCTCCGGGATGGCGGAGAACGAAAGGCCTATCGGGGCGTACCCGGCAAGGTGATCACGAAGTTCGCCGATGGGGAGGGCGGGGCCGACCC
>CAXUCK010000237.1:0-3190 GCA_964249375.1 uncultured Acidobacteriaceae bacterium
CTTCAAGGGTGGGTTGCGTGGGCGCGGGGATGGTGATGATGTGTTGGGTGTTGATGAAGGCGATGAGCGAGGCGAACTGAGCTTGAAATGCTGCCAGAAGTTTGTCGGGAGAAGGATGGATGGTGGCGAGCTCGGCGAGAACTTCCTGCGGGGTTTTTGAAGGGTCGACCAGCTTGGCAACGCGGGCGAACTCGGCCTGGTTTTTATGGAGGTCGGCGTAGGCGATCTCGAGCAGGCGAGGCAGCGGGATGTCGACCATCTCGTCGTACCGGAGCTTCTTCGCGAAGGTGTCGGCGCCGAGGCGGTAATCTCCGTCGGAGCGAGGGAGGAGATCTGATTTCAACCATGCGCTGTAGCTCTTCAGTGCGTCGATGGCGGCAGCGTTGGACTTGGCGAAGTCAGCCTTCGCCTGGGCGTCATCGGCATCCGTGAACGCGGACGGGACGTCGGTCTGGAAGAAGGATATGAGACCGTCGATCTGCTCGAGGGCGATTTCGGTAAAGATGTGTGGTGGATTCTTGAGGTTCTGGCGCGCCTCGGCGAACACTGTCGGGATCTGGCGCTCGCGAGCGACGACATCACGGAGGCGGGTGTTCGCGGGCGCGAAGGGGCGCTCCATGAGGACGAAAATGGAGCCGGTGACGCCGGAAGAATAGAGGTCGGGGTTCTTCTCCCAGTTGCGAATCGTTTCGAGCGACAGGAGCTGCGAGCGGATGGAGTTAAGCAGGATCTCACGATCCGCAGCGACAGGTGCGTCGAGGGCTGCGGGATCGATGGCGCTGATCTTCTTCTCGTAGGTGTGCAGCGCGGCGATTTCGCGGGCGATGTTTGCGCCCGAGAAGTCCTCAAGCGCGGTGTCGTACTGATGGAAGCCAGCTGAGGTTCCGGAAGTCGGGTTGAAATGGAAGAATACGTCGGAAAAGTACTGCTCGGACAGAGCATCGAAGGTCTGGGCGGCTCCGTCGGCAGACGGATGCTGGGCCGGGGCGGTGATGGCCGCGGCGGCGGCAAATAGAAGGGCGAAAGCGACCGAGCGTCGATTCACGTGTGGGTTCTCCTGGAGCGTTGCCAAGTTTGAGACTTCAGACCGGTGTCGATTCGGCAAAGCGGGTGTCCCAAGAACCCTCTCCGAAGTGTAAAGAAGAAGGGGTCAGGAGGCCTAACGACTCGGTCGGAACTGCGACAAAAGGAGAAAAGGCCCGGCGGTATGAGCGCCGAGCCTGCGAAAGGAAGTTGTAGAAATCAAGGCTGCTGGAACAGTTCCACGCGACGGTTGTCCGCCTTCCCACTGCTGGTTCCGTTGGTGTTGACCGGATTCGCCGGGCCAAAACCCTGGCCGGTAAGGCGGTCCGCGGGAATGCCTTTGGAGAGCAGGAACTGCTCGACGGTGAGCGCGCGCTGCTGTGCAAGCGCATCATTGAGGCCGAGCGATCCGGTGCTGTCGGTGTAGCCTTCAAGCCGCAGATGGAGGTTGGGCGTCTGCTTCATAAGGTCAGCGGCGCGGCTGAGGGTCGCCTGGCCGTCCGGCGTAAGTGTGGCCTTGTTCGTGTCGAAGTGCACGGTGCCCAGGACGGGCAGCGCACCGGCGCTCGACGACGCGCCAACCGCGGCGGGGGTATTGGTCGCCGCGACCGGAGCATTGTGACGGCTCTTCCAAGCCCAAAGCGCAAGCAGCGCCAGGAGCAACAGAGGAAGCAGCCAGTACAGGATGGGGATGCCTTTGTTTTTTTCTTCGTAAACCTTGACGCGTTCGGTGGTCATGCGGATCTCCTAGATATCGTGCTGTGTGCCGGCGTTGGTGCGCGTGCCGGGCGTCTGCGGGAAGTCTTACCGGCGATTCAGAGGATCGTTGAGACGGTCCGCGGCGGGATTGCGGACGTTGTCGATCGGGGCGTCCGGATCGAAGCGGCCGGCGGTCCCCGACGTGACGTAGGACCCGCTGCCTGGCTCGACCAGGTCGGTGTCCTCGACCAAGTCAGTCGGTTCCAGCAGAACAAGGGTTTCTTCTGTCGTAACGGTCTCGGGATAACCCGTGGATCCGGTCGCCGGCTCGCTGACCAGGAGGACCTTGTCCACTGCGCCGTAGCTGGAAGCAGATGTTGCGAACGAACGTTGATCGTCGGCGGAGACAGTCTCCACGACTGGCGGGTTCATGGTGACGACACGATCAACGGGCGGAAGGTCGACGCGCTCGTCAGTGATGCGAGACGGAAATGCGGAGGCATCGACCGTGGCGCCTCGGCTGATTGTTTTCGCGTCGGAAGTGGACATGACTTTTTCGTCGATCTTGTCGGCGCTGTACTCCTTGAAGATTGCTTCGATCTTGCCGGCCATGCCGCCATCCGCTGAAACGGAGACGATGCTGCCACCGGATCGCAGGCCGTCCATCAGACGCTGGCGGTCGGCTTCGGGGACGTTGATGCTGTCGAGTGTTGCCGTGCCGGTGTTGATGTCGGCGGTTTCACGAGCGTGGCCGATCAGAGTGATGGCGTTCTCGGGAATGCCGATCTCGAGCAACTCCTGCACGGTGCGTTCGGCGCGGTCGGTGTGGTGAAAGAGACAAATGAGGGTATCGTGCTCGGGGGTAGTGGCCATGGGAGCTCCTGTTGCTGGGGAAGATGGGAAATACTTTGCTGCTCGGGAAGCTACGGATGCGTGACCACGCGCACCAGAACAGCACGACGGACGCGTCCGTACGCTCAGGGGCTGCGATGCGTGCAGCAGATGAATTGTAGGTGCGTGGCGTTCGGGTCAGTACCTGCGGCTCACGCGGGCGGGCTCAGGATGTCAGAGCCGATTGAGAAAGGAAGGGTTGTCGCGGCGGCGGGGATTTTGTTCGGAGGCGCTCAGGCCGAGGGGGATCGGGTGAGGTCAAGGGCTTCGAGCAGGTCGCGGGTCTCGCGGAGGACATCTTCTGCTTTCCCGCTTGCGAGCGGCCAGCGAAGAACGCCCTGCGGGGTGAAGGCCGCGCCGCTCCTGGCGTGGCGGCTGACGAGCTTCATCAGCGCCGCGGGGTCGGGGCCCATGCCCTGGCGTGATTTGCCGGGGTTGGCGAAGGTGTCGGAGGCGGAGGTGTCGGCGAATTTGAGGAACAACATATCGCGCATGGATTTCATCTTGCCGGCCTGGGCGAGGTTGGGCGCGTTTGCCGGGCGAACGGCGGCTGTGGCTCGCACGGCGAGTGTGGCAT
>CAXUCK010000238.1:0-3183 GCA_964249375.1 uncultured Acidobacteriaceae bacterium
CCGCCCGCTCTGCCCGTGCGTGTCGACCACCAAGCCGCCGCCGCCGTCGTCCCCACCCAGACCTCCCAACGCCAGCAGACCGAGCTGGATCTTGCCACCCTCGAAGCCAGCTACAGCGCCTGGCTCGGCGGCACCGGCAGCGGTCGCTACCGCAGCGGCACCGCCGGCTATGATCGCCTCGTCGACATCGAGGCCCCCGTCGAAGCCTCGGCCGTGCTCGGCAAATCCGTCCGCGCCACTGTCGTCGCGCAGCCCATCTTTCTCAACTCGGGCGTTGTTGACACCGCCGCGCAAACCGCCGCGGCCGCGGGCGGCGCCACCATTCCCGTCCTTGGCACCGCCTCGCTTGCCACGGTCACCACGCCGACGCAGCAATTCGCCTCCGGCGTCGGCGGCGAGTTTCAGCTCACCACCGCGCACCTCGGCCTCGCCGTCGGCTACACCCCGTATGAGTTCCTGGTCCGCAACGTCACCGGCCGGTTTCAATTGAGGACAGCCGGCGGTCACCTCACCTTCTTCGGCGACCGCGACACTGTCAAAGACACCCAGCTCTCCTACGCCGGCCAGCGCGACCCCGGAACCATCTCGTCCGTCAACGCTGGCACCATTTGGGGCGGCGTCATCTCCACCACCGGCGGCGTCCGCGTGGATGTCGGCGGTGAAAAGTCCGGCCTCTACCTGTCAGGCGACGGCGGCACCCTTACCGGCTACAACACCCTTGCCAATAAGAAATACGAGGGTTCGGTCGGCGCCTACTTCCGCGTTCACCGCTGGCCCGGCTATGGCAACCTCAACGTCGGCGGCAGTTTCTACGCCATGCACTACGACCACAACGAGCGTGGCCTCTCGTTCGGAAACGGCGGCTATTTCAGCCCCAACGTGTATTTCCTTGCCTCGCTTCCCATCACCTTCCACGGCTACTACAAGTCCGACTTCCACTACGACATCACCGGCGTCGTCGGCCTCCAGACCTTCCAGGAAGACACGGCGGCCTACTTCCCGCTCAACCCCGCACAGGGCAGCACCTCCGGCAACCCGTATTACCCGGTCAACAGCAACACCGGCCTCAACTACTCACTCAACTCCGAGGGCGCGTACCGCATCGCCGACCACTGGTACACCGGCGCCTTCCTCACCGCCAATAACACCAACAACTACGACACCGTTTCCGGCGGCTTCTTCGTCCGCTACCTCTTCCGTCAGCAGGTCCCCACCGAGGATTACCCCACCGGCCTCTTCCCGCTCACCGGCTTCCGTCCGCTCCGCGTTCCCTAATCCCAGGCAGACGCAGCGTTCCATTCTGGAACGATCACCGTCGCATTCGGTCGCGTCCGCGTCTTTTTGCTTGATCTACCCCGCTTTAACCCATATAACGGTCGGCAATCATAAGTTCGCTGGTCTCTGCTTTGTTGTTCCGCGCAGTCCCGGCACGAGGCTCGATGAATCGCAACCTTGTTGTGCTCGGCCGGGTCCTCCTCGGTCTCTTGTCTGCCGCCTTTGCCTCTCCCGCAGCGCTCGCCTTCGGTCACCCCGACGCTGTGCCTGACTGGATGCGCGCAGCCGCCGCCCAGACCGTGCCCAAGTACGCTCCCGGAACCAACGCCGTCGTCCTTCTAAGCGACTTCGTCTACACCGTCGCTCCGGACGGCCGCGCCTCCGAACGCCATCGCGAAGTCATCAAAATTCTTCGTCCGCAGGGTCGCGACGACGGCATCGTCGCCGTGAACTTTGACAAAGATCGCAAACTCACCAGCCTGCATGTGTGGAGTATCGGCCCCGATGGCCATGAATTCGCCGTCAAGGATAGCGACATCGTCGAGATCGGGTATCCCAGCAGCGGCATCCTCTATGACGACATGCATCTCAAGGTCGCCCACGCTCCCGGCCGCGACCCCGGCGGCATCATCGGCTACGAGTACACCCGAACCACGCGCCCCTACCTCACCGAAACCACGTGGCACTTCGAGGGCACTCTGCCTCGCCTCAACCAGAGCTTCACCCTCGAACTGCCGCCCGGCTACACCTTTGGCACCGTCTGGGCGCACCATCCGACCGTCAAGCCAGCGGATCTTGAAAGTTCCCGCTGGCGCTGGGAAGTCAAAGACACCGCTCCCATCAACCTCGAGGACGTCCCGCTCGAACCGGCGGAACAGGCCCTTGCCGGCCGCATGACCGTCCACTACGCCGGCCCCGGCATCCCCTTCACCACCGAAGGCACCTGGAAAAGCATCGGCCAGTGGTATCAATCGCTCGAAGCCGATCGCCTCGCGCCCTCGCCCGAAATCGCCGCCAAAGCCAAAGAGCTCGCCGCAGGCAAATCCGACTTCTACGACCAAACTGAGGCCATCGCCGAGTTCGTTCAGAATCAGATCCGTTATTTCGTCATTGAGATGGGCATTGGCGGCTTCCAGCCGCACCCCGCCTCTGACATCTTCCGCAATCGCTACGGCGATTGCAAAGACAAGGCCGCTCTGCTGTCCTCCATGCTCTCCGCCGTCGGCACCCACGCCGCCCTGGTCATGGTCGATACCGAACGTGGCGCCATCGACCCCGAAGCCCCTTCCATCTTCGGCAATCACATGATCACCGCCATCGAGATCCCCGAGAGCTACACGTCTCCCAAACTCCGCAGCGTGGTCACCGCCAAAAACGGCCACCGCTACCTCATCTTCGATCCCACCTGGGACAAGACCGCCTTCGGCCAGCTCGAACACAACCTCCAGGGCAGCTTTGGTCTGCTGGTCGAAGGCGACGCAAGCCAGATCATCGCTCTGCCAGTACTCGCCCCCGAAAACAACCGCATCCACCGCTCCGCCAGCTTCGACCTCACCCCCGAGGGCGAGCTCAAGGGCACCGTCACCGAAACCCGTTTCGGCGACGTCTCCGAGCACCGCCGCGACCTCTACATCTCCGGCGACGCCCACAAGCAGACCGAGTTCCTCGACCACGCGCTTGAGCAGGACTTCACCAGCTTTCGCGTTTCCGGGTTCCACGTCGCAGACGCCGCCGCGCTCAACAAGGACCTCACCACCTCCTACACCCTGTCCGCCGACCGCTTCGCCAAACCCATGGGATCGCTGCTCATGGTGCGCCCCCGCGTCCTCGGCTCCGATGGCCCCCGCCCCCACCGCAAGCCGCGCCACGGCCCCAAAGGCCGCCCCCCAACCATGGACGCCCGCGAGC
>CAXUCK010000239.1:0-3161 GCA_964249375.1 uncultured Acidobacteriaceae bacterium
ATACAGGCTCAGCCCTGACCGGCATCTCTCCCTCCCTGGCGAATCGCCTGAAATTGAAGACCCACGTCGATGCCTCCATTCCCCGGCCCGATCTCGCTGTTCAAATGCTTGACGAGCAGCTGATCCATGCGGGCACCGCGAGCTGGACCGCGCAGCGGGTCAGCATCGCTCCGGCAGAACTAGCGCGGCTGGACCAAGACAGCGGCGAAGGCTTTCACACAGACGTGGTTCTCGGCACCAGCCTCCTGGAGCAATTTCAGGTGACAATCGATCCTGTGCGCAAAGAAGTCCGGCTAGCCGTCCCTGGTACACCTCCTCCGGATGGAGCCGAAAAGCTACCCTCCTCCATGCAGCGCATTCCATTCACCATCCTTCTGCTCAAGACAAAGGACGGCCACGCTGCCGCCGCCCCTTTCTCCATGGACACCGGGTCAAGACCCGCCCTCATGCTCAGCCACAACCTCTGGTCTTCCCGCCCTCCGCTCGCGATCCAGGGCGTGAGTGGCCCTGAAGGCGAACGGCTCATCCTGGATTCGATGCGCCTCGGTCATACAACGCTTGATCATGTAAACGCGCTGGAACCACTCCACGAAGGAGGGCTCGTCGCCTCCAAAACTGTTGGCGGTGTTCTTGGCGCTCCCACTCTGAATCGATTCATCATCACGTACGACCTTTCACAGAACAACGTATGGGTTACACCAGCCCAGTCGGCCACGCCGAAACCCGCCAGCTCTGAAAAGCCATAACTCTCCTGTCGTCGTATCCTGAATGGACACGTCGAGGACGAAACATCAATGCCCATCACCCTCCCCATTGCCATCTATTACGAACAGCCCCACTGGTTCAAACCCTTATTTGCCGAGTTGGACCGTCGCGGCACTCCCTACGTAAAACTCTTCGCCCCCGATCATTTCTACGATCCCGCCGACCACCCCGAAGAAAAGTATTCCCTTGTTTTCAATCGCATGAGCCCCTCGGCCTGGAACCGCGGTCACGGTGACCAAATCTTCTACACCCTCGGCTTTCTCGAACACCTCCACTCCCGCGGCGTGCCCGTCATCAACGGCATGAAGGCCTTCCAATCCGAGCTCTCCAAAGCCGGCCAGCTCGTGCTGATGGACGCCCTCGGCAAGCCCTACCCGAAGGCGCGCGTCATCCATCGGCCTTCTCAAGCCCTTGCTGCCGCCGAAGGTCTTCGCTGGCCCATCGTCGTTAAACCTAATATCGGCGGTTCGGGCGCGGGCGTGAGGCGTTTTGACGGAATTTCTCAACTTCGTCACGCCGCTGAGTCCCAAAACGGAACTCCCGACGCCCTCCAGTTCGGTTTGGACTCCACCGCACTCGTCCAGGAGTTCATTCCGGCACAGGACGCCCACATCGTCCGCGTCGAAATCCTCAATGGCAAGTTCCTCTACGCCATCAAAGTCCACATCACCGGCGAAACCTTCGACCTTTGCCCCGCAGACATCTGCCGCACCACTTCCGGCACCGACCTCAACCGCGCCGCCTGTGCCATCGATGCACCCAAATCCGGCATCACCGTCGAAGCCTTCACCCCACCCCCCGACGCGATCGCCGATGTCGAAGAAATCATGAAGCACTCCGGCATCGACATCGGCGGCATCGAGTACATTACCGACGCCCGGCAAGAACCGGGACAGACGGGCAAGCGTTACTACTACGACACCAACGCCCTCAGTAACTTCGTCGCCGACGGCCCCAACGTCCTCGGCTTCGACCCCTTTGTCAAACTCGTCGACTGGCTCGAAGCCGCCGCCGGCCTGGAACAAAGCGTCTTTACCGGCAAAACACCAGAAGAACAGGAAGCCATGGTCGCAAAGTTGTAACTCGAACTGTGCAAGACCCCACATACCCTTTTGCCCCTGGGCTCGAAAACCCTCCACGCTGTCCGGCTTCTGCATTCGTTGAAGACCACCCGCGCGCTGCTCAAGGGGGCGCTACGACAATGACCGTTGATGGAAGAGTTAGAACGGCCCGGCGCCGCCGCATAAGGATGTTCTGCTGCACGGCAACAGGTATATTCTTCTGTGCAGAAGCGAGAACCCCGTCCAGGGTTCTACGGCAGCCTTGCCGGCCGGCTTTCTCAGGAGTTCACCCCATGCGCCTCCCTTCCATGCTCGCGTCGCTTTTTCTCATCACGTCCATCACGCCTGCCTTCGCCCAGGTGCAAGCCGTCGTCGCGGTCTTGGCTCCTCAAAGCGCTTCCGTCACGATCATTCCGGCAAATGGTGCGGGTTGCCCGGTATCTTTCAGCGCCAGCCGTCTTCCGAACGGCGGCATGCTGGAAGCTGGCCCCACGGCGCAAACCCGCCGGCCAGCGCTTCACGTCGCCTTCTCACCCCTGAACTCTCATCTCATCGTGCAAGCCGACATCACCTTACATGGCATCGCCGGCCGCCATGTAATTCCTGCAGGGCAGAACGCTGTCACGGACACCACAGAAACCTTTTCCGTCTCACTTTCCACGAACAACCGGCTTGGGCTCGACTCCGTAATCTACCCACATAAACTCACCGGCGTACTTGTCGTCGAGCTCAACAGCCTCACCTATGCCGACGGTACCCGCTGGCACGCCTCCGCCCAGGCCCCTTGCCGGATCACACCCGACAGCTTCCAAATGGTTGCCGCCTTCCGCTAGCTACCCTTAGCTCCTGTATCCCCGCTCCTGCACCCTAGCTCCTGTACCCTAACTACATGCGCTATGGTTTCTGGCTTCCCGTCTTCGGCGGTTGGCTCCGCAACATCGATGACGAGGGGATGCCTGCCACCTGGGACTACGTCCGCGACCTTTGCACCCAAGCTGAAACTCTCGGTTACGACCTCACCCTCATCGCTGAGCTCAACCTCAACGACATCAAGGGTCCTGAAGCGCCCTCGCTCGATGCCTGGACCACGGCCGCCGCGCTCGCCGCCGTCACACGCCGCCTGGAGCTCATGGTGGCTGTCCGCCCCACCTTCCACTCGCCCGCCTTGCTCGCCAAACAGGCCGCCAACATCGACCGCATCAGTGGCGGCCGCCTAACGCTGAATGTTGTCAGCTCCTGGTGGCGCGACGAAGCCCTGAAATACGGCATCGCCTTTGACGAGCACGATGATCGGTACGCCCGCACCGCCGAGTGGCTCGATGTACTCGATAACTG
>CAXUCK010000240.1:0-3155 GCA_964249375.1 uncultured Acidobacteriaceae bacterium
GGGGAGGTCGATTCGGTCGATGGCTTTGTTGGCGTCGAGTCGGAGGGCGTCGTCGGCGGGGTCGGGGCTGGCCTGGGGGGAGTTGGAGGAGTCGGAAGTGCCAGGTGGGAGGTGGGTGTGAACAGGCAGAGTTGTGAGAAGCAGGGTCGCTAACACAATCGGCCGAAAAGTGAAAGAACGGCGGGAGTTTGGCACGGCTCTAACCGTTGGACCGCAGGGTCTGTTTGACATTGGTTTGAGATGAAGTTGCTGGGAGATAGCGTACTCCGGAAAGAAAGGACCCTCCGTGTGAAGGTGACCGGCATTCGGTGGCAGGAGGTCAGATCTGCGAGATTCCGCCATCGACATGCAGATCAACTCCGTTGACGAAGCTGGACTCGTTTGAGGCTAAAAAGAGAACAGCGGTTGCGATCTCCTCTGGTCGACCGAGCTCATGGCGTGGGACCATGGAGCGCAACTGCTCTCTCATTTCGGAGGGCGCAGCTTGCAGGGCAGGGGTGTCGATCGGACCTGGGCTGAGCACATTGGCACGGATTCTTCGGTCGGCCCACTCGGCTGCCCAGGTTCGAGCGAAGGATCGTAGCGCAGCCTTGCTGGCACTGTAGACCGTCCGTCCGGGCATTCCCTTTACGGCAGCCAACGAGCCGTTGAGGATAACGGATCCTCCATCGCGAAGCAGCGGAAATGCCTTTTGTACGGTGAAGAGCGTGCCCCGAACATTGAGATTGAAGGTTGAGTCAAAGTGCTCTTCGGTGATGGAGCCGAGTATGGCGGACCCGCTCTGCCCCGCACTGGCGAAGAGCACGTCGATGTGGCCCTTCTGCTCCCTCACAGTTGCGTATAGACGGTCGAGGTCGGCTAGGTTGGCCGCGTCTCCCTGCACACCGGTAACGTTGTGGCCGATGTCCGCTACGGCATCGTCCAGCGTGTTTTGACGGCGCCCCGTGATAAAGACGTAGGCGCCCTCTTCGACAAATAGCTTCGCGCTTGCGAGCGCCATGCCAGATGTCGCCGCCGTGATGACTGCTACTTTTCCGTCCAGCTTTCCCATGTTGAATCCTTTTCTTGAAACTACGAAGCGAGGCCGGTGAAAGCGATCCTGAAGCACGCATTCACCCTTATCTAGTAAATCTTCGGAGAGTGTTCAGACGGAAACTGGCACTTCGACCTCCGGGTTGGTGGAGGGCTGGTGGAGGACGGGGGCGAGCCAATGGCCGGTGTGCGAGGCGGGGTTTGCGGCGATGTCTTCGGGGGTGCCGGTGGCGACGATCTGCCCGCCGCCGGAGCCGCCCTCGGGGCCCATGTCGATGACCCAATCGGCGGACTTGATGACGGCGAGGTTGTGCTCGATGACCAAGAGGGAGCCGCCGCCTTCGATGAGCTTGCGGAACGCGGCGAGGAGTTTGGCGACGTCGTCGAAGTGGAGGCCCGTGGTGGGTTCGTCGAGGATGTAAAGGGTGCGGGAGCGAGCTTTGGCTGCGGCTTCGTTCGTGCCAATGCGGTTGGTGATGGAGCGGGCGGTGGCGAGGTGGGAGGCGAGTTTGACGCGCTGGGCTTCGCCGCCGGAGAGGGTGGTGGCGGACTGGCCGAGGCGGACGTAGCCAAGGCCGACCTCGTCGAGGACGTAGAGCTTGTCGACGATTTTGGGATGGCCGGCGAAGTAGACGAGGGCTTCTTTGACGGTCATGTTTAGGACGTCGTAGATGTTGCGATTCTTGTACTTGATGTCGAGGATGGACGGTTTGTAACGGGTTCCGTTGCATTCTTCGCAGGGGAGCTCGACGTCGGCGAGGAACTGCATTTCAACGGTGACGGTGCCGTCGCCTTCGCAGGCATCGCAGCGGCCGCCGGGGACGTTGAAGGAGAACATGCCGGCGGTGAGGCTCTTGCGTTTGGCGTCGGGTTGTGCGGCGAAGAGATCGCGGATGGCGTCGAAGGCCTTGATGTAGGTGACGGGGTTGGAGCGCGGGGTGCGGCCGATGGGGGACTGATCGACGAGGACGACTTCGTTGAGGTGCTGCGCGCCGGAGAGTTCGCGGTAGAGGCCGGCGGGCTCGGGGGAGCCTTCGGCCTGGCCGAGTGCCTGGAGGAGGGCACGGTGGAGGACCTGGTGGACGACCGTGGATTTGCCAGAGCCGGAGACGCCGGTGACGCAGCAGAGGAGGCCGAGGGGGATTTCGAGGTCAACGCCGCGAAGGTTATGGAGGCGGGCGCCGATGAGACGGAGTCGCTCGCGACCGGGCTCGCGACTGAGTTTGGGGACGGGGATGGTGGCGCGGCCGGAGAGGTAGCGGCCGGTGATGGACGCGGGGTTGGCGGAAACTTCGGCGACGGTGCCGGAAGCGCGGAGATGGCCGCCGAGCTCGCCGGCGCCGGGGCCGAGGTCGAGGAGGTGGTCGGCGGCGCGGATGACGTCGGGGTCGTGCTCGACGACGAGGATGGTGTTGCCGAGGTCGCGGAGGTCGAGCATGATGCGGATGAGCTTGGCGGTATCTCGGGTGTGGAGGCCGATGGAGGGCTCGTCGAGGACGTAGAGGGCGCCGACTAACCGCGATCCCAGGCTGGTTGCTAATTGGATGCGCTGCGATTCGCCGCCGGAGAGGGTGGAGGCGAGGCGGTCGAGCGTGAGGTAGTCGAGGCCGACCTGGTGGAGGAAGGAGATGCGCTGGCGAACTTCCTCGAGGATTTTTCCGGCGACTTCGGTTTGTGCCGGTGAGAGTTGCAAACCGTCGAAGAAGTCGGAGGCGGCGGTGATGGTGAGGGCGCAGGCCTCGCAAATGTTTTTGTCGTTGAGGAGCACGGCACGGGCTTCCGCGCGGAGGCGCTGGCCGCGGCAGTCGGGGCAGGTAGCGTAGCCGCGGAATTTGGAGAGGAAAACGCGGACGTGGAGCTTGTATTTTTTTTGGTCGAGCTCGGCGAAGAAGCCGCGGATGCCGGGGAAGCCGCCCTGGCCTTCGTAGACGAGGTGCTGTTGGGCTTCGGTGAGGTCGTACCAGGGGGTGTTGAGGGGGATGCCAGCGGATTTGGCGAAGCGCTTGAGCTCGCCGTGCACCGGGCGGTATTTACCGCCGGCCCAGGGGGCGACCGCGTCGTTCTCGAGCGTGCGGGATTTGTCCGGGATGATGAGGTTGGGGTCGAAGTCGATGGTGTTGCCG
>CAXUCK010000241.1:0-3153 GCA_964249375.1 uncultured Acidobacteriaceae bacterium
GGTTCGGCCAACGGTGACGAGGTCGCGCGTGAGCAGAGGGGCGATGGCGATGTTGGCGGTGCGGACCTCTCCGGAAGGAAGGGCGAGGCGAAATTTGTAGAGGGTATGGGTGTCGCGCTCTCCGCGGACGCGGTCGAAACGGGTGAGGAAGTCTTCGGAGAACAGGGAGGAGAGCGGGCTCCGTAATGCTTCCTTGCGGGAGATGCCGAAGGTGGTTTCCATCTGCCCGTTCCAGCTGTCGACGCGGTCGTCGAGATCGACGGCGAGAACGCCGATGTTGATGGACTCAACGATGTTTTCGTTGAACTCCTTAAGGCGTTCGAAGTCGCGGATCTTTTGTTCGAGGCGGCGGTAGAGCTGGGCGTTCTGGATGGCGATGCCGATGTAGCCGGCGAGGGACTGGAGCAATTCGACGTCTTCGCTTGAGAGGAAGTCGCCGAAGTTGGTGCGGCCGAGGCCGATGACGGCGACGGTGCGGGGGCCGGAGCTTTCGTGACGGCCGGCCTGACAGGGAAGGTAATAGTTGAGGTCGAGGCGGGAGGCGGCGGAGCGCTGGGACGGGGGGAGTCGAAGGACGTTCTGCGGGTTGTCGAAGAAGAGGTGATCGTTGGCGTCGTCTCGGTCGAAGTCGAGGAAGCCGAGGTCGAGGTTGTTTTCGGTCGGGAGCTGCGGGAGGCCGTGGGCGGCGGCGAGCTCGAAGTGGGGTGGGCCGGAGGTGGTGTCTGGATTGGTGTCAGCGGCGAGGAAGACGGCGACCTTGGTGACCAGGAGGGTCTGGGGGAGACGCTCGACGATGGAGTCGAGCAGCATGCGGAGGTCGGTCTGTGAGCTCAGGCCTTTGCCGAATTCGACGAGGGTTTCGCGGTAATCGAAGCGTTTAGGGTCGAAGACGCGGTCGACACGAGCCTGGATGAGGCGCTTGAGGGGCTCAAAGACGAGGCCGGTGACGATGAGGCCGGCGAGAAGGCCCCAGATGCGGAGGTTGGGGAGGCGGGTGTGGACGGTTTCTGCGGCGATGGCGACCACGCCGAAATAGAGGCCCAGCAAAGCGGCGGTGGCGAGAGTGTAGGTGACGCCGCGCTTGAAGATGAGGTCGACGTCCATGAGGCGGTAGCGGACGATGGCCCAGCTGAAGGTGAGGGGGACGAAGACGAGCGAGAGGACGGAGAGGCGGGTAAGCAGGCTGGGGACGGCGAGGTCCGCCATGTACGGAATAGCGTAGAGGAGGGTGAAGGGCGTTACGGCGAGGAAGGTTCCGCGGGTAAGCCACTTGAGCTGCTGGCGCTCAAGGCCGGAGGCGGCGCGGCCGTAGCGGATGCTGAAGACGACAGCGGCGATGACGTAGAAAAGGGCAAGGTAGCCGACGGCGATCTGGTCGAGGCGGTGACGGAGGATCTCCGTCGCGGACCAGAGCTGGATGGCGGCCACCTGCAGACCGAGCAGAGCCAAGCCGGGGAGGTAAAGCAGGGAAGCGAGAACGGCGCGCTGCAGACGTTGACGGCTGGAGGGCGTAGGGCTGCCGGCGAAGGTGACGGCAAAGTGGAGGAAGAGCGCGGGCTGGAGGGAGGCGGCGAGGAGGTTGGACCAATAAACGATCCAGTCGAAGGTGTCGAACTCGCCGGTGTACTTGAAGGCGTAGAGGACGAAGGAGACGAGGCAGAAGATGTAGAAATGAGTGGACTTGGGGGCGGTCCAGCGGCGGAAGAGGACATAGATGCCGATGGAGAGATAGACGAGGGCGATGAGACGGAGCCCGTCGTTGATGGAACGGTTGGTGGGCTCGGGAATGACCTCCATTTCAAGGTGGACGGGGTTGCGCTGGGAGCCTGCGGCGGACATGGGACGGAGAATGGAGTAGGTGGCGTGTCCCCAGATGCCGCTGTGGAAGAGCTGGCGGACGAGGGCGGCGGAGCGCGGAGTGGGGTGGTCGTTGACGGCCTGGAGGAGGTCTCCTTTGCGGACGCCGGCGCGTTCCGCGGGGGAGCCCGTGGGGACGCGTTCGGCAAGGAGGACGCCGTCCGCCTCGCGCCACATGACGCCGTCAGTGGGGGTTTCGAAGTTCCAGTCGCTACGGAGATTGATGATGGCCAGGATGCAGGCGGCCAGAGTTACGACCGCGAGGGCGACGGCAAGAACCCGAGTTTGAAAGCTTGTCTCCATTGCCGCGCAGCGCCGCTACCCGTGCAGTGCACGTTTCATGCCAAATGGATTCTAGAGGTTGGCGTAGACGAGTGTCACGTTACCCGAGGTATCTGCTTGGGAAGCGTGGTCCTGCACGATGCCCGAGTGCCGGATTTCTACGGAATTTCATAGACTTGGGTTGACAATGTGGATACGGGCAGCTCAGCTACGGCGCTTGCTCTGAAAGGTTGAACTGGTCGCTGAGCCAGGACCGGATTTCGTGCTGCATCTCGGCCAGTTTGGGTTCGGGGGAGGATGCGGTGCCCTGAAAAAAGTGGTCGGCGTCCCGGATCCAGCGAGCGCGGGTGGGCTCCGGGGCGGCGGCGAGGATTGTTTGCTGGATGGCTTGGGGGGCGAAGGGGTCCTGGTCACCGGTGATGAAGAGCTTCGGGGCAAGGCAATCGGGAAGGAAGTCGTAGGTGTAGGTGCGGCCTTCGGCTTCGACGGGGAGGCCGAGGGCGATGAGGCCGGCGACGCGGGGGTCTCCGCAGCAGGCGCGGAGGCCGACATGGGAGCCGAAGGAGAAGCCGGCGAAGAGGATGGGGAGGTGGAACTCGCGGTCGAGCCAGTCGAGGGCAGAGCGGACGTCATCCTGCTCGCCGAGGCCGTGGTCGAACTGCCCTTGGCTGAGGCCGACGCCGCGGAAGTTGAAGCGGAGGGCGGGAAGGCCGAAGCCGGTGAGGACCTTGGTGGCGTGATACACGACCTTATTGTGCATGGTGCCGCCGAACAGGGGGTGTGGGTGGCAGACGAGCGCGCAGAAGGGGACGTCGGGCTGGCCGGTGTTGAGAAGAGCTTCGAGGGGACCGGCGGGTCCGCGGAGATCGGGGATGGAGCGGACCTGGGAGCGGAAGACGGTCATGGTGTGCCCAGTGTAGCGGTGGGCGGCGGCTGCCGTATGCTGGGCGCATGGCCGTCGATCCGATTCAACTGACGCGAGAGCTGGTGAACATTGAATCAACCACGTACCAC
>CAXUCK010000242.1:0-3115 GCA_964249375.1 uncultured Acidobacteriaceae bacterium
TCTCCTACCAGCCCGCCTTTTCGCGCCGCCGCCGCCATCACAGACCCCCCATGGGCGCGATCTCGCATCTGCAGTCACGGCCGCGCTCCACCCCGAAGCCTAAGCACCGCAGAGCCGGCTGTACATGCAACTTGTGTCCGATCATCTGCCTGCAAACATCCCCCAAACGCAACAGGGGGAGGCACTTGCCCGCCACAAACTTCATTCGGGCCAAGGTTCACCTTCGCCGGATCGCAACGATTCAAAATGTGGAGCATCATATAAGTACACGAGCTAACCAAAGCTCGGCTGGAGTAACCCGAATGCCTCCGTACTACAACAGCAGCAGTTTTCCCACCACGATCGAGGGCACCCGCGAGGGCACCGCCTCGCTTCTTGCCAAGGTCCTCGGCATCACCGCCGCAGGATTCCTCGTCACGGCCGTAGGCGTCGCGACCGCCCCTGCCTGGAGCACTCTGCCCGGCCTGATCGCCGTCTTCGCCCTTATCTTCGGCATCAACTATGCCCGCCGCGCGAACCCGTCCCTTGCCCTCAGCCTCTTCTTCCTTCTCGCCTATGCCATGGGCTGGGAAATCGGCCCGCTGATCCACCGTTACATGCAGACCATCGGTCCCGCGGTCATTTTCAACGCAGCCGCCACCACCGGCCTCGGCATGGCCGCGATGGGCTCGGTCGCCTACTTGTTCAACATCAACTACCGCCGCATCACCGGCATTGCCATGGGCGCGCTTCTGCTTCTGATCATTGCCGGGATTGCGAGCATGTTCTTCCACTTCATTCAGCCCAGCACGTACTCTTTCCTCGCTCTGGGCATCTTCACCCTGCTCACGGTCGGAGACTTCGCCCGCATCCGGGCGGCAGGCGACGGCATCCCCGCCTCCATGCTCGCGCTCTCCATCTACCTCGACGGCATCAACATCTTCCTCGCCGTCCTCCAGCTTTTCGGCGGCGGCCGTCGCCGCAGCTGACCCTCATTTCGTACCGCCCATCGGCCGGGATCCGTCCCGGCCTTTGTCTTGCCCGGACTCCCCTTTGCCCGGCCTCACCCTCCTCAAGGTGAATCACGTGCCACCCCTGCCCGTCGCCGCCATCCACTTCCTCAACCCCGCCCCGCTCATGTGGGATCTCGAACACGCACCCCTCGCCACAGAACTCGCCACCCGCTACGCGCTCCACTACACCACCCCATCGCAATGCGCCCTGGATCTCCTTTCCGGCCGTGCCGCTCTCGGCCTTATCCCTATCGCCGCTCTCACCCCGGACCTCGCCATCGTCCCCGGATGCGCTATCGCTTCGCTCGATCGCGTCCGCTCCATCCTTTTCCTCCTCCGTCCTGGCCAAACCCTCGAAACCGTCCGAACCGTTGCGGCCGACACCGCTTCCCGATCGTCCGTCGCCTACACCCACATCCTTTTCGAGCACTTCCTCGGCACCCGACCCAAGTTCCTCCCCACACCGGCCGACCCCGTCGCCATGCTCGCGGAGGCCGATGCCGCGCTCCTCATCGGCGATCCCGCCCTCCTCGCCCTTGGACGCCGCGCTGAGATCGATCTGGCCCTTGGTGGCCCCTGCCAATACCTCGACCTCGCCCACGAGTGGCACACCCGCACCGGCTTGCCGTGGGTCGCCGCCGTCTGGGCCTGCCGTCCCGATCTCCTCGGCGAACTCACCTCCGTCCAACTCACCTGCGATCTCCAACTCTCTCGCGACCACGGCCTCGCGCACATTGACGCCCTCGTACAGGAGTGGTCCCCTCGCCTTCCTCTCCCTCCCGAAACCATCCGCACCTACCTCACGGAAAACATTCACTACACCCTCGACCCTGACTGTCTCCGTGCCATCACCCTTTTCCGGCAACTCGCAGCCGTGATCGGCGCTCTGCCACCCTTGCCCGATCTCCGCCTCCTCTAGTTCAGAAACCGCGATGGCGCGACTTCCTTCCGGCCGTTCGCGTCTCACCTGACATGCTTGTCTCTTCCGCGGCCGCGCTCCTCCGACTTTCTCTGTTCGCTGCGGCCACTGCGCTTCTCGCGCCTCATCATGCCGGTGGTGGTGGCCATAGCCACCTCATTCACCTTTTCCTCTCTTTCGGTCTGGTCGGCCTGTTTCTCGTCTCGGTTGTCGACAGTTCCTTCGTCCCACTCCCTATCCCCGGCGTCACTGACATCATGGTGGTTCTCTACGCCGCCCAGCACGCCAATCTCTTCCTTCTCGTCACCGTCGCGACTGCCGGCTCCGCGCTTGGCGGCTACCTGTCCTACGTCATCGCCCAGAAGGGAGGCATGGCGTTTCTCGAGAAGCACGTTCCCAAGCGCATTTTCCGTCGCGTCACGGGCTGGATGGAACACCACGCCATCCTCGCAGTCGCTCTCCCGGCCATTCTTCCGCCGCCCATGCCGCTGTCACCCTTTGTTCTCGCCGCCGGCGCTCTCAGGATGAAGTTCCGCACCTTCATCACCGCCTTCACGATCAGCCGCCTGGCGCGACATTTCCTCGCCGCCTGGCTCGGCGTGATCTACGGCCGGCAGGTGCTCCATCTCTGGAACATGTTCTTTGAGAAGTACGGCACGCCCGTCCTCATCGGCATCTGGGTCGTGATTCTCGCCGGCGTTGGTGTCGCCTTATGGCGTATCTGGAAGACCTCGAAGTCCATGGATGCCAGCGGGCGTGCCACTTCCCAAGTCACAGCCTCCTAGCGGGCCGGCACCGCAAACGCACGTGTCCGCGATGCGAACTTCCGCCTGTAATACGCTGTCGTTAGGGCAATGGCCGGAACCCCCAAAGCCGTAGGCCACAGTCCCAACTCCACGCCTGCATGTGGCAGCAACCGCGGCAGCGTCACCACGCTGAAGGCCGTCCACGCCGCAATGTAGCTTCCGATGAAATTGCCCAGGTGCGTATACCACCAGAACATCTTCTCCTTCGGTTTCACCACGAATGTCCGCGCCTCCGAAAATGCCAAGCGCATCCCGATCAAGCCGAATACAATCGCCACCGCCCCCATGTTCTGCACGGCCCCTGGACGGAACGCTCCCAGCCCCGCCAGCACTGCCGACGTGCAGAAAGTGATGCCCGCCGCAAGCCAGTCCACCGGCTTTGCCCGTCCACCCCGAGG
>CAXUCK010000243.1:0-3107 GCA_964249375.1 uncultured Acidobacteriaceae bacterium
GTGCTGAAGGGGGGCGGCGTGACGGAAAAGCGATACGTCGAATCGTTGAAGATGCTGTTTGATCTTTTCGGCAAGGCGCGCAAGGAAGGAATGATTGCGATCGAGGCAGATATTGAGGAGCCGGAGAAGAGCCCGATTTTCTCGAAATACCCGGCATTTCTCAAAGATCATCATGTGTCCGCGTTTGTGTGCGACACGATGCGGATGGCGGTGACCGGCGGCGTGAAGGCGTTTGATGTGGACCAGATGATGGAGCTGGATCTGGAGGTGCACCACCACACGTCGATGGAGCCGACGCATGCACTGAGCTCGGTGGCGGATGCGCTGCCGGGGCTGGGGATTGTGGCCGCGGTGCTGGGTATTGTGGTGACGATGGGGGCGCTGGGCGGACCGCCGGCCGAGATCGGGCATAAGGTGGCGGCGGCGCTGGTGGGGACCTTTCTCGGGATCCTGCTGTGCTACGGGGTACTTGGGCCGGTGGCGGCCAACATGACGAAGGGCTTGCAGGAACAGCATGCGTACTACCACGTGCTTCGGGTGACGCTGCTCGCGTTCATCAAGGGAACGTCGCCGATCCTGGCGGTGGAGATGGGGCGGCGCGCCATTCCTGAGCATGTCCGCCCGAAGTTCGCGGTGATGGAAAAGGCGTGCCGCGACAAGGGTGCGGAGGCTGCGGCTTAGCAGCAGCGCCTGCATGTGGTACGGGGTGAACAGTTTTCTTTGACATGGATTCCCAACCGAAACGGAGAGTGTGCGATGACGGATAACAGCGACGATCTGATTGTGATCAAGAAGAAGAAGGTGGTAGCGGGTGGGTACCACGGTGGAGCCTGGAAGGTGGCGTACGCGGATTTTGTGACGGCGATGATGTCGTTGTTTATCGTGCTGTGGTTGCTGAGCAGCAGCAATGAGCAGGTGAAGAAGTCGGTCGCGGGATACTTCAACGACCCGCGGGGGACGGCGAAGCTCCAGGGCAGCAGCATGAGCGGGACAGGACATGCGGTGCCGGTCAGCGAGGCGGATATGCCGAAGCTGAAGGAGAAGCTGCTGGCTTCGGCGAAGCAGCTGCCGAACTTCGAGAAGCTGAAGAAGCAGGTGGAGATTTCGGCGACGCCGGATGGGCTGCGGATTGAGCTGATGGAAAAGGAGGGTGGGACCTTTTTCGACACAGGCGACGCACACCCGACACCGGAGCTGGAACAGTTTTTGGCGCTGATCGGTCAAGAGCTGGGCAAGATGCCGAACAAGATCTCGATTGAGGGGCACACGGACGCGCGAGCGTACAGCAGCCCGGAGGGATACAGCAACTGGGAACTCTCTGCGGACCGGGCGAATGCGGCACGGCGGCTGTTGCAGGCGCACGGCTTAGGAGCGGGCCAGGTGGCGCAGGTACGTGGGTTCGCCGACCAGATGCTGCGTAAGCCCGAGGCGCCGATGGACGCGTCGAATCGGCGGATCACGATCATTGTGGATGCCGTCCCGGTGGTGGAGCAGGCTCCGGCAGCAGCGGCTGGTTCCGAAGAGGTGGCGGAGGCGAAGGAGGGTGGAGCGAAGGAGGAGTGAGGCTGGGATCTCTGCTGTCCGCGGAAGTCGGCCCTAGACGACAACGCACCGGGCTGACTTCCAGCAGAAGCTTGAAGGAAGCACCCGGAGGGACCGCCTAAAATCCTGGCGGGGCGGGGTGATGGGCGACGGCTTCGACCACGGCTCGGATGACGTGCTCCTGCTCGCGATCGGTAAAGAGGAAGTGAAGACCGGCGGTGAGGCCATCGGCGTGGGTAACGGACGCGAGGAGATCGAAGGTGCGGTCAACGGGCTTGAGGCGAAGCGTTCCGGTGGCGCCTTCGGGGAGGGGGTACGTGAAGCGGGCGAGGAGGCCGGTGTGGCTGAGGTTCTGGCAGAGGCCGACAGTGATGTGATGCGCGCGAACGAACTCCACGGGAAAGTGGATGGAGAAGCGAGGCAGCCGGTAAAGGAAGGAGCTGACGGGCGTCATGCGAGGAAGGAAAGGCGACCTCAATCGCCACGGTACACCGGTCGGGTGGTGTGCGATCTACAACCTCCGTGTGAGTCGGTCGGGCGTGTGGAACGCAGAGCGAGGAGGGACGTGCGTGCTACGATCACGATCGCCGGTCGCAGAGAAGGTTATCCGGTCGAGGGTGCATTGGCGCTGCAGGGTTCGGAAGAGCTGTTGTCTGCTGAGGGTCCCGTGCCGTCCGGAGAAGTTCGGCCGAAAGCGGGCGGGCGGATTTTGGTGGTGGAAGACGACCAGCCGCTGTCGCGATTTCTGTCGCGCACCCTGCGAGCGGAGCAGTACGAAACGGAGCTCGCGCACGACGGGCAAGCTGCTCTTGAAATGCTGCAGCCGGCCACGGACCTGCTGATCCTGGACATCAACTTGCCAGGCATGGACGGTTTCAGTGTGCTGCGGGCGCTGCGGCCCCGGTTTCCAAAGCTGCCGGTGCTGGTGCTGACCGCGCGAAGCCGCACAGAGGACACCGTGGCGGCTTTTGACAGTGGAGCGGATGACTGTCTGGTCAAGCCATTTTCGTACCACGAGCTGCTGGCCCGGGTACGAGCTCTATTGCGGCGGAACACCGGCATTCTGCCGCGGTCGACGCAGGTAGCGGACCTCGTGCTCTACCGGGAAGAACACCGGGTGGAGCGGGGCGAGCGCAAGCTGGAGCTGACGCCGCGGGAGTTTGCTCTGCTGGAGTTCCTGATGCGCGAGCCGGGGACGCCGGTTTCGCGCGCGGTGCTGATGCAGGAGGTGTGGGGGGTGGCATTTGATCCCTCAACAAACGTGGTCGATGTGTACATGAAGTACATCCGGGACAAGGTGGACCGGGAAGGTGAGGCGAAGCTGATCCGGACGGTACGTGGGGTGGGGTATGTTGTCGGCCAGGAGTGACTGCGGGCATGCTGCGGAGTTGCGCTTGCGAGGGCCGGCGGTCCGCATGCTGCACGAGCTCATGCACGCGATGGGGCAGCCGCTGACGACTTTGCAGATGACCCGCGTGTTGGTCAGAAAGGGCGGGGCGGACAGGGCGAGCGGCGATCTGTTGGGTGAGATGGCGAAGCAGGTGGAGTCGGTCACGGGGATGTAC
>CAXUCK010000244.1:0-2866 GCA_964249375.1 uncultured Acidobacteriaceae bacterium
CCCCCTCCTCCCCAGTCACTCATATAGACCCCACCGCGAGGACAGCGCTGCTCACCACGTCGCCTCCGCCCCGTGCACGGCGCCAGCCCCGGTTGGTTACACTGGAGCCCGCTCCCAAAAAGAAGCATTCACTCTCGGCATCGCCCTATCTTGCCGCCCCGCCACCTTGCTCTCGTTCCAGAACACCTCGGCTCGTTTCAACCCCGCACCATCACCGGGCACCCGTTCCGGCGAACCCCAAACGGAGCAGACCACCATGCGAAACCAATCCTGCCGCTTCCTCCTCGCCGCCGCAGCTCTCACCTGCACCGCTTTCGCGCAACAGCCCGACCGCACCGCCCAGCTCCTTCAACGGCTCGCCGACGCACCCGGCCCTCCCGGAGCCGAAGATCCCGTCCGCGCCATCATGGTCCCCGAGATGAACCCGTTCGCCACCGCGCCCCTTCGCTACGACGGCGTCGGTTCCGTGATCGCCCAGCAGGGAACCGCCGGCCCCCGCATCATGGTCGACGCTCACATGGACGAGCTCGGCGGCATGGTCCGCCGCATCACCCCCGGGGGCTTCCTTTCCATGCAAATGCTCGGCGGCTGGCTCGACCAGGCCCTCGTCGATCAGCGCTGGATCATCCTCGGCTCGAAGGGCCCGGTCCATGCTGTCACCGGCATCCGCGACATCCACGTCCTCCCCGCCGACGAGCGTTCCAAGGTCTTTCCCCGCGAAAGCATCTTTCTCGACGTCGGCGCGCACGACGCTGCCGAAGTTGCCGCCCTCGGTCTCTCGCCCGGCGACCCCGTCGTCCCCGACGCACCGTTCCTCGCCCTCGGCGCGAGCGGCAACTATCTCGGCAAAGCCTGGGACGACCGCATCGGCTGCGCCGTCCTTCTCGAAGCCATGCGCCGCACCGCCGCACTCCCGCACCCCAACCAGATTTTTTACGTCGCCACCGTTCAGGAGGAGGTCGGCCTCCGCGGAGCCCGCACCGCCGCCGTCCTGGTCAAACCCGACATCGGCATAGCCCTCGAAGGCGGCATCACCGGCGACGTCCCAGGCGATCGTCCCGAAGAAACTCAGGCCCGCCTCGGCGGCGGCCCCGGCCTCTTCCTCTACGATTCGTCCACCATTGCCAGCCGCCGGCTCGTGGCTCTCGTCAAGCAGACCGCCGCCGCCAAATCCCTCCCGCTCCAACTCGACCTCGTCCAGGGCTACGGCGACGACTCCGCCGAAATGCAGACCACCAACACCGGCGCCCCCACCGTCAACCTCGTCGTTCCCGTCCGCTACACCCACTCCCACAACGGCATCGTCAACCGCCACGACTTCGACCAGACCGTCGATCTCCTCGTCGCGCTCCTTCTGTCCCTCGACAGCAAAACAGTCGACCGGCTCCGCGACTTCACCCCGGCCCCCTGACCCAGGCGACGCATCCCTGACCCTCAACCGTTAATCCAAGCCTTCGAGCTGGGGCGGTCGTCGTTGCTCGTTCTACGCCGTCATCCTGAGCGCTGCGAAGGAATCCCCCATTTGCTGTTGCCGTTGCCTGTTCTACGCCGTCAATCCAAGCGCAGCAAGCCACCTCCCAGCGCGCCGCACACCCTCCTGTTGTTCCCACCTTTCCCATTTCGACCAACTCCCCCAAAAGTGGTACCCCGGCAAAACTTCCCGGCAACGCACGGGTTCATCACACTGTATCGAGACGGGGAGCACCTTCCGCCGTCCGGCTCTCACGCGCGGCCCAACCGCCGGAGACGAAGTACGAGGTCACCATGCGCACGCCCCCCATCCTTCGAAAACTCGTCCTCATCGCAGCCCTGGCTGCGCTTCCAGCATCCTCCTTCGCCGGCGTGTTCATCTCAGTCGGCTTTGCACCGCCAGTCCTGCCCGTCTACGCCCAGCCCGTTTGCCCCGGGGACGGGTATCTCTGGACCCCAGGCTATTGGGCCTACGGCGACGAAGGCTACTACTGGGTTCCCGGCGTTTGGGTCCAGCCACCCGCCGTCGGTGTCCTCTGGACGCCCGGCTACTGGGGCTGGGGCGGCAGCGCCTTCCTCTGGCACGCCGGCTACTGGGGCCCGCACATCGGCTTCTACGGAGGCGTCAACTACGGCTTCGGCTACAGTGGCGTCGGCTACGAGGGCGGCTATTGGAACCACGGTGTCTTCGCCTACAACCGTTCCGTCAACAACATCAACGTCACGAACATCCACAACGTCTACAACAAGACCGTGATCGTCAACAACAACACCACGATCAACCGCGTCAGCTACAACGGCGGCAACGGTGGCCTGCAGGCCCGGCCCACCCAGCAGGAGCAGGCGGCCGTGCGTGAGCAGCACTTCCAGCCGACAGCGAATCAGATCAGCCATCAGAACAACGCCGCGCAAAACCGTTCCCAGCTCGCGTCCGTCAACCATGGCCAGCCACCGATGGCCGCCCAGGCCCGTATCGGCGATCGCAGCAATGTGGTCCCGGCCCGCGGAACGGTCAATAACCGCCAAGCCAATCAGCAGCAGCGAATCGCGAACGGCATCGGTAACGGTCAGATGACTGCCGGCGGAGCGACCCGTGCTGAGCAGCGTCAACAGAACATCAACACCCAGGTGCGAACGGATCGGCAGGCTAACGGCGGTGCCCTCAACCAGCAGCAACGCCAGCAGGTGCAGCGCGAACAGAACCGCGCTAGCCAGCAGATCAACAACGAGAAACACAACGAGCGTGAACAGCGGCCAGCAGAACCGCACGAACACCGTTAGAACAGTTGCGATAAGTCCAATGAGCAAGGGCAGGCATACGCCGGCCCTTGCTCATGCACTCCGTTCCTAGCCTTGTAAGGTTTCGCGGTGAAGGAAACGCTATTCCGTCCAGCGT
>CAXUCK010000244.1:2876-3091 GCA_964249375.1 uncultured Acidobacteriaceae bacterium
CGCCAGCGGCCTAAACCCTCGCTCCCCTTCGTCCCCGCAAAGCCGAATGAGTTGGAAAGCGCGTAGTCAATCTTTGACGCTTGCGGCTTGTTCGGAACGTAGTTCAGGCGGCACTCCGGGTCGAGCTCCACAATGTTCATGGTCGGTGGGGCTGTCTGCTCCAGCATCGCCATGATCGTAATGCCGGCCTCAAGCCCTCCCGCACCACCCAGCAG
>CAXUCK010000245.1:0-3055 GCA_964249375.1 uncultured Acidobacteriaceae bacterium
GAGATCGAAACCGATGACATCGCCACGGTGCTCGCCGAAATGGGCCGCCGCGCCCGCGAACGTGCCACCCACTTCACTGCGGAGCGCTTCCGCGCCGGCATCGCCCTTGCCGTCCGTGACTTCCTCGCCGAACTGTGCGGCGAGACCCTCGCCACTCCGTTGCGCCCTGCCCCTCCCGCGGAGCTCGCGGTCACATCGGCCGACGGTGCGGTCGCCGGCCGATGATCCGCGACCTTCGCCAAGGCCCACCCCCGGCAGATCACCTCAGCGACATCGTGGTCGTCGGCGCCGGCGCCGCCGGAATCGTGCTCGCCGTCGAGTTGGCGCGGCTCGGCCAACACGTAACCCTCCTGGAGGCTGGAGGCAAAACCCTCGAGGACTCACCGCAGGACACCAATCGTAGTCACCTCCCCGGCCTGCCCCATCGCGGCATCCACGAAGGCCGCTTTCGCACCTATGGCGGGACCACCACCCAGTGGGGCGGTCAGATTCTGGAGCTGGACGAGGCAGACTTCAAGCGTCACCCCTGGATCCCGGGAAGCGGGTGGCCGCTACGCAAATCCGATCTCACCCCTCATTACGCCCGTGCTCTCGAGCTCGAAGGCCTTGCCGGCGCCATGCGCGACGACCACGCCATCTGGCAAGGGCTGCACGAAGCGCCACGGGACCTCCCGAATCTCGAGCTTTACTTGTCCCGTTGGTGCCCCGAACCCAACTTCGCCCGCCTGCACCATCAGGCACTTGAGAACGACCCGCACATCACAGTCTGGCTCCATGCCAACGCCATCGGCCTGCGGCTCAGCGACACGGGGGACGCCACAGGCGTCCACTGCGTCTCGCACACCGGACAGCAAGCTACCTTCCAAGCTCACCACTACGTCTTCGCGCTCGGCGCCATCGAAAGCTCCCGCTTCTTCCTGCAACCCCGTCTGGAGGGAAGCCTGCCCTGGAACCAGTCCGGCCTGCTCGGCCGGCACTTCCAGGACCATATCGACTCAGACGCTGCCACCGTGCGGCCCAAATCCGCGCGCAGCTTCCACCGCATGTTCGACAGCATCTTCCTCGGCCGCTACAAGTACAACCCCAAGCTCCGCCTTACCCGCGAAGCCAAACGCAAGGCCCAGACACTCAGCGCTGGCGGCACTCTCTTCTCCGTCAGCAACGCTGACGAGGCCCTCACGGAGGTGAAAACCGCCGCCAAGCACCTGTTGCGCGGTCGTTTCGGCGACGTCACCGGCCGCCAAATCGCCGGCCTCCTCCGCCATGGCCCGCTGGTCGCCCGCCAGGCCTTCCGCTACGCCGTCCAGCATCGCGGCTTTCACCCCGCCCACGCCGAGATCCGCCTCCGCGTCCATTGCGAGCAGGAACCGCTGTCCGCCAGCACCATCAGCCTTTCCGACGAGCGCGACAGCCTCGGCCTGCTGCGCACGCGTCTGGATTGGCGCATCTCGCCTTGCGAGCTCCGCACGATTCGAACCTTCGTCCAGACTGCCGCGGACTCCCTCGCGGCCCTCGCCGAGGTCATCCCGCACCCCGATCTCTTTGCCCCGGAGGAACGCTTCCTCGCGCATTGCCAGGACAGCTTCCACCACATGGGGGGCATGCGCATGGACCCGTCCCCCACGGCCGGCGTGGTCGACACGGATCTCCGCCTGCATGGCACGCCCAACGTCTTCGTTTGCTCCAGCGCCGTCTTTCCAACCTCCGGCTTTTCCAACCCCACCCACACGTTGCTGGCCCTCGCCGTCCGCCTCGCCAGCCATCTCGCAGCAAAAACCTGAACAGCTTCCTCCTCAAACAAACGTCATCCTGAGCGAAGCGAAGGACCTCTGTCTCAAACAAATGTCATCCTGAGCGAAGCGAAGGACCTTTGTATTTTGTTTGAAGCCAAGGACCTCTGTATTCAGCCCATGGCGGCCCAAGACCTTCAAGAAAAACACAACGGGAGTGCCCATGAACCCCATACCCCTCGCCACCACCGGCCGCTCCACCTCGCCACTTGGTTTCGGCTGCTCCAGCCTGATGGGGGCCACGGGCCGCAAACAATCCTTCGCCCTGCTCGAGCACGCCTTCGATGCCGGTATCCGCCACTTCGATGTCGCCCCCATGTATGGCTACGGCGCCGCCGAAGGCTGCCTCGGCGCGTTTCTCGCGCACCATCGCGCGGCAGTAACGGTCACCACAAAATATGGCATTCCCCCGCCCAGGCAGCAGGGCCTGTTGCGTGCCGCGCGCCGCGCCGCTGGCCCCGTGCTGAAGCTCCTGCCAGGCCTGAAGCGCAAGCTGGCCAGCGCCGCAAATGCGGTCACCGCCGCCGAGCCGAAAGCGCCGTTCACGGCCACTGCCGCGCAGGCTTCCCTCGATCGCTCCCTCGCCGAACTGCGCACCGACCGCGTCGACCTCTGGCTTCTCCACGAGGCCGAGGCCGAAGACCTCAACGACGAGTCCCTGCTCGGCTTCCTGCAAAACGCCGTCGCCACCGGCAAAATCGGCGCCTTCGGCTGCGGCTCCAGCGCCGACAAGGTTCCGGCCCTCCTGGCGCACAAACCCCAGTACTGCCCCGTGCTCCAGTTCGAGTGGTCCGTCCTGGACCAACCGCTCGGTCCTTTGCCTGCCTTTACGCTGCATCACCGCACCCTCACGGCCCGCTTTCAGGATCTGGAGGCCGCTCTCCGCAAAAACTCAAGCCTCCGCAGTCGCTGGTCGGACGAGACCGGCGCCGATCTGGCGCAACCCGGCACACTCGCCGCCCTGATGCTCAAAGCCGCCCTGGTGCTTAACCCATCCAGCATCGTCCTTGTTTCGTCGCGGAACCCCCGCCACATCACCGAAAACGTGCGCGTCGCCGGCGAGGGGAGCCTTACCGCACCCGCCCTCAAGCTCTACGACCTCGCCCAGCGTGAGGCTGCAACGGTACTCCAGCAGAGCGAACCAACGTAATCTCGCGCAAGCGTGCCCAAGCGGGTACTGTGGTAAAGAGCAGCCGCGCTACTTACTTCCCCGTTGTCATCCTGAGTGCACCGGGGCCCCGGCGAGTTCGCTCGCTCGGGTTGGC
>CAXUCK010000246.1:0-3037 GCA_964249375.1 uncultured Acidobacteriaceae bacterium
CTTTCTGGTGGTGGGCGCGTATCCGGAGGGAGAGACGTGGGACATCTGCCGGGGGGCTCCGACGGCGGAGATGCGGGAAAGGATGGGACGGGTGCGGTACCCGGAAGCGGGACCGGTGGGCGGAGTGATGCGGAGCTGGTGGAGTTAAGGCGGAATGTCCGTCGCGGAGCGCAGGCCGAGACGGTGATAGGATTGCGCGTATGACTTGTTGTCATCCCACCGGTCGATGATACTCAGCCGCCTCGTCAGGGCAGGCGTCCAAGTCACCCCCCAAAAATAGTTCCACTTCTGAAGGGCTCTCAATGCTACAGGCACGTTCTGCCTCTGGATCCAATCCTGTGCGCTTCTCTGCGCGTTCGAAGGTTGCTTTGCTTTGCCTGCTCGTGGCGGTGGCTGCACCGCTGGCCGCGCAAGACGACATCACCACCCAGAACGCGACCTCCGGATACGGGGGCACGTGGATCACGGGACCAGCGTCGAATCCCCTGAGCTTTCTGAACGGCGCTGCCGCACGGACCACCGGCAACCCGGCGCCCTATGACTTTCATGACTTCGCGCCGGTGACAGACGCTGACGCGGGGTTGCCGCACTGGATCGACTTCCAGGCTGAAGAACGGTTTCGCGTTGAGGGGTATAGCAACAATGCCTTCAAGGCGAACGCGGATGATCGCTACCTTCTGAACCGCTTCCGGTTCCAGGTGGATTTGCACACAGCGAGCTGGTTGAAGGTGACGGCGCAGGTGCAGGACGCTCGAGCGGGCTTCCAAAATGCACCGATCGGGCCGCCGAACACGGTTCGCTGGGACCTGAAGCTGGCTTACGCAGAGATCGGTGCGCCGGACAAGCACTGGTTCAGCTTGCGCGTCGGCCGGCAGCTCCTCAACTACAACAACACGATCATCGCCAACTCCGAGTGGCGCAACCAGGGCCGTTCCTATGACGCGGCGGTGTTGAACCTGGATGCGAAGCGAGAGCACCTTGGCATCTTTGCCGCGTCAGCCGTGGTTCCGCAGGCTTATGGTGTGAGCCCGCATCAGGAAGGCAATAACATCTACGGAGCGTATGGCCGCATCGACGACCTCCTGCCGCATTCGGCCCTAGAGCCGTTCTTTCTCTGGCGCGTGCAGCCAGCAGAGGTCGTGGAACCGGCGGTAAGCAAGAAGACGGGCAAGGAAGACGAGAAGGTGGAAGGGATGAGGTTTAAGGCGCAACTCCGTCCGGCATTCAATTACGGAGGCGAGTTCCTCTTCGAAAACGGACACGTTGGATCACAGCTGATTCGGGCGTATGCAGGGCAAGGCGGCGCGGCGTACCAGTTTGTCGACGCAGCCTCCAAGCCGCGCCTGTTTGCACAATATGACTATGCGTCGGGGAACAGCGATCCGGCAAAGAACACGACGCACACGACCTTCGACACCATTTACCCGACGGCCCACGATCGATTTGGCGTCACGGATCTGTTCGGCTGGCAGAACCTCGAGTCGGTGCGTGCGGGGGCCACCTTTGAGCCACACCGGCGACTCACCTTCACGGTGCAGGGGCTGGACTTCTGGGCGGCTTCGGCGCTGGATTCGATCTACAACACGTCGGGCGGTGCGATTGTGAGCAACAAGACCGACCACGGTCGTCACGTGGGCGCGGAAGCCGACAGCTACTCGTGGTACGAGATCAACCAGCATTTGAATCTGGGTGGAGGCATGGGCTATTTCGGCGGGGGTCAGTTCCTGACCAACGTAACGACAAGCCACTCGTATGCGTACTACTACTTTGCGCTGAACTTCAAAGACAACGGCAAGAAGTAATTAGGCTGGCTGGTTCGTCGAGCAATCCAGGAACGCGAAAAAGATCACAGAATTCCGCTTGACATTGCGGCCCAATTCACTACCATATGGTTGTGGATAGGTTAGATACAACATTTGCGGCGCTGTCCGATCCGACCCGCCGGGCGATGATCGAACGGCTCTCGCGGGGGCCTGCCTCTGTCAGTGGATTGACGGAACCGTTTGCGCTTTCGCAGCAGATGATTTCAAAGCATATTGCCTATCTGGTGAAGGCACGGATCGTGATCAAGACGAAGCGTGGACGAGAGAGTGTGTGCACACTTCGGCCGGAAGCGATCAAGACCGTGAGCGATTGGGCCATGAGTTACCGCCGATTCTGGGAAGAGAGTTTTGAGAAGTTGGATGGGGTCGTCAATCAAATGAAAAAGGAGAGCAACGATGGCAACAGGAACGGTTAACGAGACAGAGCGGATGGTTGTGACCAGAGTTTTCGATGCGCCACGCGAGCTGGTTTGGAAAGCGTGGACGGACCCGAAGTACATCATGCAGTGGTGGGGGCCGAAGGGTTTTACGGCGCCGGTTTGCAAGATGGACTTTCGCGTGGGGGGAAGGTTGCTGTGCTGCATGCGATCTCCGGACGGGCAGGAGTTCTGGAATGGGGTGGAGTACCACGAGATTGTTCCCCACGAGAAGATCGTTTCGACCATGTACTTTTCGGACCCGGAGGGAAACAAGGTCGGGGCGGAGCACTACGGGATCGCGCATGAGGCGATTGACGGAGCGCACGACGTGACGATTTTTGAGGATCTGGGAGACGGCCGGACGAAGCTCACGCTGATTGGCAATGAAACGATGGAGAGCGCGACGTCGAGTGGTCAAGTCGAGGGCTGGAATCAGATACTCGACAAGATGGCCGGAGTGGTTGCGGGGCTGGTCGAGGCGAAGTAAGGTCTTCGAGTTCTGAAGTTCTGGATTGGGAGAGACAGCCAGGTAGGCGGTGAAGTTGTTGTTGGCAGGGCCTTTGCGCCGCCTGGCTGTTTCCGTGTGTTTCGGGACCGGTGAGCTTCGCCGCAACTGGCGGCGCGGAGGTGGGTCAGCGGGTGGTGGATCGGGCGTCGCGGACCATGGAGACGAGGGCTTCGCGAGTTTGGGTGGGGGTGTGGACTTCGTGCGGGAAGTTGATGCGGGTGGCTTTTGGGCCTTCGGGGGTGAGGAGGCGGAGGGTGAAGCCTAGGCGGTCGACGGAGGTCATGGTG
>CAXUCK010000247.1:0-3033 GCA_964249375.1 uncultured Acidobacteriaceae bacterium
CGCGGAGGAGGTCTGCGATGTGGTTGGCCTGCCAGAGGGCGAGTTCGGAGCCCCGGGAGCCGATGCGGATGGTGGGCATAGTCAGGATTGAGGATACGGCAGTTGCGGGGGTGAAGGCGTGGCGAGGGCGAGGCAGGTGGAGCAAAGGCAGCCGGCGGCGGCGCCAGCTGCGGGAATGGCGTGGATGGGCGGGAGCTGCATGCACCAGCAGTTGCCCTGAGGTGTGCAGGAGAGCGGGGCGTTGCAGCGGGCGCAGAGAGTGTTCATGTGCGGAGAGTATGGTGGGTGGCTTGCAGGAAGCAAGCGGGCGGGACAGAGTGCCAAAACGGGAAGAGCGGAGCGAAGATCAAGCGAAATACATGGACAAGGACAGGGTGGTGCTGGCTATACTTCGTAGCGAGCCATGGAACGGTGTGCAAGCCGAACCTGAACGGGACTGACAGGAGAGAAATTGACTAAGGGCATTTCAAGACGAGGGTTTGCGAAGCTTGTTGGAGCGGCTGGTGGAGCAGTGGCGCTGACCGGGTCTGCGCAGGCGGCGGAGGTTTCCCCGAAGACCGTGGATGGCGTGCAGGAGCGTGGGTTTCCTGAGGGTTTTGTATGGGGGTCGGCGACGGCGTCCTATCAGGTGGAAGGTGCAGTAAAGGAGGACGGGCGAGGGGTATCGATCTGGGACACGTTTTCGCATACGCCGGGCAAGACGCACAACGGAGATACGGGGGATGTGGCGGACGACTTTTATCATCGCTACAACGAAGACATTGCGTTGATGAAGGATCTGGGGCTGAAGGGGTTCCGGTTCTCGGTCGCGTGGCCGCGGGTGTTTCCGGAAGGGACAGGTGCGCCGAACCCAAAGGGTCTGGACTTCTATGAGCGGTTGGTGGATGAGCTACTCAAGGCGGGCATACAGCCGTATTGCACGCTATACCACTGGGATCTGCCGCAGGCGCTTGAGGACAAGGGGGGGTGGCGAAACAAAGCGACGTCCAAGGCGTTTGGCGAGTACGCAGGGTATACGGCGGGCAAGCTTTCGGACCGGGTAAAGCAGTTTATGACGGTTAACGAAATGCAGACGTACGTGGACCTTGGGTACGGAAATGGAACGCATGCGCCGGGGCTGAAGCTGGACAAGGCCGGGTTGGCCCAGGTGGCGCACAACGTGGTCCTAGGACATGGCCTGGCGGTGCAGGCGATCCGAGCGAAGACAAAGGCGGGAACGCGGGTCGGGTTCGCTGATAATGCATCGGCAACGGTGCCGCTGCTGGAAACGCCGGAGCACATTGAGGCGGCAAAGAAAGCGTATCGAGAGATCAATGCGCGGTTTGTGACGGCGGTGATGGAAGGCAAATACACGGACCTGTATTTGGCGGGGCTCGGTTCGGCTGCGCCGAAGACGACGCCGGAGGAAATGCGGGCGATCGGGAGCAAGCTGGACTTCGTGGGGCTGAACGTCTACCAGCCCACGTACGCGATGGCGGACGGATCGGCGAAGGGGTTTGCGCAGGTCCCGGGACCGGCTTCGTACCCTCACATGTTTAGTTCCTGGCTGACGATCGGACCCGAGTCGCTGTATTGGTCGCCCAAGCTGGCGAGTACGCTTTGGAAGATTCCGGCGATCTACATCACGGAGAATGGGACGTCTTCAGCGGATGTGTTGAACGAGAAGGGCGAGGTGCTGGATTCCGACCGCGTTATGTATCTCAGGAACTACTTGACGCAGCTGCAAAGGGCGGTGGCGGAAGGAGTGCCGGTGAAGGGGTATTTCCTGTGGAGTTTATTGGATAACTACGAGTGGGCCGATGGGTATGAGAAGCGGTTTGGAATTACCTACGTCGATTTCCAGACGCAGAAACGCACACCGAAGATGAGCGCCATGCTTTATAAGGCGATCATTGCTCGGAATGGGTTGGCGTAGCGGGGATTTTTCAAGAACAGGGGTGCCCGAAGCAACAGCTTCCTTCGCATCCCTGTCTCTGCTCCTTACGGCTGGGTGTAGTAACCGGTTGCCGTACGGGCGATGAGCCCGGGAGATTCGACCTTTGTTTCCAGGTTGTTGTACGTGTCGGGCTGCTCGGCGGCCGGGAGCTGGGCCGTGATGGTGTAAAAGTTCCCGGCGTCTGCAAATGCGCTGGCAATGGACTTCGCCACGTCATTGCTGCCGTAGGTGACGTGGCCGCCGCTTTGGGTCGCGAGCACCTGCAGTGACAGATCGGCAGGGTCGACTTTGGAGGGCTTTTCGACGCCTTTCAGGAAATTCGCGTAGTAGATGGTGCGGAACCCGCCGGCATCACTCACGCCGAGCGGGTCGATGCTGTAGAGGGTGACCTGGGACTGCATGAGAAGGCCGCTGGTCTCAACGACGGATCGGAAGAGTCCCTGCTCTTGCTTGCGATCGAGTTCAACGCCGGGGCCGGAAAGGTATGGCCAGCCGGGGCTGATCCAGACGATGAGCTTGTGTCCGGGACGGCCCGTCTCTGCCGTAAGCAGCTGCTGAAGTGTCCGAAGGGAGAGGTCGTACCGCTCGCTCGCGCCCCAGAATCCGGTGTTGCGACGGAGCTCGCGAAGCCCGACGACCTGCTTCTTGAGCTCATCCGCGAGCAGATTTCCATCCTGACTGGGTGCTTGCTGAATACGGGAAGCTGTGTCGGTGAAGATCACAATTGACGCGGGCGCGGCGAGATGGCCGTCGTTGCTGCGGAGAAAGTGCTCGATCTGTTCACGCTCATATTCGACGGTGTTGATGCCAACGTTTACCGCATCGATGACGAGGATGACCTGAGTGGCGGCAGCTGCCTCCGCTGGCGAGGGCGCGCGGAAACTAAGGATGGGGATGGCGTGACCGTTTGCCTGGAGGACGAAACTGGTCTGCGGAAGGGTGGTGTTTGGGTGGCCGGCTTTGTCGCCGACGAAGACGTTCAAACGAAGCTCTCCCGGCGGGAGGACACCAGACGAGTTTCTTGCCGAGACCGTGGAAGGGGCAGCCGGGTTGGGAACTTGCGGAGTGACAGCAGGCACTGGGGACTGGGCGAAGAG
>CAXUCK010000248.1:0-3012 GCA_964249375.1 uncultured Acidobacteriaceae bacterium
CAGAAGCCCTCCAGCGCCTTTCTCTGCTCGTCCCCACCCTGGCCGCAGCCGGTCTCCTTACCGCCACCACCGACCGGACCCGCTCCCAACGGTACAAAACTCACGCCGGCCTCCATCTTCGCGCCTGGTTCCTCGATCCCGCCACCGCGATGTCGCCCAACCTCGAACACGCTCAGCAGAGCTCCGCGCCCAACTCCCTTCCCCGCCCTCAAGCCGTTCTCGAAACCACCGGCCTGGCCGAACTTGCCGTCAGCATTCCCTACCTCGACCTTCCCCCTGAAGATCTCGCTGCTCTCCGCGCCTGGTTCACCCAATTCACTGAGTGGCTCACCACCTCACGCCTCGGCCGCCTGGCCCGCGACAGCAAAGATCACACCGGCAGTTCATGGCTCCTGCAGAGCGCCGCATACGGTCGCCTCACCGGCAACGACAAACTGCTCAACGAATTCCGCACCCTTTTTCGCCACAACACCCTCCGTGCGCAGATTGTCGCGGACGGAACCTTTCCGCACGAGCTGACCAGCCCGCGCCCCTACGCCAATTCCCTCTTCAACCTCGACCTCCTCGCCGGTGCCGCCGACCTTCTTTCCACCCGCTTCGAGTCCGTTTGGGACTACGAGCTTCAGGACGGCCCGGGGCTGCGCTCGGCCGTGGCCCGTCACGTACCCTGGATCGCCGACCGCAGCTCCTGGCCCTATCCAGCCGACCGTGTCCTGTTCAAGCAACTCCCCTGCCGGCGCCCGGCCCTCCTTTTCGCCGCACGCGCCTACCAGCGTCCTGACTATGCGACCACCTGGCGCAATCTCACGCCCGTCCAGCCCTCCGACCCCATCCTGCTTCGCCTTTTCCCCATCCGCCAGCCTCTCCTCTGGACCAGCCGTCAACGCACCTGAGCGAATCATGTGCTCCCCGTGCCACACTCAAATT
Source organism: uncultured Acidobacteriaceae bacterium (assembly GCA_964249375.1). GTDB lineage: Bacteria > Acidobacteriota > Terriglobia > Terriglobales > Acidobacteriaceae > Edaphobacter. Next base: position 928 of record CAXUCK010000248.1, read on the forward strand.
CAATGCCGCCCGACCTACTTCGCGTCCCGTTCAACGAACTCCTTGCTGCTCTTCACCGCGCTACCGGAAGTCTCGGCCTTCCCGAGCCCCAGGCCACCCTGTCCGCTCGCCTCTTCGCGGAAACCACCCGCGACGGGGTCTACACCCACGGGCTCAACCGCTTCGCCCGGTTCGCCGCCATGATTGCGAACGGCAGCGTCCGCCCGTCCGCAACGCCGTCGCTCATGGCACGTGCCGGAGCCATTGAGCGCTGGACGGGCAATTTCGGCCCCGGCAACACCAATGCCTACGCCTCCATGGATCGCGCCATCGCGCTCGCCCGCCAGCATGGCATCGGCGCCGTCGCCCTTGCGGACACCAACCACTGGATGCGCGGCGGCAGTTATGGCTGGCAGGCCGCCGAGGGGGGCCTCTTCGCCATCTGCTGGACTAATACCAATCCCAACACCCCGGCGTGGGGCACGACCGGTCCCACCCTTGGCAATAATCCACTCGTACTCGCCATCCCGCGGCCCCGGCCAGACGCCTCGCCTGACGATCCGCAGCGCTTCACCGGCGGCCCCCACGTCGTTCTCGACATGGCCCTGAGCCAGTTCTCCTACGGGCAGATCGACACGCACCTTGCCCGTGGACAGCAGCTGCCCTATCCCGGCGGCTTTGATCTCGACGGCAACCTCACCACTGATCCCGCGGCCATCCGCGCCAGCTATCGCGCCCTCCCTATCGGCTTCTGGAAGGGCTCCGGACTTGCGCTCACACTGGACCTCTTCGCCGCAGCACTGTCCGGCGGTCAAGCGACCCACCAGATCTCCGTCGATCCACTTTTTGAGACCGGTGTCTGCCAGTTCTTCCTCGCCATCCATCCGCAGAACCTGGTCCACACCGCCGAGCTCAGCCGCACCGCCGACGCTCTGATCGAAGCCATCCACGGCGCTCCTCGCGCCGATCCCGCTTTGCCGCCGCGCTACCCCGGCGAGGAAACCCTTCGCCTCCGCGCACACAACCTCAGCCTCGGCATCCCGGTCGAGCAGGCCGCCTGGCAAGCTCTCCTCGCCATGCCCTCGTCCGGCAATCGATAGCGCCCATTATCCTCCTGCCCTTGGCCGTACCCGACCTCGATCAGGTTGTCAGCGTAGCCGTGCAGCACGACTCCCAGTACCCCACCGGCGTCAGTTTTCCGGACTTCCTGGAGTACCGGCAGGCACATTCCTGGGTTTAGGGAACTGGCCGCGCACACCGACTCTTCCATGACGCTGACCGGCAACTCGCATGCTGAGCAGGTCACCGCCACCCGCGCCACTGCAAACATCTTTTCGCTCTACCGCATCGCCCCAATGCTCGGCCAGACCCTCGTCGCCGATGAGAGCCAGGCCAGTGGCCCGGAGAACGAAGTGGTCCTGACGCACGCCTTCTGGCTCACCCACTTCGGCGGCCGTTCCGAAGCGATCGGTCAGCCCCTCACCCTGGTCTCGGCTTCGGCGCCCTCGTCGCCCTCGAAGTCGAGCGTCTTCTTGGAACCATCCTCGGGGTGTCGCACAGCTCGAGTTCGCGATTCTTCTCGCAGCTCTCAGCGTGGGGACGCTCATCAGCCTGTTGGCTGCCTTCCTGCCTGCCAGGCGCGTCGCGGCGATTGAGCCGTCGCACGCGCTCCGCGGAACTTAGCCCTCCATGTCTCGTCGATCCGTCGCCGGCGTCCTCTGCCGGCCAGCTTCCTTGCAGGCAGGCCACACGTCATCAGCACCCTCAGTGAGCGCGGTCGCAGCGGAAGCAATCACCGCTCGGGGTTCCGCCCTTGAAAAGGGGCATTCGCCGCCACGTGGCGTATTTGTTCCACGGACTTAGTAGAATCGAAATAGGTCCTGATAACGAAGACGTGCACGTGCAACCGTGAATGAAACAGAGACCCGGTCCTCCTCAAAACAGGAGGGATGGTTTTTCGACGGAAGCCGCTTAGCTCCCATCTTCGCAAAACCAGCGACGGACGGGAACAAACCGCCTGGGGAGATCGTAACTGCTTCATTCTTGGGGTTTTATGTCTAAGTTCCCTGAATCGAGCATGTTACATTGAAGGGCTCGGTATAAGTG
>CAXUCK010000249.1:0-314 GCA_964249375.1 uncultured Acidobacteriaceae bacterium
TTGCTCCCCTGCGCGATGCAACGGTGGTCGCGCGCGATGGGCGCATCACGGAGGTCGCCGCAGGTGCGGCGGCGCCGGCCGGGGCAACCGTGCTCGCGTGCAATGGCTGCGTGGTAACGGCCGGCTTCTGGAACGCGCACGTCCACCTCACCGAGCCGAAGTGGCTGGGAAGCGAGTGGAAGCAGGCGCCGGTCCTCAACCGGCAACTCGAGGACATGTTCACCAGCCGCGGGTTCACCACGGTGGTCGACGTCGGGTCAGACCTGCGGGTGACCGTGCCGCTGCGCCGGCGGATCGAGGCAGGCGAGCTGGAC
>CAXUCK010000249.1:324-3000 GCA_964249375.1 uncultured Acidobacteriaceae bacterium
GCCGAAGTATCTGCTGCCCTTGCTGCCGCAGCCGTCGACTCCGGCCGCGGCGGAGCGGGACGAGCGGCGCAACATCGCCGACGGGGCGGATGTGCTGAAGCTCTTTACCGGGTCGCTGGACACGCCGCACACCGTGCTTCCCATGCCGGTGCCGATCGCCCGCGCCGCCGTCGCCGTGGCGCACGGTGCGGGGCAGCTGGCCTTTGCGCATCCTTCCGATCTCGACGGCGTGCGCGTAGCGATAGGGAGCGGTGTGGATGTGCTGGCGCACGCGCCCAGCGTGCCCCAGGGCGTGGACGCGGCGGTGCTCGGCGAGATGGTGCGGCGGGGCATGTGGATGGTGCCGCCGCTCAAAATGTTTGGCACCACCGTCACCACAGATCCGGCATTCCTCGCCCCCATCTTTGCCGAGGTCCGGACCTTTCACGGCATGGGCGGCCGGCTCCTCTTCGGGACCGACGTGGGCTACATGACCGACTACACCACCGCCGGCGAGTTCCGCTATCTGCAGGCGTCCGGGCTCGACGCCATGGACATGCTGCGCATGCTCACGACCGCGCCGGCGGAGCGCTTCGGGGTGTCAGGCGGGAAGGGCACCGTCGAGGTCGGCAAGCTGGCGGACTTTGTGGTGCTGGCGGCAGATCCCGCGGCCGACGTGCTGGCCTTTTCGCAGGTCCGGGCGACCGTGCGGGGCGGCGTGGTGCTCTACCGGGCGGAATAGGGAAGTTCCGGCTGCAACCCGGGCGCGCGGGTGGTATGCTCCCGTTCATTCCCAGGAGGGTCGTATGAAGCTTCGCAGTTGCCTTGGCGCGTGTGCGCTTGTGTCGGCTGGTCTTGTGTCGGTCGGTCTCGTGTCGGCTCCCGTGTGGGCACAGGTCGTCGTGGTGCCGGCGACCCCGGTGATCGGCTCCTCTAACCCGGTTTCGCCCGAGCCCAGGGTGACGCGGCCGACATCCACGCCATGCACGGTCACGCTGTTTTCCGAGGTTGAGTTCAACGACTATGGCACGCGGCCGATCACGTACCGCCCGCCCGCCTGCGCTGGTCCATGGGCGAAAGTCGTCTTAACCGCCGACTTCACCGTTACCAAGGGCCGGCAGTACGACCGCACGGCCAAGTTCTTTTTGGGCGGCGCGAACATCTACTTCGGCACGACCGCAGAGCCGCGGTCGGCGCTTTCGCCCTCGTGGCACATTGAGCGGGACGTGACCGACCTGAGCGCGATCTTTCACTCCGCGCAGACGGGCGTGGCCAGCATCCAGAACATCGTCAACAGCACCTACACGGGCATCATCTACGCCTCGGCGCACCTCGACTTCTACCCGGCGAACGCAGCCAACCCGGCGCCTTCGGTCCCGAGTGAAGTGGTCGCGCTTCCGGAAACCTTCGTCAACACATCCACCGACGCGCAGACCCTCGCCGTGACGCTGCCGCGCAATGTCGAGCGGGCGTACCTCGATGTGATCGCCGAGGCGCAGGCCGCCGATGAGTTCTGGTACACGTGCGTTCCGAACTCGGCGGCGGGGCCGCTCCAGAACTGTGGCAACACGGGGTTCCGGGAGACGGAGGTGGCGATCGACGGGCAGCCTGCGGGGGTTGCGCCGGTGTATCCGTGGATCTACACGGGTGGTCTTGACCCGTACCTGTGGGAGCCGGTCACCGGCATTGAAACCCTCAACTTCAAGCCCTACCGCGTCGACCTGACGCCGTTCGCGGGTGTGCTGGCGGATGGCAAGTCGCACACGGTTTCGGTGTCGGTGTTCAACGCGAGCTCGGGGTTTGACCTGGCGTCGAACCTGCTGGTCTACACCGATCCCGGCGCAAAGGTGACCGGTGGCGCCCTCACCTCGGACACGCTGACGCTCACCCCGAACGTGCAGCAGCAGGTGTACATCGGCACAGAGGCCGACGGCGTCACCGTCTCCGGCCCGGTCGACGTGTACCAGGCACGCAGCTGGACCATTTCCGGCTTCGTCAACACCTCGCACGGCGTCGTCACGACGACGGTGTCCGCCAACAACACCTTCAAGAACAACCAGACCGACCTCACGTCGCCGACGGTCTTCAAGCAGGAAATCTTCCAGGAAACAACGCAAGCGGAAGTGGTGACGACCGCCGGTCCGGCCGGGCAGCCGACGCAGGTCACCCACAACATCGACTGGCCGCTGACGGTCGACTACACCTACGCTCCGGATGCGAGCGGCAACTACTTCCAGACCGCGTTCGTAAAACAGGGCAAGTACGACGAGGTGCTCGGTCTGGGCGGGCCGGACAACGCCAACCCCATCGTGATCAACGAGACTGTGGAGAACGCGGACACGCTGCACTTCCTGCCAACCGGGACGACGCATGACAACACGACAGCGAACTCCAGCTACGCGGGCAAGGACCAGTTCTTCCACTGCAACTACCGCCGGCTGACGGCGGTCAACCTGGTGCTGACGGGGGTCGAGGACAGCGACTTCTGCTCCGACGTCCCGTAGGGAGACGCGTCGGCTGGGGCTGGGCTGCCTTTCGCGGCAGCCCCGTCTTTTTGGCGGTCCGTAGGCAGCGGGTGCCGGAGGGATGGGTCAAGGGATCCACATCTGCGGATGGAGCGGCTGGAATTCGGCGAGGCCTGTGGTGCGCTCGTGGCGTGGCGTGGGGCGCGGCGTCAGTCGGTCGCAAGCCCCGCAC
>CAXUCK010000250.1:0-2991 GCA_964249375.1 uncultured Acidobacteriaceae bacterium
GGTGAGGGCGGTGTAGACGGCTTCCCCGATGCGGTCAGGGTGGAGGCCCTTTTTGCTCTCTGCCATGAAGTACTCGATGAAGCGTTTGAGGATGGGCGCGTAGTCGGTGTTGTCGTATCGGGACAGGTCGATCTCCTGAGCCTTGTCAAACATAGGGGTGACGACCGACCCGGGACCGACGACGATGACGCCGATGCCGTAGAGCAGGAGCTCGCGGCGGAGGCTTTCGGACATGCCTTCGAGGGCGAATTTGGAGGCGACATAGGAGCCGAGGAACGGGAAGGCGAGCCGGCCGCCGACGGAGGAGATCTGGACGATGCGTCCGGGCAGACCGGTGCGGGTGCGATCGGCGCCGAGCAGCGGACCGAAGGCCTGGGTGACCGTGAAGGGCCCGAGCAGATTCACTTCGAGTATTTTGCGGAACTCCGCGATAGGCTGATGGAGAAGGGGGCCGCCGCCGGCAACGCCGGCATTATTGACCAGGCCGAAGAGCTTGCGGCCGGCCAGGTGCTCGGACACGGTTGCGGCGGCGGCATGGACGGTCTTTTCCTCGGTGACATCCATCAGCAGAGGCTTGAAGGCAGTGCCGAGCTCGCGCTGGAGCCGGTCGGCGTCGGCCTGTTTGCGAACGCCGCCGAAGACCTCGATTCCGTGCTTGCCGAGCACCTTGGCGATGGCATAGCCGATGCCGGTCGATGCTCCCGTGACGACTACGGATCGTTGTTCGGGCATTTTGGTGAAAACCTCGCTTCGAAGATATACGCTGTCCATCTTGCGCAACATGGACAGCGTACACTTCGCGGGTGGCGGGGTCAATCGCGTACCTTGGAGAGATGGCGTTTCCTGGGAAGACGGACCGCGGACAGATTCTCGCGGCGGCGATGGAGCAGGTGGCGAGCGGAGGCATGGAGAAGCTGTCGCTCCGGTCGGTCGCGGCGTCGCTCGATCTTGCGCCCAATGCGCTGTACCGGTATTTCGCGAGCCGATCGGAGCTGCAGGCGGCGATTACGGCGGAGATTACCGCGCGGGTGCATGCGGGGCTGCGAAAGGCGACGGGACGGAAGGCTCCCGAGCAGGCGGTTCGAGCGCTGGCGCGGGCCTATGTGCTATTTGCCCGGGAACAACGGCATTTCTATGAGGCGTTTCTGATGACGCGGTGCGATCAAACGGACGAAGGCCAGGTAGCGCACACGGCTTTGTGGACGTTCGTGTCGGAACAGGTCGCGCGTGTCTCCGGGCCCACGAACGTGGGGGAGGCGACGGTGGGCCTGTGGGCGTTTCTGCATGGGTTCGTGGAGTTGCAGCGCGCGGGAGTGTTTGAGGAGGGGAAGCCGCTGAGCGGGTTTGCCTGGGGGATGGAGGCATGGATGAAGGCTGCTCGCGTGGGGGATGGCTGAGCGAGCAGTGTTGGGAAGGAGCTGCGGTGCAGAACAATGGGAGGCGTGCACGAGCAGACCGGCGATTGCAGACCGTGACCGAAGTCATCCCGCCTCTTGCACGGCGAAAGCTTCGACAACAAACGGTCGAACTTGCACGAGCACCCCACCCTTTGTGAGGCAACCATGTGGGAGTGGGGCGCTCCGTGTCGAGGTTGAGATATCATAGCCGTCGCTTTACAGCTCCGACGACCCCGAGCAGACCGGTGCCTAGCAGGGCGAGGCTGGATGGCTCCGGCGTCGCGGTGGTGACCGGCGTTTGCCCAAAGTCGACGTTGCCGAAGAGCAGGTTGTTGCTGCCCCCCGCGGCAGAGTCATCAAAGACGACGCTTGCGATGGAGTCTCCGGAGACGGAGAGACCTTCGAAGCTGAGAGTGCCGCCACCGCCGGACACCCCGGAGGAAATAAAAGAGCCCAGGCTGGTGCCGGAATTGTCGAAGGCGGAGAACATTACGGTGTACGGGCCGGTGTTGAATTCTTCGATGTTGAGACCGAACTGGGTGACGGGCGTGCCGAACGCAAGGGTAATGGGACCACCGCTTCCGGAGCCTTGAAAGCCACCCGCGCCGAGCAGCTTCGTGCCGTTGGTGAAAGCCGTGTCGCCATAGTTGTAATTCGCCTGGTCGGCTTCGTATTGTCCGGAACCCCTGGAAAAGGTGAGACTGCCGGCGGTGGTGCCGAACGAAACAGAAGGTCCGGGGGAGACAGTCCCTACCGGATCGGGATCGACAAAGGCGGTGTCTGCCGGGTTGAGTTGGCCGGGCGCGGTGAGTTGGGTGACTGTGGTGGCAAAGGCGAGGCTGGCTGGAAACAGGGTAGCAGCCGCGAAAAACAGGCATAGGCGCATGCGAAGGACCTCTTCGGTTCGGGGGACGGATGGATTGGAAACAGGGGAACTTTCCGAACGGTAACACTGACGTGGTCTTGCCGGACCTGTTTGCGGCCGCACTTCGGTGCTCGTTGTGGGTACCGGCTCGCGTTACCTTGAGGTTGCGCTGGAGGTCTGTGGACGGGCAAAGTGCGAGCTTCAGAGCGTCTCGCGGATCGGGATCGGGTTAGGAGAGGTATCGCCGGATGCACGGATGGGCTTCCTGAAGCGGCAACGAGGCGGACATACACTAGGGGCTGCGATGGGCTCAACAGTGACAGGCCGGGGGCGGCGGATATTTTGCCGGGCAGGGGCTTGGGCTGCGATCTCTCTGGCAACGTGCGCGGCGGCGGAGCTTCGCTCGCAGACGGGCCGTGGGGGGCAGAGTGGAGAACGGCGTGAAAATATGGGGGCGTTTGCGCGGGCGGAGCAGATTTTGAAGGAGTTGCAAGCAATCCCCCAGGGACAGCGGACGAAGGCCGAGTATGACCGGGCGCTGGATGGGTTTCGGGCGGTGTATCACGCGAATCCGGGCGACCTCCATGCGGCGGAGGCGGTGTACGAGGTGGCGCAGCTGCTGGCGGAGGAGGGGCGGGCGCGGCACGACGTGGGGTTGCTGCGGGCGGCGGTGGCGCAGGATGAGTATCTGCGCAAGCAGTATCCGGGGAGCTCGTGGCGGGTGGGGGC
>CAXUCK010000251.1:0-2978 GCA_964249375.1 uncultured Acidobacteriaceae bacterium
TCCTTCAGCGGTACCCCCTCCAGCAGCAGCGCCTGGTCCAGCAGCAGCCACGCCGCATCCTCCACCTTGCCGTTGCTCGGGTCCGCCAGCAGCTTCCGGATAATCTCGTGGTCCGGGTTAATCTCAAGCGTCGGCTGCAGCTCCGGCAGCTCCTTCTGCCCCATCGCCTGCATCATCTGCCGCATCCGGGCCGAAGGCTCATCCTCGTCGGAAACAATCACCGACGGGCTGTCAGCCAGCCGCGACGAGGCCCGCACCTCCTTCACCGCCTCGCCCAGCGTCGCCTTCATCCGCTCCAGCAGCGGCTTCAGCTCTTCCGCCTTCTCCGCCGTCGACTCCTCCTTGAAGTCCTCCGCCGTCGACGACTTGTTCACCGCCTTCAGATCCACATCGCCATACTTCGGCACCGCCGAGAAAACAATCTCGTCGATGTCGTCATCCAGCAGCAGCACCTCGATGCCCTTCTTCTTGTAAAACTCCAGCAGCGGCGAGTTCCGCAGCATGCTCTCCGTCCCGCCCGTGATGGTGTACAGCGCCTTCTGCTCCGGCTGCATCCGCTCCTTCGCCTCCGCCAGCGACGTCAGCCCCTCCACCTTCGTCGACTTGAAGCGGATCAGATCCAGCAGCGTCTCCCGATTCGCATAGTCGCCGTAAAGCCCTTCCTTCAGCGGTCGGTTGTACTCGGCGATAAATCTCCCATACTTCTCCGGATCGTTCGCCGCAATGCCCTTCAGCTCCGAAAGAATCTTCTTCACGCTCGCCGTCTTGATGCTCGTCAGCACCTTGTTCTGCTGCAGGATCTCGCGCGAAACATTCAGCGGCAGGTCTTCGGAATCGATAATCCCGCGCACAAATCGCAGGTACTGCGGCAGGAGGTCCTTTGAGTCGTCCATGATAAACACGCGCTTCACATACAGCTTCACCCCACCCTTGTAGTCCGCCTGGTAAAGATCAAGCGGGGCCTTTGCCGGAATAAAGAACAGCGTCGTGTATTCGAGCGTCCCCTCCGCCCGGGTGTGGAACCAGAACAGAGGATCCTCCCAGTCCCCCGTCAGCGACTTGTACAGCTCCTTGTAGTCGTCGTCCGTCAGCTCCCCCTTCGACCGCCGCCACATCGCGCTCGCCGCGTTCACCTGCTCCGTGGTCCGCGTCTTCACGGACTCCTTCTTCTCCGCGTCCCAGTCGCTCTTGTCGTAGGTCAGAAAAATGGGAAACGCGATATGGTTGGAGTACTTCTTCACGATCTCCTGCAGTCGCCAGCTGTTCGCGTATTGCGCTCCCTCCTCGTTGAAGTGGATCAGGATGCTCGTCCCGGCACTCCCCCGCGCCTCCGCGCCCGTCACCTCCTCGAGCTCGAATCCCGTCTTGCCGTCGCTGGTCCACTTGTAGGTCTTCTCCTCGCCGGCCTTGCGCGAAATCACCTCCACCTTGTCCGCCACCATGAACACGGAGTAAAAACCCACCCCGAACTGACCGATCAGGTTCGAATCCCGCTTGGCATCGCCCGAGAGCTGCTGGAGGAAGTTCTTTGTGCCCGAGCGCGCGATCGTGCCCAGGTGCGAAACAAGGTCTTCCTCGTTCATGCCGATCCCCGTATCGGAGATCCGCAGCGTCTTATTGGCTTCGTCCAATTCGAGGTCGATCTGCGGTGCATCGATCCCGTGCCCCACCAGCGCCTTGTATCTCTCGTCGGTCAGGCTCAGGTGTCGCAGCTTGTCGAGCGCGTCCGAAGAGTTCGAGATCAGCTCGCGCAGAAAGATCTCAGGATGCGAGTAAAGGGAGTGAACGATCAGTTGAAGAAGCTGGCTGACTTCGGTTTGAAACTCTTGTTTTGGCATATCGCTTTCAATTATCGCCAAAACCGGCGTCGGGTGAGAGGCCTCGCCGGCTGGGACGGCTCCCGCAAGCCCAGGCACCCACCCGTCCGGCAGCGTGTCAACCCGCGACAGTGCCGAAAGCACGTCCTGTCAAGCACTTAGCTCTGGCCGAATTACCCAGGCCGAATCCATATACTAGAAGCAGTCGGAGGAGATTGTGCGCCGGGGAAGGAACGCTGCTCCCCAGGCGAGGCCATCAGGTTGGCTGGGCTGGCTTGCGAAATGGCTGCAAGTGCCTCATTCCAGCTATTTTGCGCCTAAGTTGCCTGAAATCAGAATGTTCCGTTGCCGCCCCAACAGTAAACCTCTGAAAACAAGCAACTTGCGCCAGAAAGACCACCAACCCGGGGGGGGAGGGCGCCCGCCGCTAACCCCGTTCGGGATGAAACGTTGCGCGCAACCGCGCCCCGGACCACGTGTCTATCTGTCTGTAGTTACAGGAGATCGGCGATGACAATCCAAAGCGTAAAGCGAGTCTTCCTCAAGGCAACCGCAGCCACTGTTCTGCTCGGCGCACTGTTCGTCGCCGCCCCCAAAGCGAACGCCCAGCAGTTCGCCGTTGGCGTCCAGTTCGGCGCCCCCGCCTACGGCTACAACGACGGCTATTACGACCACCTCCGCTGGGAGCGCGAACAGGCCGAACTCGCCCGCCGTGACGCCTTCATCCGCCACGAGCAATGGGAGCGCCACGAGGCCTGGGAGCACCGTGACGGCTGGCGCGACCGCCACGACGATTGGGACCGCCGAGACGGATACGGACCCCGAGCCGTCCCCTACGGCGGCGGCTGGCGCTAGCCCCGCGGTCTTGAGCTCACACCTCAAAGCTCAAAAGCTTATAGCTCGATCCCAACTTATCGATGTTCCGGGGCCGACGCACCGTCGTCGGCCCCGCTGTCTTCCCCGGTCTGCTCCCCATCGCCGATCGGCTGATAGTACCGAGCCTCCGGCTCCGCGCAACCCCTGCAAAGCACCGCACCGTCGCGCTCGGCAAACCGGTCGTAGTTGATTCCCTCACCGCACACCGAGCACGCAATCCGCTCCCCCTTGAACCCAGGAAACTCGCTCCGCGGCAGCCGCACGCGCACCCACTCCTCCGTAAAC
>CAXUCK010000252.1:0-2966 GCA_964249375.1 uncultured Acidobacteriaceae bacterium
TGCTGGGGGCGGAGGGGTATACGCCGGTAGACGAGACGTTGATTCCGACGGGCGAGATTGCGCCGGTGCGCGGCACGGCGTTTGATTTTCTTACGGCGAAAGCGATTGGAAGGGACCTGGATCAGTCTGAGGATCAGCTGCGGTATGCCGGGGGGTATGACCACAATTTTGTGCTTGATCGAGCAGCCGGCGTCGCGGGGGAGCTGCGGCTGGCGGCAAGGGTGGCAGACCCTGCGAGTGGGCGCACGTTGACGGTGCGGACCACGGAGCCGGGGGTGCAGTTTTATTCGGGGAACTTTCTGGATGGATCGACGATTGGGGTTTCGGGCAAGCCGTATGCGAAGCATGCGGGTTTTTGTTTGGAAACGCAGCATTTTCCTGATTCGCCGAACCAGCCTGAGTTTCCGCCGACGACGCTGCGTGCGGGCGAGACGATGCGGTCGGAGACGGTGTTTGCGTTTGGTGTTCTGGGTCCGCAGTGAGGTAGTTTCTTCAGCGGTTCTGCTTCAGGGGGTCGCTCTCCTGCTCGCAGAACTGCAGGTCTCTCCACTACGCAGACGATACGACTGTCCGCTCCGGTCGAGATGACACCGCGATCTCTATTTGAGAACAGCTTGGCTAGAGATACTTGAGAACAGCTTGGCTAGAGATACGAAACGAGGAGGTTTGTTTGGTTCTGCATGATCCTGAATACGTTGAGCTGAGTACGCCGTATGGACCGATGCGGACGCATGTGTTTCGCCCGGCGGCGGCGGGGCGGTATCCGGGATTGGTGTTTTACTCCGAAATTTTTCAGGTAACCGGGCCGATCCGACGCATGGCGGCGATGCTGGCCGGCCATGGGTATGTGGTCGCGGTGCCGGAGGTTTATCACGAGTTTGAGGCGGCCGGGACGGTGCTGGCTTACGACCAGGCGGGCTCAGACCGGGGAAACGCGTGGAAGACGACGAAGGAGTTGCGGAGCTATGACGCGGATGCGCGGGCGGTGCTCGATCATTTGAAGTCGCGGCCGGATTGCACGGGGGAACTGGGGGCTATCGGGATCTGCCTTGGCGGGCACCTGGCCTTTCGTGCGGCCATGGAGCCGGATGTGCGGGCGGCGGTGTGCTTTTATGCGACGGACATCCACAAGGGGAGTCTCGGCAAAGGGATGCAGGACGATTCGCTGGCGCGCGCGGCAGAGATTCGGGGCGAGTTGCTGATGGTGTGGGGGCGGCAGGATCCGCATATTCCGCTGGAAGGACGCATGGTGGTGCATGCGCGGCTGGATGCGGTGGAGGCGCGGTATAGCTGGGTGGAGGTCAACGGCGCGCACGCGTTTCTGCGGGATGAGGGGGCGCGGTATGATCCGGAGCTGGCGTTGCAGATGTACGGCGTGGTGTTGGATTTTTTCCACCGGCGATTGGGGCAGGGGGATCGGCGTTGAGTCAGACCAGCCTTGGCCGGGATCCAGGGTCAGATCGATCGGTGTTCAAGGGAGCGAGCCCGGCCCATAGGTGATTCGATCCCTATAGGTCGGGCCTTCAGCCCTCACCTGCGCGGACCCTTGGGGACCTAGGCCTTGCGGCCTAGGCTGGTATAGGGCGCGCCTTTGGCGCTAAAGCTCGCAAACTCCTGAGCTGAATGGAAGAGTGTTACATCGGTTCCGGTTGTTTATGGCACGTCTGCGAGTGCGGAGCTTCACTCTGACTCAGGCCTGCTGTGCGTTCTCCTGGCGGCGCAGGACAGCGTCGGCTTGAGGTCCTTTATCGCCCTGGATGACGTCGAATTCGACGGGCTCGCCTTCTTTCAGGCTTTTGTACCCTTCGGACTGGATGGAGCTGTAATGGCAGAAAACATCCGGCCCGCCGTCGCGACCGAGAAAGCCGTAGCCTTTCGCGTTGTTGAACCACCGTACCGTGCCTTGATACTGTGCCATTGTTCCCCCTTAGCCTGTGTTGCCCTAGGTACAACTTTAGTGAGGGGTGATTTTTTTGGTAACTAGGAAGATTCCTAGGCGATGCGGGGGTATCGAGGGTAGGACGTGGGATGTGGCTCCGCAAGAAGGGCGTTGCCGGATTTGCGGCGCGCCCATGCGCGAGGCGGATGCGTATGCTTTGAGGGATGCCAAGTTCAAACCGCACGGAGCCGCGCTGGCCGGCGATTGTTGCCTTGCTGGCGGTCGGTGGCCTGCGCCTGTCTTTACCGAAGACGCTTTCAGGGGGACCAAACTGGCTGCTGCTGGTGACGGTAACCGTGCTGCTGGTGCCGACGGTGTGGGCGCGATGGCGCGGCGGGCATCGAACCAATGAGGTGCTGGGTTATGTGCTGAACGGCGTGGTGACTTTGGATATGGCCTGGTCGCTGGGATTGCTGGTGGCGGCGCTGCCTTTGCACACGGAAGCACCGCAGGCGCTGCTGCGATCGGCGACCGCACTTTGGATGACCAATATTCTGGTCTTTGCGGGATGGTATTGGCGGCTGGATGCGGGTGGGCCGCATGCGCGCGAGTTGCGAGGAGCGCATGAGGATGGGGCGTTTCTGTTTCCGCAGATGACATTGGACGCGGAGACCAAGAAGGCGATGGGCGAGGAGAACTGGAGTCCGAACTTCGTGGACTACCTGTTCATTGCGTTCAATGCGAGTACGGCGTTTTCGCCTACGGATTGCCCGGTGCTTTCACGCTGGGCGAAGGTGTTGATGATGACGCAGTCGTTGATTTCGCTGGCGACGGTGGCGTTGCTGGCGGCGCGGGCGGTGAATATTTTGTGAAAGGGTTCCGACGAACGCAGACCTGTAGTCGCCAGCCGGCAAAACGCGGATTCCCTTCCCACCCCATCGAGCCACAGCGCTCGCTGGGGACCCCGGCTTTCCACCCCATCGAGCCACAGCGCTCGCTGGGGACCCCGGCTTCCCCCCCATCGAGCCACAGCGCTCGCTGGGGACCCCGGCTTCCCACCCCATCGAGCCACAGCGCTCGCTGGGGA
>CAXUCK010000253.1:0-2956 GCA_964249375.1 uncultured Acidobacteriaceae bacterium
GCGGGGGCCGGGGCCGGAACAGAGCCGGTTTGACTGGAACACGGCTGCGCAGCTGAATGCGAAATATGTGTTTGCCGCGTTTGTGATCGGGAGTGGGAACCAGTTTGCGGCGGCGGCGTCGCAGGCGGTGGCGGAGCGGCCGAGCAAGGCATATAACCCGCTGTTTCTGTACGGTGGCGTGGGGATGGGGAAGACGCACCTGATGCACGCGATTGGACATGAGGTGAAGCGGCGGATTCCGCATGCGGCGATCTCGTACCTGTCGGGTGAGAAGTTTACCAACGAGATGATCGACAGCGTGCGATACCAGAAGATGACGGGGTTTCGGGACAAGTACCGGACCGTCGACGTGCTGCTGATCGACGACATCCAGTTTCTGGCGGGCAAGGAGCGGACGCAGGAAGAGTTCTTTCACACGTTCAATGCGCTGCACGAGAGCAACAAGCAGATTGTGATTGCGAGCGATCGGCCGCCGAAGGAGCTGGCGGACTTTGAGGATCGCCTGCGGTCGCGGTTTGAGTGGGGGCTGATCGCCGATATTCAGCCGCCGGATCTTGAGACGAAGGTGGCGATCCTGCAGAAGAAGGCGGAGTGTGAAAACACGCAGCTGCCGGTGGAGGTGGCGCTGTTTATCGCGAGCAACGTGCGGACCAACGTACGCGAGCTCGAAGGCGCGCTGGTGCGGCTGATTGCGTGGACGTCGATGCACGGCGTGGAGATTTCGCTGGCGGTGGCGCAGAGCTGCCTGAAGCAATTTATCGACACGCAGGTGCGCAAGATCACGATTGAGACGATTCAGCGCACGGTAGCCGAGCAGTTTGGGATGCGGGTGGCGGAGCTGAAGCAGAAGAACAACTCGCGGCAGATTGTGGTGCCGCGGCAGATTGCGATGTACTTGGCCAAGCAGCTGACGGAGGCGAGCCTGCCGGAGATTGGGCGGCAGTTTGGCGGCAAGCACCACACGACGGTGATGCACTCGATTGCGAAGATCGATGAGCAGCGGCGGGCGGACAAGGATCTGAACCGGACGGTGAACAAGCTGATGGAGATTCTGGGGTAGGGGCAGCGTGGAGACAGGTGACGAGAACGGCGTGTGTGAGGACCGACGACCGCCGCTGATCCAGCGATCCGGAATCTGCATAGAATCGGGTGCATGCTTCCGGCGCACCTCCTTACCCGCCGCGACTTCGGTCGCCGCCTCGGTCTGATCCTTCCCCTGGCAACGGGAACCCGGCTTTCCGCGGCATCGATTCCCGGCGTGTTCAATCCGCTGGACTTCGGCGCCCGCGGCGACGGCAAAACGAACGACACCGCGGCCTTGCAATCCGCCATCGATGCCTGCGCCCAGGCGGGCGGCGGCACCGTCGTGCTGCCTGCCGGCCACGAGTTTTTGAGCGGCAGTCTGCAGCTGCGATCCCACATCCATCTTCATCTCGAAGGCGGCTCACGCCTCGTCGCGAGCCCGGATCGGAATCACTTCCGCAGGTTGGGTTCACTGCTTTTTGCCCAGGACGCCGAGAACGTCCATATCAGCGGCACCGGCGAGATCTTTGGCAACGACAAAGCCTTTTTTCCGGCCAAAGGCCCCAACGGATACGCGGTTCCGCAGCCGTTTCTCGGGCCTTTTGACCCGCTCTACGATCGGTCGCACGCCGATCCAGCCGACGGCCGGCCGCGGATTCTCCTGTTGGTCCATTGCCGCAATGTCGTGCTGGAGACGTTTACCATCCGTCAAAGCCCAACCTGGACAATCCATCCGATCGGCTGCGACGGTCTTCAGATCTCGGGCCTGCAGATTCTGAACGATCTCGAGATCCCGAACTGCGACGGCATTGATCTCGACCACTGCCGGAATGTCCGCGTGTCCGACTGCAACATCATTGCCGGGGACGATTGCCTGGTGATCAAGGGCTCCCGCAACTTTGGCCAGTACGGTCCCTGCGAAGGCATCACCATCACCAACTGCACGCTCGAGAGTTCTTCCGCAGGCATCAAGGTCGAAGCCGAAGGGGCCTCCGTGCTGCGCTCCGTGGTCGTCAGCAACTGCAGCATTGTGCGCAGCAACCGCGGCATCAGCTTCAACTGCCGCGACGGCGAGACGGTTGAGGACATGCTCTTCGCCGACCTTGCCATCGAGACTCGCATGCACACACCGATGTGGTGGGGTGCCGCGGAAGCGATCACGGTCACCTGCGCGCCGCGTAGCAAGGGAGGCGCGAGCGGCTCGGTCCGCAACATTCAATTCGCCAACATCACGTGCCGCTCCGAAAGCGGAATTTACCTGCGCGGAACGGCCGCCTCACCGCTGAGGCACATCAGCTTCCGTGAGGTTGAGCTTTCCCTTGGCCGCACCACCAGCTTCCCTGGAGGCTTCTATGACATGCGCCCAGGAGACAGCTTTGGAGCGTCGGGCCTGGACCGCCGCGACATAGCCGGCTTCTTTGCCGCAAACGTCGACGGCCTTTCTCTTGCCGGGGTGCACGTGCACTGGACTGACACCATCGCCGCCTTCTACGGAAGCGCCCTCGAACTTCACGACTGCAACAGCGTCTCCCTGGCCCAGGTCACCGGAAGCGCCGCTCACGCCGGTAAACCGGCAGCCATCTTCGACCACGTGAGCGCCGTGCAAGGCATCGAGCTGTCACCATCGACGCCTGGACGTTGAGCGACCGGTTGCCGCGGGTAAACCTGCAGATCCGCCAGCGTTGCTCCTGCCAAGCGCATGGTGGGAGGGTGAGTTGACGGATGGATGCGCTGGGACCTCAGGTCAGGGGTTGGCGTGGTGGCAGGCGCTGGGCGAAAGTGGGGGCGGGTTCGGCGACCCGGAAGCGCGCCAGAGGTACGGCCGGTTTTCCTCAGCCTTTGCGGCCAGGTGTGGAGAATGGGGTGGGTGAGAGTGACTGATACGAAGGGAGTTGGACCGTCCCTCCTATGTGGGACGGGGATTCCCCGGAAG
>CAXUCK010000254.1:0-2955 GCA_964249375.1 uncultured Acidobacteriaceae bacterium
GTCGAGGAAGGTGACGGTGTCGCCGGGGCGGACGGTGTAGTTTCGGCCGCCGGGGCGGGCACGGGCTTCGAGGAGTGTGACTTTGTAGCCGAGGGCGCGCATTTCGTAGGCGGCGACGAGGCCGGCGATGCCGCCGCCGAGGATGGCGACGGATGTGCCCTTGCCAATGTTGGCGGAGACGGAGAGGGTTTCGGGGTGTGCGGTTTGGGCCTGGAGCTGGTCAGGTGAGCTGCCAGGAGTTTGGGCGCCGGCAGAGCGCTGGGGGAGGATGCCGATCCCCTGCATGGTGACGAAGGCGGCGGAGTATCCGCCGGCCTGCCCTACACGCGTGATGAACTCGCGTCGCGAAAGCCCCATCTGAAAGCACCTCGGTGGTTGACAGCAGGCTCCCGTGGCTCGGTATCGAGGTGTGGGAGGCGAAGGGCAGGGACGGCGGGAGCGCCCGGGCCGCATGGAGTGGGCCGGTGCCGTTTCACCAGGGGTGGGGCGGTCGGGCTCCGGTGGATGCGGATGCGCGCCGAAACCGAGGGTGACGGACCGAAGAACTAGGTTTTTGAACTATGGGTTGTACTGTACCGCATGCGGGGCGGATTTGCGTCCGGTGAAATTTGGATTTGGGTGGAGGAATCCGTGCGTTTCTGAAGCACAGGCGTGGCGGCAGGCAGATGCATCTAACGACGTAGCCATTTTGGCGAGGGAGTCAGTGTTCCATGAAAAGCGAAGCTACAGAGAAGTTGGCGGAAGCAGCGACGGCGGGTGAGAATACGGTGGTCGGGCGCGGCGGGGAGCTGCACCAGGTGGCAGGCGGGACGCATCCTCCGATGACGAGTCAGTTTGGCGTGGCGATTGGGGATGACGAGAACTCTCTGCGCGGCGGAGAGCGCGGGCCGACGCTGCTGGAGGACTGGAATTACCTCGAGAAAACGCAGCACTTCGACCACGAGCGGATTCCGGAACGGGTGGTGCATGCGCGGGGGTATGGGGCGCATGGGTATTTCGAGCTGACGGATCCGCTCGAGGGGATTACGAAGGCAAAGGTGCTGACGGAAACGGGCGTGAAAACGCCGGTGTTTGTGCGGTTCTCGACGGTCAGCGGGAATATGGGATCGGCCGACACGGCGCGCGATGTGCGCGGGTTCGCGGTGAAGTTTTACACCAAGCAAGGGAACTGGGACCTGGTGGGCAACAATATTCCTGTGTTCTTTATTCAGGACGCGATCAAGTTTACGGACCTGATCCATGCGGCGAAGCAGGAGCCGGACCGTGGGTTTCCGCAGGCGCAGACGGCTCACGACACGTTCTGGGACTGGGCTTCGTTGACGCCGGAAGCGACGCACATGCTGATGTGGATCATGAGCGACCGGGCGATCCCGCGGTCGTTCCGGATGATGGAGGGCTTTGGCGTGCACACCTTCCGGCTGGTGAACGACGAGGGGAAGGCGACCTATGTGAAGTTTCACTGGCGGCCGAAGCTGGGGATGCAGTCAATTATTTGGGACGAGGCACTGAAGATTTCCGGTGCGGACCCGGACTTTCACCGGCGGGATCTGTGGCAGTCGATCGAGGAGGGCAACCCGGCGGAATGGGAATTGGCGGTGCAGCTCTTTGACGAGGCGTTCGCCAATAAGTTCGACTTCGACGTGCTGGACGCGACCAAGGTGATTCCTGAAGAGATGGTGCCGCTGCGGGTCGTCGGGCGCATGGTGCTGGACCGGAACGTGGATAACTACTTCGCGGAGACGGAGCAGGTGGCGTTCGGCACGGCAAATGTGGTTCCGGGGATCGATTTCTCGAATGATCCGCTGCTGCAGGGGCGGAACATGTCGTACATCGACACGCAGATCACACGGCTGGGGGGACCGAACTACACGCAGATTCCGATCAATAATCCGCATGTGGACGCCCTGAACAACCAGCGTGATGGGCACATGACGGTGCGGGCGCAGAAGGGGCGCGTGGCGTACAGCCCGAGCTCGCTTGAGGCGAACACGCCGCGGACGGACCCGAAGACGGGCTTCTCGACGTGGCCGGAGAAGCTTCAGGGAGATAAGTTGCGGGTGCGGGCGGAGTCGTTTGGCGACCACTACTCGCAGGCGCGGCAGTTCTTCTACTCGCAGACGGAGACGGAACAGAACCACATTGTGGCGGCGTTTTTGT
Organism: uncultured Acidobacteriaceae bacterium; assembly: GCA_964249375.1. GTDB lineage: Bacteria > Acidobacteriota > Terriglobia > Terriglobales > Acidobacteriaceae > Edaphobacter. The sequence continues at coordinate 2,158 of CAXUCK010000254.1, forward strand.
TTGAGCTGAGCAAGGTGGAGACAAAGGCGGTTCGGGAGCGGCTGGTGTCGCAGCTGATCAACGTGGACCCCAAGATTGCCGAGCGGGTAGCGACGGGTCTGGGGCTGACGGGGATGGTTAAGGCATTTCCGACCAGCATTCCGGCGAAGAAGGACCTACCGGAGTCGCCGACGCTGAGCATTTTGAAGAAGGCGAAGGCGACCCTGAAGGGGCGCAAGGTGGGCTGCCTGGTTGCGGATGGAACGGACGCGGCCGTGGTGAATGCGTTGCGGGCCGGGGCGAAGGCAGCCGGGGCGGACTTCGCGGTTGTCTCGCCAAAGGTGGGCGGAGCGATGGCGGCGGATGGGTCTCTGCTGATGGGGGACTTCCAACTGGCGGGCGGCCCCTCGGTGCTGTTTGACGCCGTGTTTGTGGCCGTATCGGCGGCAGGCGCGGCAATGCTGGCGAGGGAGGCGAGCGCGGTGCAGTGGGTGAGTGACGCGTTTGCTCACCTGAAGGTGATTGGAGCGACGGCGGACGCGACCAAGCTGCTGACCAAGGCGGGCGTGGAGCAGGACGCGGGCGTTCTGGTCGGCGGAGGCGCGGAGGCGTTTCTGCAGACGGCGGCCAAGGGGCGGGTGTGGGCGCGTGAGCCTGAGGTGCGCACGATCTACTAGGGCTCGATCGGCTGGAGAGACAGGAGGAGGCTTCGGCTTCCTCCTGTCTCTTTGGAATCTGCAACTAAAGTGACAGGACGGGGCGGTAACTTCCTGTTTATTACCGGCGAATGTGCCTTTATGCTCTGGCCATGATCGCTTC
>CAXUCK010000255.1:0-2912 GCA_964249375.1 uncultured Acidobacteriaceae bacterium
CCCCTCACCCCCGCGCCACCCAACCGCTTCCGCCCCCTCATTGCCGACTGGCACGCACCCGCCCCCCCACAACTTGACCCCAACGCGGCAGGGCGTAAACCCGACGCGGCATCACCCGAGCCCGCCGGTTTCGCCCTTTTCTTTACCAGCTACAGCACCTGGGTCGGCCACCACGGCATCCGCCTCGAAGACATCTACGTCACCCCCGCCCATCGCGGCACGGGACTCGGCAAAGCCCTACTCGCCCGCGTCGCGCAAATTGCGACCGACGAAGGCTGCACCCGCGTGGAATGGGACGTCCTCACCTGGAACGAACCCGCCATCGGCTTCCACCACCGCCTCGGCGCCACCACACAAGAAGACTGGCGCATCATGCGCCTAAGCGGGGAAGCGCTACAAGCAATAGCCGCTAACGCACGAAAGCATGCTTGATACAGAGGGCGCTGTCGCTCCTGTTGTCATTCCCGAAGGGAATCTGCGTCTCCCCTCCTGTAGCCAAAGCCTAAAGGGCCAGAACCTTAGAAAGTAGGTGGTCGGGAAAACGATGTCGCCTCTGAACCAAGGGCTTCTTCGGTGGCAGTTTTGATATATGCGTGAAGGCATGCCACATAGCCGGAGTCATTGCTGAGGTCCGCCTCTTCATCCTCATCACTCGTACTCTGAGCCCTATCCAGCAGATACTCTTCATATGCTCGGCATGCCTCAAGCAGAAAGCGAGCTTCCAAGATGTCAAAGGCTAAGTTCACCTTGTTCATTGCTTTCTCACCCTTTCACAGCGGACAGCGAGTTCTAGTAAGAGCGCCTGGTATTTTGCCATCGTCATATCCGACGTGGGACAAAGGTAGTAGTGTCCTGCAGTATTGTGATGCAACGCGAGACCCTGTGACAGGGGCGTGCTTTTCGGTATGCGCCAGAGCCAACCGGGTCTACGTGTCGCAGCCTCCTCGGTCAGCAAACTGATGCCCTTCCCAGTCGCTTGGACGAACACGACGCCATTCCGCTCATAGGTTGCCACGTCTCCTGGCCGGACATTGTCCAAGCGCGGCCCCGACGCATTACCGAGACGATACAAGTCCTCTTGTGCCAATAAAGGTACTGAACTCCAGGAATCGTCATACACCGGAGCATAATCTTCAGTAGCTGCCTCCGTCGAGAGACAACTAACGATTTCATTGGCCGCACTCACCGTATTTGATTGATGTGAAGCACATCTACACCACAGCCTCGCTAGCCCCGAAGCTGCCCTTCAAACCGTCAGTCTCGGCTGCACGGTCACCCTCTCCAATATGTTCCCTGCGCGTCACCAAGGCCCACCAGACCGCCGACTTCGCCGCGAACAGCAATTCGGTCAGCAGTTGTCTCCGGACGCCGACCCGTAACTGCGATCAGCGGATCGCTCTCCACGCCGTCCCGCAGCACCATCGTGCGGATATCGCGAAAGCCGGCTCGCTCCAGATAAAGGCTCACCAGGGCAGCATGTCCACGATCGTCGAGCGACCGCCAGATCGCCACCGCCTTGGTCGGAAAGCAGCGGTTGGAGAAGCTGACGACAAAGGGCGCGCCCGGGCGTAGAACCCGCAACACCTCAGCAAATACCTCCAACGGACGCTGCAGGTACTGGACGCCGACACAGCACAGGGCGGCATCGCAGCTCGCGGCCTCCAGCGGCAGGATGGGATTGCGGTTCAGGTCCTGCACGAAGCTCCGGCTCAGCCGGGGGTTGGCCTTAAGTTCTTCGGCATTCATGCCCTGGCCGATCACTTCAGTAAAGGGGACCTCCGGCGGCAGGTGGCTCACCCAGCTCGACATCAGATCGAGCACCACGCCCCCAGCCGGCAGGGTAGCGCGGTAGAAAGCGGTGAGCGCCCGCGTCGCCGCTTCGTCGATGTGGGTGACCAGCCGGGCAGGCGCGTAGAAGTCGGCGTCATCGCCGCCATCCTGTTTGAGGAAGGCGTTGGCCGGTAGCTCAGGCAGGCGGTCGCTCACCGCTGCCATGGGTGTTTCATCCCTCATAGAATGCCTTCCTGCACTCCATTATCTCCCCCAACGCCCCATGCGCGACTGCCGTCCTTCCGTAATCACCGTATTCTTGAGAGATGAAGCGCATCCACATCATCGGCGGCGGCCTCGCCGGTCCCGAAGCCGCCCTCCAGGCCGCCAGCCTCGGCTGCACCGTCATCCTTTCCGAGATGCGCCCCCTGCGCTCCACCGAGGCCCACCAGACCGCCGACTTCGCCGAACTCGTCTGCTCCAACTCCCTCAAAAGCGAGACTGAACACTCCGCTCCCTGGCTGCTGAAAGCCGAGATGCGCCGTGCCGGCTCCTTCCTCCTCCAAGCCGCCGATGCCGCCGCCGTCCCCGCGGGCAACGCCCTCGCCGTCGACCGCGCCGAATTCTCACTGCGGGTCGCCGCCATGATCGACGCCGACCCGCGCATCACCGTGCGCCGCGAAGAGGTCACCCGCCTCGATGAGGACGATCCCGACACCCTGACGGTCCTCGCCTCCGGCCCGCTCACCAGCGCCCCGCTCGCCGCCGAGCTCCAGCGCCTCACCGGCGCCGACCACCTCGCCTTCTACGATTCCATCTCGCCCATCGTCGACGCCTCCACCATCGATATGGACAAGGTCTACCTCGCCGCGCGCTGGGACAAGGGCACCGCCGATTACATCAACTGCCCCTTCACCCGCGAAGAATACGACCGCTTCCTCGACGCTCTCCTCGCCGCCGAGTGCGTCGCGCCCAAGGCCTGGGAACACCTCCCTTTTGCCAACTGCAGTGCAGGAGAAGCCGAGGAGGGCGATCTTTCCAACATTTGTCATCCCGTAGCGGAGCGAAGGGATCTGCTTTCCCCCGAAGCGCCAAAGAACCTGTCCTCCGCAAAACTCCAATATTTCGAAGGCTGCCTTCCC
>CAXUCK010000256.1:0-1410 GCA_964249375.1 uncultured Acidobacteriaceae bacterium
TCACGTTGGAGCGCCCGGTCCTGTTGCTATACTCAAGTTTCTCGTTCGACTCCCAATCCCGGACTCAAGGCAGATGAGGGGTTTTGATTGACTCCTCCGGGTCCGCGGTGACAGGATTCCACCACCGGGTACGACCGTAACCTCCTTGCATCTGAGGGGAAGCAGGACTAGAGAGCATGGCTCAAGTATTTGATCGAAGTTCGAACGCGCTGGCGCGGGCGAGCCTGGTGCTGACCGGCCTGATCGTGATCGCGCTGGGCGTGGCGCTGGACCAGCTGCAGCGGAGTCCGTGGGTGACGCGGCAGGGGCAGCGGCCGGACCAGCCGGTGCCGTTCAGCCACAAGCACCATGTGCAAGGGCTGGGGCTGCAGTGCCAGTACTGCCACACGCAGGTGGAGAAGGCGGCGTACTCGGGCATACCGCCGACCAAGACGTGCATTAACTGCCATGCGCAGATCTGGACAAACGCGCAGCTGCTGGAGCCGGTGAGGCAGTCCTGGGCGACGGGCGCGTCGATCCAGTGGATTCGGGTACATGACCTGCCGGACTACGTGTATTTCAATCATTCGATCCATGTGAACAAGGGCATTGGCTGCGCGAGCTGCCATGGGCGTGTGGACGAGATGCCGCTGATGTATATGCAGAACACGCTGCAGATGGAGTGGTGCCTGAACTGCCATCGCAATCCGGCGGCGAACCTGCGACCGACGAGCGAGATCTACAACATGGCGTGGGCCGGGCCGAGCACGGACAAGCCGGTGTGGTGCACGCAGACGGGCGCGGGCTCGAACAACGGGCAGCCGACGGCGCAGCAGGTGAGCTGCACGACCAAGGACCCGAGCGGCAACGGCGGACCAGAGCTGGCACAGATGGTGGAGCGAAGCCCGGGCGGAAACGGCAAGACGCAGAGCGGGACACAGCTGAGTCCGCACCCGACCGAGGGTGACGCCAAGACGTACAGCGACGTGCCGAACGGGATTGCGATGCCAGCCTCGTACCAGAAGTTCACCAGCCAGGACCAGCTGGGCAAGTACCTGACGACGCGCTACCACATCCGGCAGCCCAACGAGCTGGCGAGCTGCGAGACGTGCCACCGATGACCATGACAGGAACAGGCGAGACGATGCGGAAGGGTAATGATGCGGCTGCGGAGGTTGTGACCGCGATTCCGGCGGCAATGCCGGCCACGGAGGCGCAGGTGGTGACCGGGATTGCGCCGGCAAAGCTGACACTGGCGACGGTGCGGGCGAAGCTGGACGGCAAGTCGGGCAAGCGCTTTTGGAAGAACCTGGACGAGCTGGCCGAGACCGACGAGTTCCTGGAGCTGATGCGGGAGGAATTTCCCCGGCAGACGGCAGGGTCGGAGTGGGTGGACGGCGTGAGCCGGCGCGGTTTCATGAAGGTGATGGG
>CAXUCK010000256.1:1420-2870 GCA_964249375.1 uncultured Acidobacteriaceae bacterium
GCACCCGTTCCCGACTGGAGCGGTGCCGATCCTGGTGAAGTCGGACGCGTTCCGGCCGATCAAGATTGAGGGCAATCCCGAGCACCCGATGTCGAACGGAAAGAGCGACGCGCTGACGCAGGGCACGCTGCTGGACCTGTACGATCCGGACCGGTCGCAACATGCGCTGGCGCGCGGGGCGACGGTGACGTGGGCGGACTTCCAGATGGCGTTCGCGCGGGCGGCGAAGGCGCTGCCGAATGGCGGGCAGGGGCTGTACTTTCTGTCGGAGACGATTACCTCGCCGACGCTGGCAGGGCAGTGGAAGCAGGTGCAGGCGGCGTTTCCGCAGGCGAAGCTGGCCCAGTGGGACCCGGTAAACCGGGATTCGGCGCGGGCGGCGTCGAAGGCGGCGTTCGGCAGTTATGTGGACGCGCAGTACAGGCTTGAAGAGGCGGATGTGATCGTGTCGCTGGACGCGGACTTCCTGGGCGGCATTGCGCATCCCGGATTTCTGCCGCTGTCGCGCGCCTATGCCGAGCGGCACCGCTACGAAGAAGACAAGCCGATGAACCGGATGTACGTCATCGAGACCATGCCGACGGTGACGGGCTTCAAGGCGGAACACCGGCTGAGCGTGAAGCCGAGCGATCTGGTTCGGCTGGCGCAGGCGATGGCCGGCGGACCGACGGCTTCGGTCAGCGATCCGGTGCAGCAGAAGTTCATGACGGCACTGCTGGCGGACCTTAAAAGGAGTTCCGGCCGGGTGGTGGTGATTCCGGGTGAGCAGGCGCCGGCGGAGGTGCATCTGGCGGCGATCGCGCTGAACCAGGTCTTTAGCGCCGTGGGCAAGACGGTGGTGTACACCGACACCGTGAATCCGCTACCGAGCGAGCAGAATGCAGACCTGCGGGCGCTGGTGGGCGACATGGAGGCGGGCAAGGTCGAGTGGCTGGTGATGCTGGGCGTGAATCCGCTCTACAACGCGCCCGCGGACGTCCACTTCGCCGACGCATTTGCGAAGGTGCCGCACACGGTGCACCTGGGGTCGCATGTGGATGAAACGGGATCGGTTTCCGAGTGGCACCTGAACAAGGCGCACTACCTCGAGAGCTGGACCGATGCGCGGGCGTACGACGGCACGCTGACGATTGTGCAGCCGATGATCGATCCGCTGTATGGCGGCCGGGGCGCGCATGATGTGATGCAATCGCTGCTGGCGGATCCGCAGGGGACGGCGGCCGATGCCGTGATGGCGAATGCGCGGCAGTATGTGAAGGGCGACTTTGGCGCGGGTTGGCGGAAGGCGCTGCACGACGGGTGGGTCGAGGGAACGGCGTTTGCGCCGCGTGCGGGTGGCGGGACGACGGCAGCGGGTGTCGGAACGGCGGGTGCCGCGGGCCTGGGTGCCGGAGCGCCGGTGGCGAGCGCGCCGGGGACGATCGAGATCGTGTTCCGCCCGGACTCGTCG
>CAXUCK010000257.1:0-2854 GCA_964249375.1 uncultured Acidobacteriaceae bacterium
CGGCGAGACCGCCGGCGGAACAAGAAGCGGCCCTGAAGGCGAGCTCGGACCTGAATGATGCGTACCGGACGCTGCGGGATCCGATTGCGCGGACGCAGTACCTGCTGACGATGGAGGGCGTGGAGATGGAGGAGCAGTCGCGCGCGGCGACCGATGCGGCGCGGGCGAGCGGCGGGGCGAAGAAGCAGGTGGCGCCGCCGGAACTGCTGGAAGAGGTGTTTGAGCTGAACATGCAGCTGCAGGAGATGCGGGCGGCGAAGCAGTTTGGGGAGGATGAGCCGGAGCTGCGGGCGGATCTGAAGCGGGCGCAGGCGGAGTTTGCGGGCAAGATGGAGGCGACGCAGCGCGAGCTCGAAGGGTGGTGGTCGCGGTGGGAGGCGGCGAAGACGGGGATGGTGGAGCTGCTGAACCGGCGGAGTTATCTGCGGAATCTGTTGCGGGATGTGGGGGAGGCGCTGGCGGAGTAAGCTCCATCACGAGCAAAGTAGCGGGGGCAGACGAACGCAGGTCCTTCGACTTCGCTGCGCTTCGCTCAGGATGAAACTTGCTTTTAAGTTCAGGGTGACACTTGTTCAGGGTTCAGGACGACAGTTGTTTTGCGTTCAGGAGGGGGAGGGGACCTGTTCTTTGCCTTCGCGTTTGAGCAGACCTTCGAGCAGGCGGATGTGGTGGTTGTCGTGGCCCGCGATGGTTTCGACGAGGGTCCAGAAGGTGAGGGCGCCGCGCTCGGGAGGGGTTACGGGCTGGGTTTTTGTCCTCCGGGCGGATGGTGGTGAGGAGGCGAAGGTTCCAGGTGCGGAGGCTTTCAAAGGTGGCGAGGGACGTGGGGAAGTCGTAGGGGGCGTAGCGGGTGGCCCAGACGTCCTGGTCGAAGGGTTGGATGGGCGGCAGATGCGGGGCTCCGATGCCTTCGCCGATGGGCGGCAGGGCCTGGCGGAGGCGGAAGCCGAAGGCGAGTTCGCAATCGGCGAGGTGCGCGGTTAGTTCGCGGAGGCTCCACTTGCCGGGGCCGGAGGAGTGGTCGATCTCTTCAGGGGTGAAGCTGGTGAGGAGATCGCGCAGGCGGGTGGGGGTGGCGGTGAGGATCTCGACAGCTTCGCGGCCATCGAGGTGTTTGGCGTAGGGATTCTCTTCCATGATTTCGACGGTAGCACGGTGAGCCGAGTGCCGGCCGGAGCGGGTTCGATCGGGTGAAGGTGGGCTGGCGGGGATTTCAGAGTCAGCCGTGGTGGGCCCAAGGATCGTAGCTGCCGACGGACCAGAGGTAGCCTTCCGGATCGAGGCAGCTGAAGGCCTTGCCGCCGTAGTCGGGCTGGTGGAGCTGCTGGATGACCGTGGCGCCGGCGGCCTGGACGGCGGCATAGAGCTGGTCGCAGTCTTCGATGTAGAGATAGATGCCGCCGGTCTGGCGGCCGTTGAGCTCGGTCGGATGTGCCAGCAGACGTGCGTGCGGACCCTCGTTCTTTGCGGAGCCGAGCATGATCATGCCGCGGCCGAGGGTGAGTTGCGCGTGGGCGATGGTGCCGTCGGGGTTCTCGTACACGGCATTGCGCGCGAAGCCGAAGACGCGGCAGAGCCAGTCGATGGCGGCGGGGGCGTCGTGATAACGCAAGGATGGGATGAGGGTTGAGCCGGGGGTGGTGGGCGGGGCGCTCATGCGAAGCAGGATGCTCCTTCGCCGGCGGTTTGTCACGTGTGAAGTGGGGTGAAAGGCGAATGGTGTCTCTTCCGGCCAGCGGCGTGCGTCGAACGGTATGCTGGATGGGCCGATCGGGCCCGGGGTCTTTACCATGACGCATGCCTATTTGAACCGTATTGCCACAGCCGTTCCGGAACACGATGTGCATCAGGCGTTTGTGACGTTTGCGAGTGGGATGCTGGAGCAGGACAGGGTACGAAAGGTGTTCAACCGGATGGCGTCGCGGTCGGGGATTGAGAGCCGGTTTTCTGTGCTGTCGCCGGTGCCGGTGACGAACGAGTTCGACATTGACGCGCACGAGTTTTACCGGCGGGGGACCTTTCCGGGTACGGCGCGGCGTATGGGCGTGTTTGAAGGTGCGGCGCCGCGGTTAGCGCATCGGGCGCTGGACAGGCTGGCGCTGACCGAGGACGAGCGGCGCGGCATTACGCATGTGCTGGTGACCTCCTGCACGGGGCTGTACGCGCCGGGGCTGGATTTTGAGATTGGCGACTACCTTGGGCTCGCGCCATCGGTGGAGCGGACGATGATCGGCTTTATGGGGTGCTATGCGGCGATTAATGCGCTGAAGCTGGCGCGGCACATCGTGCGGTCTGAAACCGACGCGAAAGTTTTGGTGGTCAATCTAGAGCTGTGCACGCTGCACCTGCAGGAGACGCAGGATCTGGAGCAGGTGCTTTCGTTTCTGGTGTTTGCCGATGGGTGCGCGGCCTCGTTGGTGACGGGGGATGAGATAGGGCTCCGGATGGACGGGTTTCGGGCGGTGGTGATTCCTGAGACGCGCGGGCTGATTACGTGGCGGATACGCGAGCTGGGCTTTGACATGCTGCTGTCGGGTGAGGTGCCGAAGGCGATTGGGCGGTCGTTGCGCGGGGTTGCGGGGGAGATCACGGCGCCGCGGGATCCGGGCGAGATTGAGCTATGGGCGGTGCATCCCGGCGGCAAATCGGTGCTGGATGCGGTGGAGCAGGGATTGGGCCTGGGGGAGGACGCGCTGGAGGCGTCGCGCGAGGTGCTGTGCCGGTACGGCAATATGAGCTCGGCGACGGTGATGTTTGTGCTGGCGGAGACGATGCGGACGGCGCGGTGCGGGCAGGTGGGATGCGCGATGAGCTTTGGGCGGGGGCTGACGGCGTAGACTATGCGGTTCCATGT
>CAXUCK010000258.1:0-224 GCA_964249375.1 uncultured Acidobacteriaceae bacterium
TGCGGGCTCCGGAGTTGGGTCGGCGGGCTCGGTGGTGGTCTTGTCGCGCTTGCCGAAGAGGTTGAAGGCCATGCTTTTGAGTTTATCGGAGGGGAACGGGAGGCTAGGATGGGCTCAGGCGAGGTGAGCGATGGCGACGACGGTGGTGGTGCCGAGCGAAGAGTATCTCCGGACAACGTACCGGCCTGACTGCGATTGGATTGACGGGGAAGTGCGGGAGAGGA
>CAXUCK010000258.1:299-2853 GCA_964249375.1 uncultured Acidobacteriaceae bacterium
TCTGTGTGTTGTTCGGCGGGGGGTGGGGTTTGAGCCGATTGTGCGGACGCCGCCGCTGTTGTGCGTGGAAATTTTGTCGCGGGACGACCGGATGTCTGAGATTCAGGAGCGGGTGGAGGATTACTTGCTGATGGGCGTGGGGACGGTTTGGGTGATCGACCCGCGGCGGCGGCGAGCGTATGTTTCCGTGCGGGAGGGATTGATGGAGCGAGTCACGGAAACCTTGGTGGTGAGTGGAACGGAGATTGCGGTTCCGGTGGTGGAGGTGTTTGCGGAGCTGGACGATCTGGAGCAGAACGGGTAGGGCGGAGTGCGGCGCTGGCGGTGCGGGGCCGGTGCCGGAACGCGCGAGGGACGCTTGCGTCCAGGAGGTCGGGGGCTGCAATTAGGTTGGCTCGCGCAACCCCCGGGGCATGCGAGCGCATCCACCCACCTGATAGCGCGGTCCGGAGCCGTCTCGCGGTTGGTCTGCGGGAAGGATGCTCAGCCGATGAGGATTCCTAGGATTTCCGGATTGCAGCCAGGAAAGCGAAAGAGGAGGAGTGCACATGTCGGACGACAACAGCGTTGGCGGATTTGGATGGTTTCTCGCAGGACTTGGTGTGGGTGCACTTGTGGGCGTGCTGTATGCGCCGAAGGCGGGCAAGGACACGCGGGACGACCTGGTAGCGGCTTCGCTCGATGCGCGGGACAAGGCGACCGCGCTGGCGCAGCAGGGCAAGGAACAGGCCGCGCAGTATATCGACCAGGGCAAGCAGGTTGCGTCGCAGTATGTGGACCAGGGCAAGCAGCAAGCGAGTGAGTACATCGACAAGGGCAAGGACGTGCTGGACAAGAGCAAGTCGCAGTTTGCCGACTATGTCGAGAAGGGCAAGAGCCTGGTGCAGGATCAGCAGAACCGCGTAGCAGCCGCGGTGGATGCGGGCAAGGGCGCGTACCAGAACACGACGACCGAGGGTAAGGCCTAGTCGCAGTTTTGAAGGAAGAGGATCAACGGAACCTGGGGTCCGGTCAGCCTTTGCGCACAAGCGCTCGACTGGCCGGACCTTGTTGTTGCACGGCGAAGTTTTGGAGGAGCAGGTATGGCAGCCCATGTAGTGGCAGCGATGTGGTTTCAGGGAACGGACGTTGCGGCGAGCTCGGACACGATGAAGGTGATCATGTGGGCGGTGTGCGTGATCGCGCTTGGCTCGCTGGTGCAGTTGATTGTGCTCGCAGCGGCGGCGATTGGCGCGTGGAAGGCCTACCAGGGAGCCCAGAAGGCGCTGGTGGAGGTGAAAGGCAAGGCGTACCCCATGGTCGCCAGCATGCAGGGTGTGGTGGATGATGTGCGGCCGAAGATTGTGGCCATCACCGAAAATGTCCGGGGCATCGTGGAAGACGCCCGGCCCAAGGTTGCCTCGGTGACCGAGAGTGTTCGGTCGATTGTTGACGATGCGACGCCGAAGATCAAGGCCATGACGACGGACGTGAAGACGATTTCGACCAACTTTGTCGAAACGAGCACAACGATCAAGGACAAGGCGAAAGAGATTGCCGATAACGTGACCCAGACGGTGGACAATGCCAACCAGAAGACGCGCGCGCAGGTGGACCGCGTGGATGGCATCGTGACTTCGGCGTTCAACGCGACCGGAGACATTGCGGCAAAGATCCAGCACGGCGTAAAGGTTCCGGTGAATGAGGTTGTGGGCTGGGTAAATGCGGCGAAGGCGAGCGTGGACAAGTTCATGAACCACCAGAAGGACGCAACTGGAACGCCGGCGAAGACGGGGAGCGGCAGCGCAGAGGGGCCGCTGAGTGGCTTGATGGGAATGTTCCGGAAAGCGAAGCAACCGCCGGTGAAGCGGCGTCAGCCGAATGCTTCGGAGACGTTGACGCGGGCTGGATTTCCGGAGACGTCTGCCGGATCGAGGCGAGAATCATCAGCTGAGCAGTACCAGGCGGTGGCGACGCAGGCCGCGGAGCAGGATGTGTTGAGCGATCCGTCTTCTGCTATTGCACCGATGCCCGGGGCGCAGGAGGTTGTGGACCGGTTCCGGCAGGCGATGAAGGATAGCGACGGACCGAAGCCGGTTTAGGCTGTGTGCAGGTGAAGCGATCAGGTCGTCGGCGGGGAGGTGATCCAGCCTCCACCGACGACTTCGTCGTTTTGGTAGAAGACGGCGGACTGGCCGGGCGTGATGGCGCGCTGCGGTTCGTCGAAGGTGGCCTGGACGAGGTCGCCGGCGATGCGGGTGAGAGTGGCCGGCGCGGGGGTGTGGCGGTGACGGATCTTGGCCGTGACGCGGAGGGGCGAGGTGAGCTCCGGGATGGAAATCCAGTTGAGGCGGTTGGCGAAGAGCTCGCGTGAGAGGAGGTCGGTGTCGCTGCCGACTTCGACGCGGTTGGTTTCGGGGTCGATGTTCAGCACGTAGAGCGGGTTGGGGCTGGAGATGCCGAGGCCTTTGCGCTGGCCAACGGTGACGGTGTGGATGCCGGCGTGGCGGCCAAGGACCTCGCCGGTGGCCGTGACGAGGTCGCCAGCCGAGTCGGGCAGGTCGCGGTCCTGTTC
>CAXUCK010000259.1:0-2830 GCA_964249375.1 uncultured Acidobacteriaceae bacterium
CCCCCTGTGCTGGCATACCCCGCCACGACGGCTGCCCTGTGCGGTTTATGCACGGCAGTTGTACTGCCAGACCCCGCCACGGAGGCTGCCCTGTGCGGTTTCTGCACAAAGTTGAGCTGGCAGACCCCGGCACGGAGGCTGCCCTGTGCGGTTTCTGCACGAAAGCCATGTTGTTAGATTCCGGCGCGAAGGCTGCCCTGTGCGGCTACGCACAAAAGTTGAGCTGGCAGACCCCTCCACGAGGGCTGTGCTGTACGCTTGATGCACGAAAGCTGCGCTGCCAGACTCCGGCGCGAAGGCTGCCCTGTGCGGCTTATGCACGAAAGCCGTGCTGTTAGATTCCGGCACGAAAGCTGCGCTGTACGCTTGATGCACGAAAGCTGCGCTGCCAGACCCCGCCACGAAGGCAGCGGTACGAGTCGCTCGAGGAACCACGCCTCGCTGTCGCCGACCTCACCTCGCACCGACGTCCCACCGAGTCGTAGCGCTTCGTTCCGTTGATTTGCTGGAACAGCCGTTGTCGGAGTCTCCCCCTCAACGCAGAAACACCTCCGCTCCCTCTGCTTTAGCAGGAACCGTTACACCCCAGCGGCCGTCGGATCGCACCATTTCCAGCTCCTTGCCCGCTGCGGTTGCACGTCCGAACTTCGGTTGCCATCCGATCAGCTCAATCCGGTACGCTGTCCACCACGGCACCCATCCGCCTTCCTGCTTTGCGATCCTCACGCGGATCCCGCCATCCGTCGTTCGCTCGCAGGTAAAGCGAACCCGCGCATAGGCCCCCTTCTGGTAGTCAAGGCTGTGACCGTCATCGCTGTAGACCTCGCCTGCACAGGACTCTCCCGACGTGTTCGTGTCCGCGAGCGGATACACGCGCAGCGTAAGCGGCCCCTTTGGTATCTCCGTCGTGCTCTGGACCAGCGGCGCCATCGGAAGGATCGATCCACCTCGTACGTATACCGGCAGCTGCTCCAGCTTTGGCGTAACCTTCAATGGTTTCTGCGCCAACACCGCATCACGCTGCTCCTCGTCAACGGCTGCCTTCGGCTGAGCCCGGGTAAACTGCTCCCCAGTCCAGTAGTCGTACCAAGTCCCCGGGGGCAGATCGACCACATAGGGAGCCACCTCCTCCGGCGAGGGATTCGGCGCTACCAGAAGATGAGCCCCGACCAGAAACTCCGCGCCGCCGGTGGTCAGATCGATCGGCGATGAGTCCACCATGGCATGCGGAAACTCCAGAAACAGTGGTCGATTAATCGGCAGCCCCGTCCGCGACGTCTCCTCCGCAACCGTGTACAGATACGGCATCAGCCGGTACCGCTCCTCGATAAATCGCCTCCGGATCGCCTCCTGCTCCGGCCCGTCCACCCAGACCTCGTGCATCCGCGTCCCCTTCGCCGAGTGATCACGGTCGATCGGCTGAAACGCCGCGACTTCCAGCCACTTGGTCAGCAGATCCGCCGGCGGTGATCCAGCAAATCCACCCACATCTGCCCCCGCCAGAGCGAACCCGCTCAAGCCCAGGTTCACCAACTGCGGCACGGTCTGCCGCAGATGATTCCACGTCGCGCTGTTGTCTCCAGTCCAGGTTGAGCTGTACCGCTGACCGCCGGCGTAACTCGCCCGCGTCATCGTAAACGGCCGCTCATTCGGCCGAGCCGCCAGTTGCCCCTCATACGTCCCCCGCGAGTTCTCCATACCGAAAACGTTATGGATCTCCAGGTGCGTCGCAGTCCGTTTGTGAAATCCCGGCTCATCGATGCGATGCTGCACATCCTCCGGCATCGTCTTTCCCGGAACGTTGAACACCGAAGGCTCATTCATGTCATTCCAGAAGCCGGCAACGCCGTCCGCAATGAAATCCTTGTACAAACCGCCCCACCACTCTCTCGTACGCGCCTGCGTGAAGTCCGGAAACACCGCCGGCCCAGGCCACACCGTCCCCACATACTCGCTGCCGTCGGCTGCCTTCACGAAGTGGTCCCCCGCATGTCCGGTGTCATACGGCGCGTAGCCCACCCCAGGTTGCCGCGCCACATGCAGGTCCGTAATTACCACCAGCTTGAACTGTTCCTTCCCGAGATCCCGGACCAATCCCTTGAAGTCGGGATAATTCACCTCATCCACCGTAAACGGCCAATTCTTGTGCTGGAAATCGATATCCAGCCAAAGCACGTCGCTCGGGATCCGATCTTGCCGAAGCCGCTCTGCCACCTCCCGCAACTGCGACTCCGGAAAATAGGTGTACCGCGACTGCTGAAACCCGAGCGCCCACATCGGCGGCAACGGAGTCGTCCCCGTCAGCCACGCCCACGTCTGGACGACCTTCTTCGGCTCCGGTCCGGCCATCAAATAGTAGTCCACTGCCCCATCAAGCGAGCCAAAGGTGTACTCATGCTCATCCGCCCGCCCAAAGTCGAAGTTCGTCCGCCATGTGTTATCCAGAAAAACACCCAGCGCCCGGCCTTCCTTCACCTTTAAAAAGAAGGGCACATCCTTGTAGATCGGATCGGTCGACTCCTGCCAGCCAAACGCATCCGTGTTCCACATCGTGAAGGCCTGGCCACCCCGGTCGAGCGGCCCCGGCTTGTCCCCCAGCCCGAAAAAGTGATCCGCGAACGTCCGTCGCGCGCGCACCGTAAACCGGCTGCCCTCCCACCGCACCGGCCCCGCATCCTCCTCCAACACATGCCCGTCCAGGTCCCCGACCTTCAACTCCAGTCGCTCATTCACGCTCACCCGTAACGCCGTCGTGCGGAATCCCCCATCCTCGGCCACCACGGCCTGCCGGCTCGTCCGCGACCTCGGCAACACCATCCACGAGGCATCC
>CAXUCK010000260.1:0-2825 GCA_964249375.1 uncultured Acidobacteriaceae bacterium
CCCTCGCCCCTCCCCCTCCCCCCGTCGGGATGTTTTCTGAGGTAAGTCCCTTGCCCTCAGCGACTTGCGGTTGGATAGCGGGCGCAAAGTCTTGACGGCAAAAGGGATCGACGCAAAATCCTCTAAACAAAGCAGTTCGGAGGCGGCTGAAACTGAAAAGCCCATCCGGGTTGCGGATGGGCTTCTTGTTTCGATCTAAGTTGAGTATACCGGGTCTGATGAACTGGTACGCCACTTAGGCATGGTTGAGGTTAGGCGGCGGGCTGGACGCCGGTCTGGAACAGGCCATTGAGACCCGCGGGGAAGAAGCCGCCGGTCGTGACCTTGGTGGTGGCGTTGGTGGGGCCGCCGGCGGTCACGATGTCGATGACCTGCGCGGTGGAGCGAGCGTAGCCGATGCCTGCCGTGCCGTTGCCCTCGACCGCCGGAACCCCCGCAGTCGAACCGGAAGCCGGTACCGCTGCGACTGGCGCGATGGTGACCAGCGGGATGTCGAAGATCGTGTTTACGGTATAGGGGCCGCCGGTGCCGTTGAGAACGACCCCCGACTGTGCCGTAAGACCGTAGTCGTCGATGACCGGGGTTGCGGCATTCATCTGGGAGAACCGATTGCGAATGTTGGAAATGGCTGTGGTGACTGCCTGCAGATTCAAGCCAGCAACATTTCCGGCGTAACCGGGTACCACGATCGTTCCGAGATCGATTCCGAGCATGGTCATGCGCACCATGCCAGAGTGATTGGCCTCGACTGCGTGGATGCCGACGGCTGGCGGAAGCACGTTGACCTTGTCGGTGATGAGCGGAGCCGCGCCGTGGTAGGCGGTGACGCCGACATCCTCGAAGATGTAGGAGCCGATAAGGAAATTGACGTCGCTTGCGAACGGATCGAAGGACGGCAGGCCGAGCAGCTGCGCAAGACCGTTGAAGCTGTTGTAGAGATCCAGCTGCGGCTGCCCGACGGCATTGGAGCCGAGAGCGTTGCGCAGAAGGGAGACGTGCTTGCGTTCTTCGTCAGCGATCTCCGTCGCATAGGCGCCTATGACGGCGTTCTGGAAGTTGACCTTGCAGGACGCGTAGTTATTCCCGCCCTTTGTGATGGGGGTCGCGACGCCACCCGTGGCTGCGTTTGTTCCGGAGCCGATACCGACGTTGAGCTGATCGATCGTCTGACCGGAGGCGGCGAGGGTGTAAAACTGAGCCTCGAGATACTCAAGGTTCAGGGCGAAGTTGAGGATGTCGTTGTCGGTGAAGGCCGCGCCGGTGGCCTGGGCCTCGGTTTTAGAAGCGAGGGCCATACCCGCGAGAGCCGCGCCGCCTAGGGTCAAGAGCGCGCGCCGGCTGGAGAGGATGGAATCGAGTTGCTGTGTCTCTGCGTTTGCCATGGAGGTCGATGTCCTTAAGCTGTGGTGGTGAAGATAGTTCCGTTGAGGCCATTCGGGAAGAAGCCGCCCTTGGCCAGACCTGCGCCGCCGCCCGCGCCGTAGACGAGGTGCAGGGTTTCGGAGGTGGTGTGGCCGTAGCCCACGGCGTTCGATGGATCGCAGAAGACGACCGAGGTGGTGCCGAGGGTCCTGTCCTTCTGATCGTCCAAGGTGGCACGGAAGGTCGCGATCAGGTTGGCGTAGTTGAGGTAGGTCGCGGTGCCGGAGCTGGCGGCCATGCCGGCGATGTAGGCGCGGATCGCCCCGGAGTGGTAGCCTTCGGCGGCCTGAATGCCTGCGGCGGCGTTGAGGACGTTTTTGCTTTGAATCAGCGGAGCGGCTCCCGTGTAGGCGGCCAGACCGACGTCGATGAGCGAGAACGCAGCGACGGCGATGCTGTTGGCGTCGGCAAAGGGATTGAAGCTCGCGGGGAGGCTAGCGGCGGTCGCGATGCCGGTGAAGCCGGCGGTGATATCGATGGTGGGACGATCGATGGGGGTTCCGCCGTTCGTGGTGATGGCTGCACGGAGGGCACGAATGTGGTTGAGCTCATCCTGCGCAATCTCGTAAAAGAACTGCTGCAGCAGGGTGTTGCCGCTGAAGTTGACCTGGGTGCCGCCATTGACGGCGCCTGCGCTCGAGCTGCCGGCATCGGCCGCGGAGACGCCGACGCCCGTTGCGGCACGCAGGTACACCTCGGCTTCGAGGTATTCGAGGTTGAGCGCGAAATTCATGATGTCGTTATCGGTGATCGTCAGGGCAGGGTAGGTGGGTGAAGGTCCCGTGCCACCGGCATTGATGGGGGCGCTGCTGCTGCAACCTGAAACCAGAGCAGCCGCGCTGACTGCGCCCGCGCCCGCCAGGAAGCTTCGGCGATTCGGAGCGAAGGTGTTTCCATTTTTCTGATTATCCACGAGAGCCTCTCACTTTACAGTTAACCGCTTGTGTTGCGACATCGACACGGACGCTACTGTACGAGGTACGTTCGTCCGGCGGAAGTGGTTTGGTCGATCGGCCACTCTCCTGGAACTTCCGTAACACGCAAGGTGCGTTCTTTTGCGCCGGCATGATGATGCACGACTTTTACGACAAAAGCGAGACCCAAATTGGGATTAGATGGATTGCACAGGAAGGTGCATGAGATCGTTGATCAAGCCGACTTCCTTTTGCACAAAGGGTTCGGCGTAGCGAACGCCTGCCAGAAGGCCGAAGTGCCGGGCGGTGGCGAAGGTGCGCTCGCGGATGTCTTCTTCCGGGACAAACAGGCCGGAGCCCGCGGTCTGATTGCCGTACTGGCTGCGGTAGGCGAGCAGCGACTGGAGGCGGGTTTCGATGTGGGGGGTGATGTCGACGACGAAGCTGGGCCGAACATCGGCGTAGAGGGACGCGTAGAGGATTTTGTAG
>CAXUCK010000261.1:0-348 GCA_964249375.1 uncultured Acidobacteriaceae bacterium
GTGCTTTCGGTGGACACGTACCATGCGGCGACGGCGCGGGCGGCGGTGGAGGCTGGGGTGGAGATTGTGAATGATGTGAGCGGGCTGCTGTGGGACGCGGCGATGGCGGAGACGGTGGCCGCGACCGGGCCGGGGCTGGTGTTGATGCACACGCGCGGAACGCCGCAGACCTGGCGGGCGCTGCCGGCGTTGCAGCACGTGGACGTGGCGCGGATGGTGATGCGAGAGCTGGCGGAGCGAGTTGAGGCGGCAGAGCGGGCGGGTGTGCGGAGGTCGTCGATGATGCTCGATCCGGGTTTTGGGTTTGGCAAGCTGGGCGCGGAGAACCTGGCGCTGCTGAAAGATCTC
>CAXUCK010000261.1:358-2807 GCA_964249375.1 uncultured Acidobacteriaceae bacterium
CTCCAACGGCTGCAGAGGCTGCGGTTGCCGGTGCTGATCGGGCTTTCGCGAAAGGGATTTCTGGCGAAGGCGGTGGAGGCGGCTCGGCCGGGTATTGCAGGCATTGGGCGCGTTGCTCCCACGGTGGCGGCGAACACGGCGGCGATCCTGAGTGGGGCGCACCTTCTGCGGGTGCACGATGTCCGACCGGCGGTTGAGGCGGCGGCGATCGTGGATGGGCTACTGGCAGAGCTGCCTGCCTGAACGGCGGGGAGGCGGAATCAGCCTTCGAGGTGGTGGTGAACGCGAGCTGCCGGATCGCCGGCGGCGTCGGTGGTCCAGATTTCGGTCTGGAATGCGATGAAGATGGCGACCCAGCCTGCGGGGCCGCCGCCGCGCGCGGGAAGGTTGAGGAAGATGGCGCCATCCTGCCAGATGCCGTTGTCGCCACTGTGGCCGCCGGCCGATGGGTTGCCCTGGTTCATATGGAGGTTGTGGATGCCGTCCGTGACGCCGCGGTCGGCGAAAGCGCTGCCGGTGGCGTAGATCATGGCTTCGGGGTCGCTGACTGCTTCGTCGAGGAGAGCGACGACTGCGTTTTGGAGAGCGCGGGCGGCGACCGGCTCGATCTCCGGCTTGGGGAGAAGGGTCATCTCTGAGCGCGTGATCATCGGGACACCGTTGATTCGCTGGCGGACGAAGTCGAGCGCCAGACCGCCGGGCTCAGTGGCGACCGGCGTGACCCCCATCGAGATGGCTGCGAGCGCGCCGGGGTCGGGCGGCGTGAACGGCTGAATGATGGCATAGAGCACCTCGCTGCCATCCATGCTCTGGATGTTGAGGGCGGCGGTGTAGGGCGTGGTGTCTGCCTCGACGGTGATCTGGTAGTGAGCGCTGGCGCTGGTGACGACGCGGCCGGCGGTGGGCTTTCCGCTAAGGATGTTGTAGCTCTGGATGGGCATGGATCTCTGCTCCGTTCAGTGGATCGTGCAGCGCTGGCCTACTCCAGGGTACGGCCTGCGGCGGACGCTCCTTCCGCTGCGGCCGGGACGAGGACGGGGGCGCGCTCTACCAAGTGGAGTAGAGGGACCCGTCGGACGAGGCGAACTGGGCTCCGGAGTGGACGTCGGAGATGCCGCCGGAGTCGGTCTGGTCGATCGTGGAGAGGGTGTCCGAGGTGACGGTCTGCCAGGTGTCGGAGCGGTTGGTGATGGGGTCGACGGGCATGGATTTGAGGTAGCCGGACTGAACGAGATCGTCGAGGGACTGGGGGGCTTTTTGCTTGTCGACGGTGTAGGAGTCGATGGCGGAGCGGATGACGTGAAGGTCCTCGCGCATGACGGCCTCTTTGGCGCGGCGAATGTTGCTGGTGTAGGCGGGGATGGCGATGGCGGCGAGGATGCCGATGATGAGCATGACGATCATCAGCTCAATGAGCGTGAAGCCGGAGGGGTGACGGGAGGAGCGGCGGCGGGTGCAATGGGCGAGCGGAGAAGACGCCGGCCTGGGCGGGAGCGAATGCGGGGTTCCGTTCGGCAAGCTCAGGGCAGGCTCTTCGGCTGCGTGCTGTGCACGTTGCTGGGAATGACGGCTTTGAAGATTAGGGGTGACTACCATGTGTTGTACTTGCTGCCGTCGAGGGCGGTTCCCTGGCTTTTGGTGTGGACGTCGAAGACGTTCTGACCGCCCCAGGAGTCGGAGTCGGCGTCGTCCTGGTTGGAGCGGAAGCCCCAGTCGGTGTTGCCGGTCATGGGGTCGGTGGGAATTTTACGAAGGAAGCGAACCTTTTTGCCGCCGGTGGCTTCGACGCCGTCGACCAGGGTCTGGAGGTCGGGCGGGTAGTTGAGGCTGTCGGTCTTGGTTTGGAACGCGCCTTTATTCGCGGCGTCGTAGTAGCGGTCGATGGCGTCGCGCATGTCCCAGAGGTCGCGTCGAAGCTCGCGTTCTTTCTCGCGCTTGACCTGGAAACGGGCGATGGGGAGGGCGGCCGAGGCGAGGATGGCGATGATGGCGACGGCGATGATGAGCTCGACGAGAGTAACGCCGGCTTCGCGGGAACCCACGTCGCTTCGGATTCGGAGACGTGGGGCACCCGGCGTGAGGGAATGAAGGTGGGTCATGCGCCTCACTTCACGTGGATGACGGAGGCGGAGCCAGCGGCGGGGAGATTCGCTTGCGTGCTGTTGCGGGCGCCGACCTTGGAGAAGGTGAGGGGGCTGTCGCCGGCAGCGACGGACTTGAAGGTGAGCACGGCGAGGGTGCCCTGGCCGTTGATGCCGGCGGTGCCGGGCGGCCGGGTGGTGGAGACGGTGACGGATCCGTTGCCTTCGTCGCGATGGACGATGGAGACGGGCTGGCCGTCGCGACCGAGGAGGTCACCAGCGTCGACGTTGACGAGCTGCAGGACTGCGGGGTTGAAGCCGAGCTGCATGGGCACGGCGTACAGATCCTGCCCGCCGGAGAGCATGAT
>CAXUCK010000262.1:0-2791 GCA_964249375.1 uncultured Acidobacteriaceae bacterium
AGGCCGCCGTCACCGACATCTCCGCCGGCGCGCTCGCCTACGACACCGAGCCACTCACCACGCTCGGCCGCCTCGATCCCTACTCCCCCCAGTTCCAGTCCATGACCCTCGAAAAGGGCGCCATGGTCTTCCACATGCTCCGCTGGGAAATGGGCGACGAAGCATTCACCAAGTTCCTCCGCGCCCTCCTCAGCCAGTACACCGACAAGTCCGTCCGCTCCTCCGACGTCGAAACCGTTGCCGGCCAGACCTCCAACCTCCAGCTCACCTCCTTCTTCGCCCAGTGGCTCGACGGCACCGGCGCTCCCGCCTTTGGCGACAAGTTCACCGTCTACCGCCTCGGCAACAACAAGGGCTTCCGCACCATCGGCGCCGTCACCCAGGATCTCGACCTGTTCCGCATGCCCGTCGAGCTCCGTATCGAAACCGACGGCAAAACCGAAGTCCGCCGCATCGACGTCTCCGGCACCGACTCCCAGTATTCCGTCGAAACCTTCGGCCGCCCTCGCCGCATCCAGATCGACCCCGACAACTGGCTGCTCAAGAGCACCCCCGACCTCGCCGTCCGCGTCGCCGTCCTCCGCGGCCAGCAGCAGGTCGCCCAGGGCGATCTCACCGCCGCCCTTGCCGAATACCAGAAGGCCCTCGACGCCAACAGGATCAGTTCGCTCGCCTCCTATCGCATCGGCGAAGTCTTCTTCATGCAGCGCAACTACCAGTCGGCCGCCAACTCCTTCCGCGATTCCCTCCGCGGCGACGGCGACCCCCGCTGGACCGAGGTCTGGTCCCACATCGAACTCGGTCGCATCTTCGACGTCACCGGCCAGCGCGACCGCGCCGTCAACGAATACCGCCAGGCCGTCCAGACCAACGACAACACCCAGGGAGCCGTCAACGAAGCCCGCGCCCTCATGCAAAGCCCCTATAAGCGCGAACGCACCGACAACTGACGATCTACCCCAGCTTCGGCACTGGGGAGCCAGTTTCCCGGACGACAGCATCTTTCGATCGCTTCGTTCTTACAGCGGGAACGTCCACAAAGCCTCGCTCCCGGCGTACGCGAGATGCCAACAGCAGCGCTGTCGGAGCAAAGAACAAAATTCCCGAGTAGGACGCCAGTAGGTCTTCGTCGAACAAAAGGAAGATCGGCAACAGGCTAACGACCGCGAGGCCAAACTGGTCTCCCTTGCTCCAAAACGCCGGAAATTGTAACTTCGCCAACGAAATCAAAATGCCAAGGAGATAAAGCAGCGTTCCGAGGTAGCCAAGATCAATCGGAATCGAGAGCGCGCCCACGTCCACGGGGGAAAACCGAACTTCCGGCGAAGTCCCTAAAAAACCCAGTCCACCGCCAAACGGTTTATCTCGTATCATCGCTGCCGCAAGCTGCATGTCGTGCTGCCGGGCCTGCATGCTATGGTCCTGCTTGAGGTTCCCGAAGGTGGAGAATCGATCAACCACCCCGGCGCCCGCCTCCGTCTGACCCGCCGCCAGCGCGGCCATCACCAGCACCACACCGCCGGCCACCACCTGCACCCGCGCCGCGTTCGACGCTCGCACCAGCATCAGGACGCCCGCAATCGCAAATGCCAGCCACGCCGCTCGCACAGACGTAAACGCCAACGTCAGCAACCCGGACAGCATCGCCGGATATCGCCAGCGTGACCGCAGCTGGCTCATCAAAAGGATGCCGGTCCCCAGAAATACCGCCGCCGACGCCGGGCTGCTCAGGCTCGAGAAAAGACGGATTCCATGCGGCTCCGGAGATCCCATCGAGATCGCCATCCCTCGCGACTGCAGGTTGCTCAGCCAATCGAGATCCCACTGAAACGGAGATTGATACTGGATCAACCCGTACACCGCGATAAACGCCCCAGCCCACACCATCGCCCGGACATACATCTTCGTCAGCGACCCATGCTCGTCCTCGTTGACGTAGCAGTACAGCCCAAAGAAGATCGGGGACAACCACCCTGCTAGCGGAATCACCATCAAGCGCACATGCCCCGCGGCGACCGTCACCCCTGCGGCGTAGAACACGGCAAGCATCGGCAGGGTAAACACCAGCGACAGCGTCCCCGGCGGTCTCGCCCTCCACATGCGCAGCGCCCCCATTGCGACCACCAGAAACGGCGCTGCCAGCAGCGGACTTTGGGTCAGAAGCATCGACTGCGACGCCGCAATCCGATTCGCCAGCGGCGAAATTGTAATCACCAGCACCGCGTACGCAAGGTAAACTCGCGGGAATTTTAGGCAAAGGTACAGCCCCAGCAACACGGCCAACGGCAGGTACGCCCGTTCCACCACCCGCCCGAGATGCGCCAGTAGCAGCAGCGCTGTAATGGCTGGCAGAGCCCACATCACCTTCCACGCGCGGCTCTCCGGCACCGGCGGCCGCTTCTTACGCTTGTACTGTGGAAGCGCAACGGCTGTGCTCGACATCGGTCATCGCTCCCTTCTGCCGCCGGCCCACCCTGCCGCGGCCGACGCGGAGCCCTCGCTGCTCCCGCCAACTATCCCTCCATCGTAAATGCCAGCCCGTCCCGCAGACCGGAGACCGCTGGCCCTCCCCCAACTTCCAGGCCCCTCAGACATCCCACCACACCCACTGCTCCCTGGCGATCCCACCTTTGTCCCGGAGTGGTCCACCCCGTCAACAGGCGGCCCCGCAATCGCTGCCTTCCCCGGCGCTACCGCCGCCGGCAATCCCCAGCGCACAATAAACCCATGCTCCCCCCACGCGACGCCGAACTCCTCCACATCATCAACACATACCTTGCGGACCCCACCC
>CAXUCK010000263.1:0-2779 GCA_964249375.1 uncultured Acidobacteriaceae bacterium
AGATGGAGGCATTCGCAGTCGCGTCGGAGAGGCTTACGGTTT
The DNA here is from genome assembly GCA_964249375.1 of uncultured Acidobacteriaceae bacterium. Classification (GTDB taxonomy): domain Bacteria; phylum Acidobacteriota; class Terriglobia; order Terriglobales; family Acidobacteriaceae; genus Edaphobacter. Next base: position 43 of record CAXUCK010000263.1, read on the forward strand.
GTGGTCCGGCATAGGACCCAGGCTTGAGCGAGAAGACCGGTGTTGCCGCAGGAGCGCCCTTGCTGAGCAGGCCGAAGACAGTGATGGTGTTGCGGCCGCCGACGTAGACCAGGCCGTTGGCGATCGTAGGCGTGGTGAACTTGACGGCGATGGCGGCGGCGTCGCGGTTGTTGGCCGCCTGGGTGCTGTTGTAGAACTCGACGGCCAGGTTTGCGGGGTCGTAAGCGTGGAGAATGGCGCTGTTGACGCCGAAGCCGCTGTTGTCGAGGGCCCACACGATGCCGTTGGACGATCCATTGGCGGAGATGCTGGGCGTGGCGCCGCCGCCGTTGCAGCCGGTGCAACCGAAGGTCGCGGCCGACTGCGATTCAGGCGGAGTGACGAAGCGATCCAGCTCCGGGTCGAAGTCCCAGGCTTCGAGAGGACCGGCGTCAAAGGCTCCGTAGAGTCGCCTTTCAAAAAAGGCGAGGCTGCTGTGGATCCCATATCCGCCGTTGTTGAAGCTTTGCAGCGAAGCGTCATTTTGGGTGGAGAAGCCGCCAAGTTTGTCGCGGTTGAGCAGGTAAATGGTGCCGCTCTTGTCCGAGGTGAGAGCGAGGTTAGGTGTGGGGCCCTTCTGGGTCGGCAGAAGGATCATGGCGCTGGTACCCATGTCGTTATCGACGGCGCTGAGACTGGATTCGTCCGCGGGCGTAAAGGAATCGGCGAGGGTGAAGCCGGAGGCGCCAAGCCGCAGCCGGAAGGCGCTGTCGCCGAAGTCCTTGCCGCCGGTGTTTGCGTCGAAGGTTCCGTTGCCATCGGCCGCGAAGATGTTTCCGCTGTCGTCGGCGGAGGGTCCTCCGCCACTCATCCAGATGCCGCCCTGCGTGCCGTTGGGCGTATCGGCAAACGCGCCCGTTTGCCGCGAGATGTCTTTGGCATCGTAGGCGATGAGCCAGCCGTGGTATTGCCCGTTGTCGCCGTGCGAGGACCAGCCGATAACAACGGACTCGCCGCCCGGCGCGCCGCGGGTGTTAAGCAGCAGCAGAGCGGGGCGTTGATTGTTAAGCAGCGGGCTGAAGGCGACAGATGTGCCGCCGTCGCCGAGGCCGGGGACGGTTGCGGCAATGGCCGTGGGTCCGTTTAGTTTTTCGCTGCCGTCGGCGACATTGAGCGCGTGAAGGCGCTGGAAAAAGGCCGGAGTTGCCGTGGTGGTTTTGGATTTGGCAACGACGTAGATAGTTCCGGACACGGGATCGATGACGGGCGTTCCGGTGATGCCGATGTCGGGTGCGATGTCGGTGGTGTTGACGTCGTTGTTCGAGAGCCAGGTTTCACCGGGAGCGAGCAGCGATCGACGCCACAGGTAGCCTGGCGCGGGGTTGTGGCCGTCGGCGTCGAAAGCGTAGACGAAGTCTCGTTCGGTCGCGACCACGAGAATGTTGTGCAGGAGGCCATCCTGCATGGTTTGTTGCGACAGGTAGAGAGTTTGGGCATAGACATCGCCGCTCACAGGAAGGCTGAACACCTTGCCGAAGCTGGAAGTGGTGACGTTGGTCGGAGTGAGAAGCTTTTCTGCGTGCTGCACGCCGGTGCGGGCGTTGTTGTTGTGCCAGGTCGTCACGTTCTGAGCAAAGGCCATGGGGGCGATTGCCGCGAGCAGCAACGCCGCAGTGGGTGTGCGGATGCGCCACCCTTTGGCTTTGGTTCGACGGTCGGCGAGATGTGCGATAGGACCGTGCTGGGCCATAGAGTTGCGTGTGCGGGGACTTTTTCTGTTTTTCATTGCTGACCTCGGAAATGACTTCGGACTGCCTGAGCGCTTGTGTGGGTGCAAGCTGGCCCACTGCGGAAGGCAGGTGCGATGTGCTTGCAGATATCAGCCGCGATTATATGTGAGCTAACGCGTTTCGACTGATAGGTTTAGCTGCACCTTGACGCGAAGAGTCAGGTGGTGGAGCGATCGGGGCCGGTTTCGAGGAGTTGGAGCAGGGCGGGTTCGTCGAGGATGGGGATTTGGAGGGTGGTGGCTTTGGTGAGTTTGGAGCCGGCTTCCTCTCCGCCGACGAGCTCGCTGGTTTTTTTGGAGACGGAGCCGGACACGGTGCCACCGGCGGCTTCGATGCGGTCTTTGGCGGCTTCGCGGGTGAGGGTGGGGAGGGTGCCGGTGAGGACGAAGGTGAGGCCGGCGAGGGTGTCCGTGGTGACGCGTTTGGTGGCGGTGAAGGTGAGGCCAAGGGTGCGGAGGCGGTCGATGAGGGCGCGGTTACGGGGTTCGGCGAAGAACTCGGTGAGGGCGAGGGCGACGCGGGGGCCGACTTCGTTGACGGCTTCGAGCTCTTCGGCGGAGGCGGCCATGATGGCGTCGAGCGAGCCGAAGTGCGAGGCGAGGAGGTCGGCGGTGCGCTCGCCGACGAAGCGGATGCCGAGGCCGAGGAGGAGTCGGGGGAGGGGAGCTGATTTTGAGCGGGCGATTTGGTCGAGGAGGGCTTGGGCGGATTTGTCGCCGATGCGGTCGAGCGCGGTGAGCTCCTTTTTGGTGAGGGTGTAGAGGTCGGCCAAGGACGCGACGAGGGGTTTGTTTTCGGGGCCGCGGGGGGCGAGGAGCTGGGCGACCATGGCGTCGCCGAGGCCTTCGATGTTCATGACGGAGCGGGCGGCGAAGTGGAGGAGTTCTTCGCGGAGGCGGGCGGGGCAGTTGAGGGCGATGCAGCGGAGGTCGACTTCGCCGGGGGCGCGGACGAGGGTCGCGTGGCAC
>CAXUCK010000264.1:0-2736 GCA_964249375.1 uncultured Acidobacteriaceae bacterium
GGGCATCTGCGTGAGGGGCCACCCCGCACCACCTCCTCTCGCCGCTGCTATAGTCATCCCGTGCGCTGGAGTGTGTTCACGAACGTTCCACCGAAAACACCGGCCCGGGCAGGCGCGTCCCATCTCCTTTCCTACGGAGCAGCTGCTCTCTTCTTCTCCGCCAGGCTGCTGGCGGGGCAAAGCGCCACGGCGGTCGAACCAGCCATCACTACCCTCCAGGTGCGCACCCAGATCGTCCTGCTCGATGTCGCCGTCGTCGACAAAAAGGGCCATCCCGCCACCTCAACCTTGGGTCGCGAGGATTTCGCCGTCACCGAAGACGGCAAGCCGCAACAGCTTCTTACGTTTGAGGCCCCCGCCCGCCACGCCACCGCAGTCTCAACCGTCTTTGTGCTCGACGAACTCAACACCAGCCTCGCCGACATCGCCTACTACCGAATCTGCCTCGCGCAGTACCTCCGGACGCTTCCTGAGATCCTCCCCGCTTCGTCGCAGTTGATGGTGTTGAGCATCTCTTCCATCAGGATGGTGCAGCCCCCGACCCGGAGTCGAGCCGAGCTCCTCTCCACCCTCCTTCATCTCCCATCGGGTGAACTGACCTCCGCCAACATGGAGTCGGAGCGGTTCTCGAGAACCTTCAATGCCCTGCAGTCGGTCGCCCTGGAAAGCCTCGGCAACCCCGGCAGAACAGCCGTCGTCTGGCTCGGCCCGGGCGATGGTGTCGACGTGAACACCCAGCCCCTCTCGACGCGTCCGGAGACCCAGCGCTTTGTCCGCTATCTGACCAACACCATGCTGCAGAGCAGGATGACCCTTTACGTCGTGTTCCCGCCGGGCTTCTCTGCAGGATCCGCGTCCCATCTTGAATCCCAGGACACCCGGTCCCAGGCGCTCAGTGCTGCCGATCCCTACGACGGAGGCATCAACTTCCGCACCGTAGCCGGGCAGACCGGTGGGTTCGTCTACACCGCAACCAACGATCTCGCGTCTGCCATGCGCGATGCTCTCGACCTCGGACGTGGCTCCTACACCCTCGGCTACCGTCCGGACGACACCGGCATGGATGCCCGCTTTCGACGCATTCGCGTGACCCTTCGCAACCCCAATCTGCGCATCATCACCAAGAGCGGCTACTACGCTCGGGAACCCGAGGAGGGGCAAGCCCCGCAGACCATTCAGATCTTTCAAATGACGGAAGCTGGGGAGAGCACGCTACCATTCCGGAATCTCGAGCTCCGCGTCACGCACATCGAGCGCTCTCCGGACGGGAAAACCGCTGAGTTCACACTCCTCGCCGAAGGAAAGGATCTCTCCTGGCAAGCTCAGGGGCAGGGAGAAAGTCTCGCGGAGTTGACCGTTGGCGGTCTGAGCCTCTCAAAACGCGGCAGAAAGCTTTCCTCCAACTTCCGAAACGTCAATATGCTGGCGCGCTCACAAGATCCCGTCGTCCTTCGGAAAACAACCGCTTCGTTTAAGCTCACCCTCCCCATCCCCTCAGGGGCAGATCGCGTGCGCCTGATCGTGAGCTCTCGAAGCAATGGACGGCTTGGCTGTGTGGACGCTTCCCTTGCGTCCATTAACGCCGCTGCGGTGAAAGTTGGAGCACCGAATGGGATTTGAACCCATGATACTGGTTTTGCAGACCAGCGCGTTAGCCACTTCGCCATCGGTGCCCATTGCAGCCATCGCGGTTAACCCCGCGACGGCCGACCATCTTACTTCGGCTGTGCCGCCGTCCGCAGGTAGGGCTTCACCGTCTTATACCCCGGAAAATTCTTGTCCGCTTCCTCCGGCGTTACCGCCGCCGTCAGAATCACATCCCCGCCCTGCTTCCAGTTCGCCGGCGTCGCTACTTTGTGCTTCGCCGTCAGCTGCATGGAGTCCAGCACCCGTAGGATCTCATCGAAATTCCGGCCCGTCGTCATCGGATACGCCAGCTGCAGCTTAATGCGCTTGTCCGGCCCAATCACAAACACCGTCCGCACCGGCGCATTCAGTGCCGGCGTGCGCCCCTCGCTGGTGTCGCCCGCATCCGCCGCCAGCATGTCGTACAGCTTCGCGATCTTCAGCTCCGGGTCCCCGATCATCGGGTAGTTCACCTTCGCCCCACCCACGTCCTCAATGTCCTGCGCCCATTTGCTGTGGCTCTCCACCGGGTCCACGCTCAGGCCAATCACCTTGGCGCCACGCGCCGCAAAGTCGTCCTGCAGGTTCGCCATCGCGCCCAGCTCGGTCGTGCACACCGGGGTAAAGTCTTTCGGGTGCGAAAACAGCACCGCCCATCCGTCCCCGATCCACTCGTGGAAGTGGATCGTTCCCTGCGTCGTCTCAGCCGTAAAGTCCGGTGCAATGTCGTTGATGCGAAGTGCCATGATGTCCTTCTCGTTTTGGTGTAGGCCGCGCAGGGCCCACTATCTTTGGGTTCAGATGCCGTCAGAAGCAAAAACAAAACCCACCTCGCATTCTAGGTGGGCTGGGCTGGTTCGCTGTCTGGCTCTCGCTTCAGCTCTCCATCCGCACGCCCAACCCGGCCCCGCAACAGCAGCGGCAGCACGCACAGGCGAGGTGGAAGCAGAGAACCGTCATCTGTCTGCCACAATAGAGCGCGGAGCCTCCCATGTCAATCCGTTCCGCCCCCCTCACCCTCCAATTCGCTACCGTCGACGTCTTCGCCGAACGCCCCCTCGAAGGCAACCAGCTCGCCATCTTCCCCGACGCCCGCGGCCTCTCCACCGC
>CAXUCK010000265.1:0-2716 GCA_964249375.1 uncultured Acidobacteriaceae bacterium
GGGGGCGTTTGACGCGCACTGGGATGCGATTGGGGCGGGCTGCCGCGAGGGGGATGTGGTGAATGTGGTCGGGACCTCGACGTGCATTATCGCGATGGAACGGGAGACGAAGCTGATCCGGGGTGTGTGCGGCGTTGTGCCGGGCAGTGTGCATCCGGGGTTTACGGGGGTAGAGGCCGGCTTGTCGGCGACGGGCGATATCTTCGAGGCAATTGCCAAGCGGGCTGGGACGACGGTGAAGGAGCTAGCAGTCGGGTTGGAGCAGTACAAGCCCGGGCAGACGGGGCTGTTGCGGCTGAGCTGGGACAACGGCGACCGGACGGTGCTGGTGAATGCTTCGCTCGGCGGCGTGACGCTGGGGTGGAACCTGACGCACACGGCGCAAGATGAGCTGTTCGCGGCGATTGAGGGGACAGCCTTTCACACGCGGATCATTCTCGAGCGGATGGCCGAGGGTGGTGTGCCGATCGAGCGGGTGATCAATGCGGGTGGCATTCCGCAGAACAATGCGGTGCTGAACCAGGTGTATGCGAATGTGCTGAACAAGCCGGTGCTGGTGCCGGACGGGATTCCGACGAGCCTGGGATCGGGGATCTTTGCGCTGCTGACCACCGGGGCGTTCGGGTCCATTGAAGAGGCGCAGACGGCGATGTGCCTGAAGCACCGGGAGTTTTTGCCACAGCCGGAGGCGGTGGCGGTGTACGAGCAGATGGCGAAGCTCTATCGGGATGTTTACTTCGGGTTGGGGACGCCGGATGCGGGACCGGTTGCGCTGGGAGCGGTGTTGCCGGAGCTGAAGCGGATCGCGGCCGGGGCAGCCTAAGCGTCAGGCCAGGGTGCTCGCGGTGGTTTGAAGCCAGCGCTCCATCTGCGTGTGGTCCACGGCACCGGCCTGCTGCAACACGGTCTTGCCGCCTGAGAGTACAAGGAAGTTGGGAATTCCGCGGACATTGTAGCGGCCAGCGAGCGTCGGATGTTTCTCCGTATCGACCTTGAGCACCAGAGCACGCCCGGCCATGTCGGCGGCGGTGCGGGCGACCTCGGGGGCAGCCATGCGGCAGGGACCACACCAGGCTGCCCAGAAATCAACGAGCACAGGCACGGTCGCAGTCTGGACAACCTCGTCGAAAAGGGCGAGGTCTGCTTCGAGAGGCTCGTTGGCGGGCGGAATGGCGGCTTTGCAGGCTCCGCAGCGGCCGACGTCGGAAAGGTGCTTTGCGGGAATGCGGTTCTTCTGACCACAGTGGGTGCAGGTGCTGATGACAGGCATGCCTTGGCTCCGGTCTATGAGATGTAGCAGGGGAGGCGGTTGTTGCGGCGTGTGAGGCAGCACGGATCGTGCAACGATGCACGACACAGAAAAGCCACGCCGGCTGACGTGGCTCCTCTGAGGGTGATGTGGTGATCTAGGATGCCGTGCTGTCGCGCATGGCCTTGACCTTGTCGTGCGAGGCAACGATGTGGGTCTGCTGAGTCTGCAGCAGGGTGCGAATCGGGCCGGTCACGGAAGAGCTTTCGAGGGCCTCTTTGTAGGCCTTCTTGGCTGCGTCCTCGCCCTGTTCGGCGGTTTCCAGAAGGGTGTGATCCCCGCCGCCGAGTTTTGCCTTCAGATCGCCCCACACGCGATGAACGGCGGCGATACCGGTTCCACCTACGTCGACTGACTCGCCGGTGGCAGAGCTGTAGGCAGATTCCAGCTGGCGGGCGAACTCACCGCGGGTCTGGCCCTCCTCCATGAAGAATGACTTCTTCGACGTGTCCTTGAGGTGCTCGCCGATGTCGGGAAAGCCTTTCTCTCCGTCGTGAAGAACTGCGATGACTGCTTTTACGAGTGTGCTTTGATCGTCTGCCATGGGTTACGTGACCCTCCAAGGGCTTGGAGGCTGTGTGAGCCGTTGCGGTTGGCTCCCGCGCCGGATTGGTCGAAGGTTGGTACGGACGCAAGAATTTCGTCATGGGCGTGTTGCTGTGGCGCAGGTGAGCCCCGCAAAGCGGGCCACCGCTGCTTCGGAACAGGGCTGCGACGGATCGGCGAGTGGACGTTGAGCCCTACTCCTCACGGAGCACTTCAAGCGGTTTCTGGCCGAGAATGCGGTGGCTCGCTAGCCAGCCGGTGGCTACGGTGAGGAGGGCGGTGCTGCCCAGGGCGGCGGAGCTCCAGAGCGGGTCGAAGTGGAAGGCGACGTTGAGGCGTTTGAGAAGGACGCGGGCGACGAGGGTGGCGGCGGTGAGGCCGACGGCTCCGGCTACGAGACCGAGGACGGCGAACTCGACGGAGAAGATGGTGGCAATGCGGGGGCGGGTGGCGCCGAGAGTTTTGAGGACGACGACCTCGCGGATGCGGCGGTAGCGGGTGCCGGCGACGGAGGAGGCGAGGATGACGACGCCAGCAAAGATGGAGAAGGCGGACAGGAACTGGATGACGTAAGTGATTTCGACCACGACCTGACGAACGGTTTCGAGAGCGGCGGCGACGTTGATGACGGTGACGGTGGGGAAGGATTGGTAGAGGGCGCGCTGGAGCTCGGAGACGCGTTCGGGCGCGGCGTGGACGCCGCCGTACCAGATGACGGGGAGGCCGGCGAGGGAGGCGGGGGGGAGAACGAACTCGGCGCGGGAGAAGGCGTGCTGGCCGTCGGAGCGGGTGATGGCGGCGACGGTGGCGGTGAACTGGGTGTCTTGCGCGGCGAAGGTGAGGGTGGAGGCGACGTGAACA
>CAXUCK010000266.1:0-2706 GCA_964249375.1 uncultured Acidobacteriaceae bacterium
ATATTGACTCGAGCTTTTCGCGGCCGCGCGGGGAAGTGTTTCCGGTGGGCAGCTTTGGGCATACGGGGTTTACCGGGACGAGCCTGTGGATGGATCCGGGGAGCGACACGTACGTTGTGCTGCTGGCGAATGCGATTCATCCGCGGGGGCGAGCCCCGATCTCGCACCTGCGGGCGGATGTAGCGACCGCGGTTGGGCGGGCGTTGGAGCTGTATCCAGGCAAATGCCCGGAGCACACGATCTGTGATCCGGCAGTTTCGGCCGCCAGCGGTGTGATCGAGGTCGAGAAGTCTGCGCATGCTGGAACGGAGATTGTTCACGGTCCTTCGGCGGACGGGGCGGAGTCACCGGCGGTGCTGACGGGCGTGGATGTGCTCGAGAAGACAAAGTTCGCGGCGCTCAAGGAGATGGCGGCGCGGCACGACGGCAGGCTGCGTCTGGGTCTGCTGACCAACCAGACGGGGCTGGACCGGGCAGGGCACAGGACGATCGATGTGCTGGCGGGACAGGCGGCGAAGGCGGTGCCGGGGCTCGAGCTGCAGACGATTTTTTCGCCCGAGCATGGGATTGCCGGGGTCAAGGATTCGACCGACGTGGTCAGCTCTGTCGACGCCGCGACGAAGTTGCCGGTGGTCTCGCTTTACGGCGCAAAGGATGCGGACCGGCGACCCAAGGCGGAGGACCTGGTGAAGCTGGACGCGGTAGTGATCGACCTGCAGGATGCCGGGGTACGGTTTTACACGTACGAGACGCTGGTGGGGTACTTTGTCGAGGCGTGTGCGAAGGCTGGTATTGAGCTGGTGGTGCTGGACCGGCCGGCGCTGTTGGGCGGTGTCGCGACGCAAGGGCCAGTCTCGGATGCGGGGCTGGAAGGCTACACGGACTACATGCCGATGCCGGTGCGGAACGGCATGACATTGGGAGAGCTTGCGCGCTACTTCAACGGCGAAAAGAACCTGGGCGCAAAGCTGTCGGTGGTGCCGATGGAAGGTTGGCGGCGCACCGAGTTCTTCGACGACACCGGGCTGCCGTGGGTGAATCCGAGCCCGAACCTGCGATCGGAGATGGCTACGGTGCTGTATCCGGGGGTCGGTATGGTGGAGCAAACGAACGTCTCAGTAGGGCGGGGGACTGACGCGCCGTTTGAGGTACTGGGTGCGCCGTGGATAGACGGGGCGGAGCTGGAAGGATTTCTGGAGGGTCGGCGGATTCCTGGGATGCTGTTTGAGAAGACGAAGTTCGCTGTGGCTGAGGACGCGAACCGCTATCCCTATCACGGGCAGACGGTCGAAGGGGTGCGGCTGACGGCAACAGACCGCACCTTGTTGGACAGCCCGGAGCTTGGCGTTGAGCTGTTGGCGGCGTTGCACCATTTGTATCCGGCGCAGTTCCAAATGGCGAAAGCGAAGACGCTGGTTGCCAACGCCGCAGTGATGGAGGAACTGGACAAGCGGACCGATCCGCGGCGGGTTGCGGCAGGCTGGCGGCCGGCGCTGGACGCTTTCCGGGCAAAGCGCACGCAGTATTTGCTTTACCCGTAGCGCCTGTCGCTTCGAGGTTGGTGCAGCTTGGACGCTGTCGCTCTTGCTGGGGCGCCAGCCCCTACGGCTGCTTCCAGCGCCAGGCGTTGGAGATGCCCGTCCTCTGAGCCGGATCCGCGAACCGCTCCATTTGCGCTCTGTCGTGACAACCGAAACAGACTGCCTGTTTGTTCAGAGAAGACAGCGCTTTGCCGCAGACTGGATTTGCGCAGACACGTCGGTTTTTCGGCAAGCCTTGCGGTGCGACAAACACATCTTGCATGCACAACCTCCTCCGGCGAGGGGGTTGGGGCCGCGAGCGGCCCACCTTGCTGGGAGCCTGATCGTAGCACGGTCGCTTCCCGGTACACTGCTCAAACTGGTCAACAAACATTTATCGTCTGTTTGCAAAACGTAGTAGAAGATCAGGAATTAAGTTCGTAACGGGAGAGGTCGATGCCAAGGATTCATTTTCAGCAGCAGCTGCTTGCCTTGAAGGACAAGCTGCTGGCCATGGCGGCGCTCTCCCAGCAGTCGCTGGAGTTCTCGCTGGAAGCCTACCTGACCGGCGACATGGGGCTGTGCGAGCATGTGCGCGAGGTGGAAGAGGCGATCAACGCGGCGGAGCGCGAGGTCGATAACATGGCGCACGACCTGCTGGCGAAGGAACAGCCGATGGCGATCGACCTGCGGTTCATCCTGTCGGTGATCAAGATCAACGGCGATCTCGAGCGCATCGGCGACCAGGCGTCCAACATCGCGCAGCGGGCCGAACAGCAGCGGGAGCTGCCGCAGATCTCTCTCCCGATCGACATCCCGGACATGGGCGAGAAGGTGCGGGTGATGATCCGGAAGGCGATCCAGGCGCTGCTGGAGGCGGATGCGGAGCTGGCGGCCTCGGTGCTGGTGATGGACGACGAGGTGGACGATCGCAACCGGATGGTACAGGCGGAACTGATGGAAGTGATGCAGCAGCAGCCGGAGATCTCCATGCAGGCGCTCAACGCCATCATCATCTCGCGCAACCTGGAGCGGGCGGCCGACCACGCGACCAACATCGCGGAGGATGTGATTTTCTGGGTACGGGGTTCGGATGTGCGGCACCGGATGTCGCTGGCCTAAGCGGTGGGCTGACGCTGCGCGGCGAGATCGGCCCGGAAGCGAAGACGCACGTAGTCGGCGTGCC
>CAXUCK010000267.1:0-2703 GCA_964249375.1 uncultured Acidobacteriaceae bacterium
GGATTGCGAAGACGCCGCTAACGGTGCCGACGATGTGGGAGCAGGGGCTGTGGGACCAGGAGGACATGTGGGGGGCGATCCACTCGTACCGGGCTTGGGAGCCGAAGGACACGGCGAACAACCAGAACTTCCTGGTGATGGGGCCGTGGTTTCACTCGCAGGTGAATCGTGAGGGACGGTTGCTGGGGGGACTGGCTTGGGCGCAGGATACGACGAAGTACTGGCGGCGGGAGGTGCTGTTGCCGTTCTTCAACCAGTATCTGAAGGCGGGGGCGAAGACGGCGGAGACGCCGCCGGTGCTGGTGTATGACACGGGTGCGGATAAGTGGGACCGGTATGAGGATTTTCCGAACAGCTGTGAGCAGGGGTGCGCGACGGTGTCGCGGCCGATGTATCTGGCTGAGGGTGGGCGGCTGTCGTTCGATAAGCCTGGGCGCGAAGGGAAGGGCGAGGCGTTTGATGAGTATGTGTCGGACCCGGCGAAGCCCGTGCCGTATCGGCCGCGGCCGGTGGATGCGACGGACGCGATGGGATGGCGGACGTGGCTGGTGACGGATCAGCGGTTTGTGGAGGGTCGGCCGGATGTGCTGACGTTTGAGACGGAGCCGCTGACCGAGGCGATGAAGCTTTCGGGCGAGCCGCTGGTGCATCTGGTGGCTTCGACGAGCGGGACGGATGGGGACTGGGTGGTGAAGCTGATTGATGTGTTTCCGGATCGGGTGGCTCCGCCGACGGACATGAGCGGGTACGAGCTGCCGATCGCGACGGATATCTTTCGCGGGCGATACCGGACGAGCTTTGAGCATCCGGAAGCGATCAAGGCGAATGAGCCGCTGGAGTACCGGTTTGGGCTGCCGATGGTGAACCACACCTTCTTGCCGGGGCACCGGGTGATGGTGCAGGTGCAGTCGACGCTGTTTCCGCTGTATGAACGGAATCCGCAGCGATTTGTGCCGAACATCATGGAGGCGAAGAAGGCGGACTACCAGAAGGCGACCGAGCGGGTGTGGCACACGGAGGGGCATGCGAGCTACATCAGCTTGCCGGTGGTGGCGGTGGAGAAGCCGTAGGGACTGATTGCAAGGGACAGCTGCTCTGCGGGCGCTGACGATGGGTGAGGCGCTACCCGCGACGCCAGAGTTCTTGACGTAGGTGGTTAATATTCAGCGCCTCCAACCCCATCGCGTTCAGGTGACCGACAAGACGTGCATCATCGGTGAGGACGAGGTATTGCTTAGCGACTTCAGCAATGGCTGTGTCGGTCAGCCCAAGAAACCGGAATATTTGGTGGGTGCTGCTCGCTAAGCTGTCTACCCGAAGTTCAGTGAAGCTAGAGAAAATGTCTCGAAACTGAGCGAGGCACGCTACCTTTTGGTCGCGAGGGAGATAGCCGATCCAGTTACTTACTTCGGCTAGGACGTGCGGTGTCGTGACCCTTGTGCTGAAGAGAGACAAGAAAGCGAGAACAAGCCGGAGATCGTCTGTGTCATATGCCGCAAGACCTTTGAACGCGGCTCGCTCAATGATGCTCGGATCAGAGGATCCAACTGCATACAGGAGAAGCAGGTTGGTGTCGATGAGGACACCACGGTTTGTGAACTTCTGGACGAGAATCTCGGTGTAGGAACCTACATTTGCCATACTTTGGCAGAGATCGCCTCACCGGATTCTCGAACTTCGACCGCTTTGAAGACGCGGTTTGGTTGACCCAGGGCCACCATTAGCGAACTTTGCTCAGCGATCTGGAAGGAGAACACCACCTCCCATCCGGATCCCTCCGGAGCGACCTGTTCGAGTCGGAGATCACGACCTTCGGGGAAGAGATCGGCGACAAAGGCGTTTGCGCTTTGACTGCTTCTTTGGCGTTGATCATAGCTTGCTTATTGTGCCGACTCGCGGATGGCCGTATGGTGGCGGTTCTACAATGAGGGGTATGCAAGAGAAGCAGGCAACGGAGCGCCAAGCGAACGAGGTGGAGCCGCAGCGGTACAACCCGGCGGAGATCGAGCCGAAGTGGCAGGCGCGGTGGGACGCGGATCCGTTGCTGTACGCGGCGGAGGGTCCGGAGAGTGGGAAGCCGAAGTACTACTGCCTGGAGATGCTGCCGTATCCGAGCGGCGTGCTGCATGTAGGGCATGTGCGGAATTATGCGGTTGGGGATGCGCTGGCGCGGTACATGTGGATGCGGGGGCACAACGTACTGCATCCGATGGGGTGGGATGCGTTTGGGCTGCCGGCCGAGAATGCCGCGCTCAAGAACGGGATGCCTCCGCGGGACTGGACGCTCCATAACATCGCGGCGATGAAGCGGCAGTTTCGGCGGTTGGGGATGGGGTTCGACTGGACGGCGGAGGTGACGACGTGTTTGCCGGACTACTACCGGTGGAATCAGTGGTTCTTTCTGAAGATGTACGAGCGGGGGCTCGCGTACCGGAAGAAGAGCAAGGTGAACTGGTGCCCGAAGTGCATGACGGTGCTGGCGAATGAGCAGGTGGTGGGTGGGTGTTGCTGGCGGCATGAGGATACGCCCGTGGAGCAGCGGGACCTGACGCAGTGGTTTTTGCGGATCACGCGCTATGCGGAGGAGTTGGTTGAGGGGCTGCAGAAGCTGCCGGGGTGGCCGGAGAAGGTTCGGACGATGCAGGCGAACTGGATCGGTCGGAGCGAGGGCGCGGAGGTGGAGTTTGCGGTGAAGGGCGGAGA
>CAXUCK010000268.1:0-2690 GCA_964249375.1 uncultured Acidobacteriaceae bacterium
CCACTGCGCGGTGCCATGGGCGTAGCCGACGTAACAGGGATTCCAGCTGTTTGGCGCGCACGCGTTGTTGGAGACGACGGCCGATCCGTCGGTGTAGATGCCGGCGGCGGACCAGCCGTCGTCGTGGGTGACGCTGTAGACCTGGTAGGTGTCCGCGAGGGCGGGGCGGACGCAAAGGGAGCCGCTCGCGAGGATGAACGAGAGACCAAGGCAGTTCAAGAGAAAGCGCATTCAAGTACCTCCGAGCGGCCATCTTACGGAACCGTAAGCGGTTACCCAAGATCACAGAGGTCACGCATTGGTAACCAGAGTGGTGCTGTGGGGGAATGCTTAGGTGCTGGGGCGACTAGAGAGGTTCTTTGCTGTGCTTAGGATGACAGCGGTGGAGCGAGCAACGACGACTGCAACGGCGAGTGCAAACGCAAGGGCAACGGCTAGTGCAACGGCAACTACAGGGGTCCTTCGCTTCGCTCAGGATGACGACGGTGGAACGAGCAACGGCAACAGCAACAGCAACCAAGAAACAAGCAAACAAGAAACAGAGAAGGCTACGACAAACAACGATGACAGCAAAGGCAAATGCGATGGAAACTGTTTGGCTTGCCTGGTTAGCGTTCGACGGAGCGCATCCAGCGGCCGAAGCGGAGGCCGATCCAGGTAGAGAGGGTGGCGTAGGCGGAGGCGCGGAGGAGGCCGAGGGTGAGTGTGAGGCCGCTGACGGGGTTGAAGAACTGGCGGAGGCGGTCGAGGCCGTCGGGACGGGAGTTGTAATCGAAATAGATGGTGCCGAAGAAGCGGTTTTCGCTGGCGTGCGAGAGCAGAAAGGTGGCGAAGGGCCACTCGACGGCGGTGAGGACGGCGACGAACAGGATGCCGGAAGCGAGGGCGATCTGCCAGGGACGCCAGGCGCGGGCCGCTCGCCAAAGCAGGTCGAGCGCGAGGGCCGGGATGAGAAGGAGGACGGGGAACTTGGCCGGAACGAGGTGGGTGACGGGGAAAAAGACGGGACCGAGTTTGGGGTGCGCGGGAAAGAGCGGGAGGATGAGGATTTCGGCGAGGAGAAACAGGGTGTAGATGGCGGCACAGGTGGTGGCGGCCCAGCGCGCGCGGGAAGCCTGGGCGAAGAGCGCGAAGACGACCGGAACGGCGATGGCCATGGCGACATAGGCGGAGACCTGGTGGAGCCGGACATCCAAGGTGTACTCCTGGAGGAAAAACATCTGGCCGCAGAGGGCGAGTCCGCCGATGTAGAGGAAGAGCGCCTGCAGCCGACGGAAGGTGCGGCGGTCGGCGGTGTCGGTGTTGGCGAGCGTGGGATCGGCGGCGCGGTTCATGGCGGCCACGGTGAGAAACAGGACGCCGAGGCTGACGGCGCGGATGCCGAGGATGAGCAGGGTGTGGGGCGGGGAGATGATTTTTACATCAAGGCCGTAAGCCGAGTGCCACCAATTATCGAACGGGGCGGAGGTGAGCATGGCGAGGCCGCCCCAGGCAGCGAGGAAGGCGCCGAAGGGGGCGCGGAGGCCGAGGACGGAGACGGAGCTCTGGCGAAGGGCTGACGAGCGGCTGAAGGTTGTGTGGAGGATCAGGTACGCACAGAGGATGCCGGCGAGGACGCCGCAGGCGTAGATGGCGAGGTGGGCGGGGGTCCAGAAAGTGTCGCGGCCGATGGAGCGGTGCCAGGAGACGTCCCACGCGCCGCCGATGTTCGCCGAAGTAAGAGCGAGGACGCCGACGAGGACGTACCAGGGGACGCCGGCGGGGCGGGCTGCTGCTTGGGCGGACGAGGCGGGCGGAGCTTCGATGACGGCAGGGGTGGTGATGGCAGCCATGGCGTCCTCCTGGGAAGCGGGCTGACGTTATGGTACGACGGCACGGTGACGACGGGGTGCTTTGGCGGCGTGTTTGCGCAAGCGAGTAGACGCAGCGGCGAGGCCGGTCCCGAGCAGAAGCAAGGTGGAGGGCTCGGGTGTGGCGGTTAAGTCGGTGATGATGGTGCTCCCGCCATAGGAGATTGTGCCGGGGTTCTCCAGCCCGCGGGTTGTCACGGTGTCGTACGTCGTGCCGTCGAAAAGTGGACCGGAGCTGCCAGTTAAAAGCGTCGGGTGAGCGGGGAAACCAGTGAACAGCTGAAGACCGTTGGCCTCGTAAAAGAACTGGCCATAGCCGACGACATACCGGTTGGGATCGGCATTTGGGAAGAGCGTTCCCAGAAAGAATTTTTGATCGGTAAAGATGGTGAAGTCTTCGCCGCCGTAGGAAGTGTTTCCCGGCCCCGCAGTGATCTGGTCCGCGCCGAAGGTGAAGGAATTTGCGGTATAGCTCTCCGGAGTCGCGTTGGACGAGATCTGAAAGTCGAAGATGAAGGGGCTGCCGCAAGGGGCTAGTTCCGGATGGCAGAAGTTGAGGTTTGCCAATGTCAGGTTGTAGTTGAGGGTTTCGGCGTGGGCGGTGACGCCTGTGCCGAGGAGATAGGTCGCGAGGAAAAGGAGAAGACTGGCGCGCATTGGGCCTCCCTGGGTAAGGAACGTTCAACATACTCGTGCGCCGAAGGGGCGTAAAGGGGATTTCCGGTACTGACTTGCGCAGGTTCCATGCTGCGAAGATGCTTAGCAGATGGCTAATTTGGGATGTCGTATGGGCTTGAGTTGGAAGCGCACGTTGGTTGCGGCACTAGGGCTGGCGCTGGG
>CAXUCK010000269.1:0-2674 GCA_964249375.1 uncultured Acidobacteriaceae bacterium
TCTGCGACGCGGGCGCCGTACGGATACACGGCCGGGGCTTCGAACTGGGGCTCCCCGGAAGAGACGTATGCTCCGACGGGACGGCCCCCGATTTCCTCGAACCCGACAGGTGGAGTTGCAGGGCAGGCCTACGCTGGGGGAGAAGCACCGTACGCCGCGGTCCCGCCCACCTCCCCTTACAGCGGACCGTTCGCGCCGGATTACACAGCGCCACAGACGGGAGGCCGCCGACTCCCGATCGGAGCCTTCGTGTTGATCGGCCTGGGTTCCTTCTTTCTGCTGGCGAACACCGGGCGATTTGGTGGGTTGGCGATTCAGTGGCTCGTCCCGTTTTTGCTGGTGGGCATTGGGATCTGGATTTTTGTGCGGCGCATGACCAGCACGGGGCTCTCTCTGAGCGATGACGGGTCGGCTGGGTACCGGTTCCGCCTCTACACGGCTTTGAGTGGATCAATCTGGCCGGCTCTGGTCGGTCTTCTGTTTCTTCTGGACCTGACACACACCCTTTCGTGGTCGCGTAGCTGGCCGCTGATCATCGTGGTTGCCGGTGTTCTTGCGCTGCTGAAGCGCACCGCGTACACCAGCATGCCGGTCGCTCCGTTTCCGGGCGTGCCGACGGTTCCGATGGGAGGTCCGGTTCCGGCGGCGGGACCAACCCCTGGCCCCTCGGCTGCTGCTACCGACGCAGAGAGAGCTGATGAGATGCCCGGAGACAGGAGCTAGTATGGCTGGCTATCCTCCACCTTACCCGCCACCACCGCCCGAAAACGACTGGCGCTACCAGCGACGGGTGCTGCGCGATCAGGCCAAGATGCAGCGGGAGTATCTCCGGATGCAGCGCGAAGCGTATCGCCAGCAGGCGCGTATCCGGACCCGCGGATCGATCGTTGGGCCTCTCCTCGTTGTTGCGGTGGGCATTCTGTTTCTGCTGGTGCAGCTTGGCCGTCTGTCGGCCGTGGGGCTTTCGACGTGGTATGGGCGGTGGTGGCCGCTGCTGCTGGTTGGGGTGGGAGTTATTCTGCTGCTGGAATGGGCGCTCGACCAAGCTGGCGATGCGAAGCCTGGCCCGCGGCGCACGATCGGCTCAGGCGTGGTGTTCCTGCTGATTCTGCTTACGATGACGGGGGTTGCGTTCAGCCCGCTGGTCCGTTCCGGGCATGGCCCATTTGGGCGTGATTTCATGCTGAATCCGGATGACCTGGACCAGTTTCTGGGCGATAAGCATGAGAGTGAGCAGGTGACGGTGGAGACGCTTGAACCGGGCGGCTCGATCACCGTTCAGAACCCGCGGGGCGCGATTACCGTCTCCGGAACCAGTGATGATGGCAAGGTGCACCTGCAGTTCCATCGGGAGATTTTCAGCCGGTCGGACGCGGAGGCGAGTAACAAGGCGGGAAAGCTTGTCCCTGCTGTCAGACATGAGGGCGGCTCGCTGTCGATCTCCCTTCCCATACTCGACGGTGCACGTGGCGACCTGATGCTGATTGTGCCGGCGAGCGCAGCCGAAACCCTTACCGCGGATCACGGGGATATTCACGTCGCTTCGGTCAGGGCTCCGCTGACTCTGGTCGCCAACCATGGTGACGTGGAGGTGAGCGCTGTGACCGGCGCCGTGACCGCGCACATCAACAATAGCGATTCCTCCTTCTCCGCGCACAGCATCACGGGGCCGCTGACGATTGCGGGTCGCGGCCGTGACATTACGCTTTCGGATATTTTCGGCAATGCGACCATGGGCGGGGATTTCTTCGGTACCGCTCATCTGGAGCGGATCACGGGGAGCGTGACGTTCCACACGAGTCGCACCGACCTGCAGGTGGGGCGAATCGCCGGCGAGGTGGAGATCAGTCCGAATGCCGACCTCTCTGCGAGTGAAGTTGCGGGACCGATTGTGCTTAACACGCGCAATCGCAACATCACCCTTGATCGCGTTTCGGGGGATCTTACGGTGACCAATCGAAACGGCTCGGTCGAGCTTACAGGCGTTCCGCCCCTCGGCAACGTGGTGATTGAAAACCAGAATGGATCGGTCGACGTTACCTTGCCCGGGAACTCGGGCTTCGTTCTCCAGGCGAATACTACGGACGGCGATCTACAGAATGAGTTTTCGTTACCGATGCGTGATGACAATGATCGCAAGAGCCTCGAAGGAACGGTGGGAACTGGCGGCCCAAGTATCCGAGTCAGCACAACGCAAGGGGACATCTCGCTGAAGCGGGGTGACGCCGGGCCTTTGCCGCCAGCACCCCCGATTCCGCCTAAGTTGACGTCAGCTCCAGATGTTCAGAAGCCGGTCTCGGGCTTATCGGCCGCCGCGTCGCGGCAAACCCGTGAGCAGATACGAGTCGCCAAAGAGCAGGTTCGGGCGGCACAGGAAGAGCTCCCGGCGAGGAAGGCGAAGCGGGATTTGCCGAAGGACACGGACCTTAATCAGTAAGCTGAGAGTGGCTAATACCTGCCGGCGCGGCACGCATTTTCGCTCGGGGCACAGTGCGGAGGAATCCTGCTGCGGAAATTTCGTAGAAGACCGCAGGAAGGTTGACACCACGAAGAGAGGCCCCACTCGAGAGTGGGGCCTCTTAGCTTATGCCGGCGATCACCTAATCTCCCACACACTTACGCGTGCAGTACCATCGGCCCAACGAGGCTTAACTTCCGTGTTCGGGATGGGAAC
>CAXUCK010000270.1:0-2648 GCA_964249375.1 uncultured Acidobacteriaceae bacterium
GGCGTCGAGTGCGTCCCGGAAGGCCTCGAATCCTATGACAAATTTCCCACCCTCACCCGCGCCCTGCTCGAACGCGGCTACACCGCCGAAGACCTCCGCAAAATCTACGGCGGCAACCTCCTCCGCGTCATGCGCGCCGTCGAGCGACGCGCCGCCGAGCTCAAAAGCGAGCCGCCCCTTGAAACGAGTTACACCCCGCCAACACCATCGACCATGCCCTGAAGGCAAGTACCTCCGCAATCGCATCACCTTCACCGATAAGGAGCACACCGATGTCCCGAACTCCTCGAATCTCCGTGCTGGCGCTGTCCACGTTCTTTATCGTCCCGTGTTTCGGTTTCGGCCAAAACAGCACGGATCGTCAACAGGTAGAACAAGCGCAGCGGGCCGGTGGACGGGCGGCTTTTACGAAAGACTTCGCCACCATCGAAAAGTATTGGTCCCCCCAGTTGCTCGTGAAAAGCCCTGGCAACAAAATCCTCACGCGCGACCAGGTCTTTACAGCCATCCGTGAGGACAAATTGAAATACTCGGGATACACCAACGAGGTCGAGGCGTTTCACATCTACGGCGACACCGCGATCATCATGGGTCATGAGATGTTGACCCCGGACACTGGGCCCGAGGCCGGAACCAGGCTCTACCGCCGCTACACGGACATCATGCAGCGCAGCACTGGAACGTGGATGCTGATTGCACGGCAGGCGACGTACACGGATCAGACAAAGGTTCACTACGATCAGAGCGTCAACTAGGACGGTACTGGAATCACCCGCTACGACGTCGCAGTCACCAATAATGATCGCACCGAAACAACACCATCCGACGAGGTTCTCTTGGCAACCCTCTCGTGCTCCCGCAATGGCATCGCACCCGTCGCTCTCCTGGCCACGGCCATGGTCTGGGCGCCATCCGCCCGCGCGCAATCAGCCCCTGTCATGTGTAAACCCGTATCGCAACGCACCAGCGAACTCGGTTGCTACATCGTCGGGGATCAGCCCATTGGCCCCTTAACCAAGTCGCAAGTCTTTTGGCACCTCGACACCTATCCGGCTCAGGAAGCCGCAAGTGCCGCGAAAGGGCCTCGCGGCGTGGTCGTCAACTCATTCGGCAAGATCTGGCTCTTCACCATCGAAACCGCACAATGGCAGGCTCCCGCCGGAGGCAAGCATATCGCCACCATCGGGCCCCTGCCGATCCCTGCCGCTGACCGCTATACGGTCGACTACATGGAAGGTGTGTTTACTCCGGGCATGAAGTCCGCCATCCATGATCATCCGGGGCCTGAAGCGTTCTACACCCTAACGGGCGAGACCTGTCTGGAAACGACCGAGGGTATGTCTGTCGGACGCCCGGGCGGCGCACCGGTGATCGTCGCGAGTGGGTTGCCGATGCAGCTGACCGCCATCGGCAAAGACAAACGTCAGGGGTTTGCACTCGTCCTGCACGATTCATCCCAACCTGGTGGCCGTCCCGTCACGAACTGGACCCCCAAAGACCTTTGCAAAAAATGACCTGTGCGGACCGGGCAAGCGTCGGCTTTCGCTGAGACGTCAGCATCGGCGTGCAGAGCGCGGCAGACGACCCCGCGTTCAGCCCGCGATCCGTCCGGCAACAAACGCCACCTAGTGGCTCAGCACCCCTTCTTCCACCCCCTGCGGCAGCTGGCTCAGCTTCCGCTTCAGAATCTCCAGCTCCCGCGCCTCACCCTCAATCACGCGCTGGTCCGGTTGGTTCTGCATCCGCAGAAAGTTCAAACGATCTTCTGTATCCCGAATGTTGCTGGAAATCTGCTCACGAAAAGAAAGGCTCATGGGCACAAGGTAAGTCGGCAGCGCCAGGGGGAGAGAGACGGAAAAGGGGAAGCCCGCCTACCCCTTTCGTGTCACCCTTCTCCGCCCCTTTTGGCATCACTCCTGCCACCCGCCGCCCAGCGCGCTGTACAACTGCACCAGCGCCACCGCCTCACCCTGCTGCGCGCCCACCAGGTTCAGCTGCGCCGAAAACAGGTTCGTATCCGTCGTCAGCACCTCCAGGTACGCCGTCGCTCCACCCCGATACCGCAGCCGCGCCAGCCGCGTCGCATCCTGCGCCGCCGCCACCAGCTTCTCCTGCTGCTCCCGCGCCGCCCTCTGCTTGTTCAGCGCCACCAACGCGTTCGAGACGTCCCGCTCCGCCGTGCGAATCGTCTTCTCGTAGTTGATGATCATCTCTTCCTTCTGCCGCTCGGAAAGCTGCAGCTGCCCCTTCAGCCTGCCGCCCTCAAAAATCGCCTGCGCCAGCGACCCGTAGCCATAGATCGTCGCCCCGCCCGGCGAAAACAGGTTCGAAAACCCCCGCACCCGACAGCGGGAGCTGCGGAAACACCAGCCCCCGCGCCACGCCCCCCTGCGCGTTCGCCGCCACCAGCTGCTGCTCCGCCTGCTGTATGTCCGGCCGCCGCGCCAGCAGCTCCGCCGGCAACCCAATCGGCAGGTCCTGCGGCGGCGGCGCCAGCGCACTCGCATCCGTATGCGCCACCGGCCCCGGATCCTGCCCCAGCAGCAGCCGCAGCGCATTCTCATTCTGCTGAATCTGCTGCTCGATCTGCGGAATCTGTGTTGTCGCCGTGTACAGCAGCTGCTCCGCCTGCCGCAGGTCCGACAGCG
>CAXUCK010000271.1:0-2634 GCA_964249375.1 uncultured Acidobacteriaceae bacterium
GCCCCGGCTCCCCCTACCACTGGATCGGCCCCAAAGCCTTCCTCTCCAATCTTCTGCTCACCCAAAACCTGACCTACAGCCCCGACATCCAGAGCCCGCTCTGGAGCCTTCCGCTCGAAATGCAGATGTACCTCCTTCTGCCGCTCCTCTACTTCCTTGTGCGTGGCGGATCGCGGTACCGTTCGCTCGCGCTCTGGGTGCTGTCCGTCGTGCTCGCGCTCACCCTCCCGCGCCTCAGCTGGCGGCTGGATCTGTTCTTCTTTGCACCCTGTTTCACCTCGGGCGTGGTGGCCTACGACCTCAAGCGCCACCGGCCATGGCGTTGGACCCTCCCCGGCTGGGTCTGGCCCTTGGGCATCTTCGCCGCCATCGCGGCCTTCGGTCCACACGACAACATAAACATCGGCGACAAGATCATCCGCGCGTGGGCCATCTCTCTGGCCATCGGCGTGCTCTACGCCAATACCCGCGAATTCCACATCCCTGGGCTGCAGCCCGTGCTCGCCTGGATCGCGGAGCACTCCTACGGCGTGTATCTCAGCCACAACATCATGTTCTGGATCATCTTCGACAAGATGGGCGCGGCGCCACTCTGGACTCGGGTCGCCGTG
This sequence comes from uncultured Acidobacteriaceae bacterium, assembly GCA_964249375.1. GTDB lineage: Bacteria > Acidobacteriota > Terriglobia > Terriglobales > Acidobacteriaceae > Edaphobacter. Next base: position 612 of record CAXUCK010000271.1, read on the forward strand.
CTGGTCATCGGCTCCATCGGCGTGCCGGCCATCCTCTACCGGACCGTGGAAGAACCACTCATCCAGGTCGGCAGCCGGGTCGCCAGGCATCTCCTCCGCCTCCACGAGCAACGCAGCATCCGATCGCTCGCCTGAGGTCCTTGCGCGGGGGCCAGGCCCGCCTAGGCGAACTGCTCCAGAAACCGTAGATCGCCCGAGAAGAACAGCCCAATGTCGGCCACGCCATGCAGAATCATGGCAATCCGCTCCACCCCCATCCCAAACGCAAACCCGGAAATCCGGCCTGGGTCGTACGCGTGGGGCCCGCCCTCGGTTTCCACACCCATGCGGATGCGCTCCGCCGTCACCGCCGCAAACACCGCCGGATCCACCATGCCGCAGCCCAGCAGCTCAATCCAGCCCGAGTACTTGCACTTCCGGCACCCCGAGCCGCCACAAAAAATGCACGAAATCTGCACATCGGCCGAGGGTTCGGTAAACGGAAAAAAGGACGGGAAAAAGCGCGTCTTCACCGCATGGCCGAAAAGCGCCTTCATCGCATGGTCGAGCGTCCCCTTCAGATCGGAGAAGGTCACGTCAGTGTCGACCGCCAGCCCTTCAATCTGGTGAAAAATCGGCGAGTGCGTCGCGTCCGCCGCGTCGTTGCGGTGCACCTTGCCGGGAATCACGATCCGCACCGGCGGCGCCTGCTCCATCATCGTCCGGATCTGCACCGGCGAGGTATGCGTCCGCATCAGCAGCCGGTCCCGCGAGGGCTTCGCCCCTTGGTGAGCAATCAGCAGCGTGTCCTGCGTATCCCGCGCCGGATGGTTCGGCGGAAAATTCAGCGCCTCAAAATTATAGAAATCCGTCTCCACCTGCGGCCCCAGGTTCACCGAGTAGCCCAGGTTCTCAAACACCTTCACCACCGCGTCCATGGTCTCGATCAGCGGGTGCGGCGTGCCCGGCCGAAGGGCGCTGCCCGGCAAGCTCAGGTCCAGCGGGCGAGTGGTGCTGGCCGGCGCCGCGGAGGTTCGCAGCGGCTCCGCCAACGCCGCCTCGATCTCCGCCTTCAGCTGGTTGAAGCGCATCCCCAGCGGACGTTTCGCCTCAGGCGGAGCAGCTTTCAGCCAGGCGTCAGACACCAGCTTCAGCCGGCCCGCTTTCCGCCCAAGCCAGTCCAGGCGGAACACCTCCTGCGCTTCAGACGTTCGCAGACCGGCGGCGCCCTCCCGCACTTCGGCAGAAAGAGCGGCAAAGGCCGCGTCGAGGTTGGTTTCATCAAAGCTGGTGAGCTGGGGAATGGTGTCCGGCATCGCTCTTCTAGGGTACGACAGCGTTACAGCGCCGAAAGCACCACCAGCGCCACAATCCCCCCCAGCAGCAGCGACCGCTTGTCCGTAATCGCATACACCACCGGGTCCTCATCCAGCTGGCCACGCGAGGCCAGCAGCCACAACCGGCTGATCCACAGCAGCAGCACCGGCACCAGCAGCCACAGCCGGATCGTGTGCCGGTACAGGTGCTGCGCTTCCAGCGTCGAAATGTACAGCGTCAGCACCACCACCGAGGCGTACCCCGAGGCAGACCCAAACGAGCGCAGCTGCTCGATATCGGCCACCTGGTACCCGCGTCCCGTCGGTTTCACCCCGCCCCGCAGACGCAGCCCCTCCAGCTCCGCAAACCGCTTCACTTACGCGTGCGACAGGAAGATAAAGATGGAGATACCCGCCAGCCAGGTCGATATGGCAATGCGCGTCGGCGGCGATCCGGCAAGGATCGGGATCGTGTACAGCCCGGAAAGCACAATCACATCCACCAGCACCGCCCGCTTCAGCCGCAGCGAGTAGGCCAGCGTCGTCACCGTGTACACCAGCAGCCAGAAAGCGAAGTGGTAGGGCCTGGCCAGCGCGTGCTCCGGAGACAGCATCGCGACCACCCGCGGCACCGCCAGCGCGAGGGCAGCCGAAAGCAGAAAAAACACTCCCACCACGCCCACCCCGGCAATCGCCGAAAGGTCCCCCGCCGCAAAGGGCCGCCGGCG
>CAXUCK010000272.1:0-2619 GCA_964249375.1 uncultured Acidobacteriaceae bacterium
GGGTTGGAGGGGAAGGGCGACGGGTTTCTGCAACCTGGCGCTAGTTTTCGCATCATATTCATTGACAGTAACTGACTCAACCTGTGACACTAGGGCTGTCGCGAGATTTGCGCCGGGTTGGCCGGCATAGGAGAGAAGCGAGATGGCAAAGATTATTGGGATTGATCTGGGGACTACCAACAGCTGCGTTGCCGTGATGGAGGGTGGCGAGGCGAAGGTGATCCCGAATGAAGAGGGTGGCCGGACGACACCGTCCATCGTCGCGTTCACCAAGAGTGGCGAGCGGCTGGTGGGGCAGGTGGCGAAGCGCCAGGCCATTACCAACCCGGAGAACACGATTTACTCGGTGAAACGATTTATGGGTCGCCGGATGAATGAGGTCGGCTCCGAGATGAAGATGGTGCCCTACAAGGTGGTGGCGAAGGGCGACAGCGTGGCCATCGTGGCTCAGGGCAAGGAGTACACCGCGCCTGAGATCTCGGCAATGATTCTTCAGAAGCTGAAGAAGGCGGCGGAGGATTACCTCGGGACTTCGGTGACGGAGGCGGTCATCACGGTTCCGGCATACTTCAACGACGCGCAGCGGCAGGCGACCAAGGATGCCGGCAAGATTGCTGGCCTGGATGTGAAGCGGATCGTGAACGAGCCGACGGCGGCGGCGCTGGCGTACGGCCTGGACAAGAAGAAGGACGAGACGATTGCGGTGTATGACTTCGGCGGAGGCACGTTTGACGTGTCGATTCTCGAGGTGGGCGACGGCGTGATCGAGGTGAAGTCGACGAACGGGGATACGCACCTGGGCGGCGACAATCTTGATCAGCGGATCGTGGACTGGCTGATTTCGGAGTTCAAGTCGGAGTCTGGCCTGGACCTGACGGCAAAGGGCAACGAGATGGCGCTGCAGCGGCTGAAGGATGCGGCCGAGCGGGCGAAGATCGAGCTGTCGACGGCACAGGAGTCGGAGATCAATCTGCCGTTCATTACGGCGGATGCGAGCGGACCGAAGCACCTGGTGCGGACGCTGAGCCGCGCCAAGCTGGAGAGCCTGGTCGACGATCTGCTGCAGAAGTCGGTTGGACCGTGCAAGCAGGCCATGAAGGATGCGGGCGTGGATCCGAGCAAGATCGACGAGGTGGTTCTGGTTGGCGGACAGACCCGGATGCCGGCGATTCAGAAGTTGGTGAAGGACCTGTTCGGCAAGGAGCCGAACAAAGGCGTCAACCCCGACGAAGTCGTCGCAATTGGCGCGGCGGTGCAGGCCGGCGTTCTGTCGGGCGAGGTGAAGGACTTGCTGCTGCTCGACGTGACCCCGCTGACGCTGGCGATTGAGACGATGGGCGGTGTGGCGACGGGAATGATTCAGCGCAACACGACCATTCCGACGAAGAAGACAGAGACGTTTTCGACGGCGGCGGACAACCAGACCGAGGTTGAGGTGCACGTGCTGCAGGGCGAACGGCCGATGGCGGCGCAGAACCGGACGCTGGGCAAGTTCAAGCTTTCGGGGATTCCGACGGCACCGCGTGGCGTTCCGCAGATCGAGGTGACGTTTGACATCGACGCGAACGGCATTCTGAACGTGACGGCGAAGGACAATGCGACGGGAAGGATCAGAAGATCACCATCACGAGCTCTTCGGGCCTGAGCAAGGAAGAGGTGGAGCGGATGGCGAAGGATGCCGAGGCCCATGCTTCTGAGGACAAGGAAGCGCGTGAGGAGATTGAAGCGCGCAATGGCCTCGACTCGATGGTTTACAACGTCGAGAAGATGCTGCGGGAGAGCGGCGACAAGGTGGCTGCGGGCGACAAGTCTGATGTGGAGACGGCGCTGGCGGATGCGAAGTCGACCCTGAGCGGAAGCCCGAGTGCGAGCGACCTGAACGCGGCGAAGGAGAAGCTGCAGACGGCGAGCCACAAGCTGGCGGAGGCGATGTACAAGACGGCTGCGGCGTCACCGACGGACGGAGCGGCTTCCGCGGATGGAACGCAGGAGACGGGTACGAACGCCAACGGCCAGAAGCAGGACGAGGGCGTGATCGATGCCGAGTATGTGGACGTAGAGAAGTAGGGTCGACAGCTGCAAGAACGGCTAAGGACGTGCATACGTAAGAGTCAGAGTGAGGGGTATTCCGAAGATCTGGGGTGCCCCTCTCGCTTTCCACCGAGAAAATGGAAGGCGCGACTTGAGCGGCGGCGAGGGGTTAGAGATGAATAGCTGGGGAACGACGGGAAGCTACACAACGGCAGACTGGATGACGCGGTATCACGGCAGCAGCGAAGGAGGCAGAGCGATGACGGAAACCATGTGGAAGTGCGATCAGATGCGGGCGGGCCGGCTGTACAGCCGGAGCGTGTTCGATACGCAGGAAGAGGCGGTGCGGTTTGCCCGCAGGATGCAGCAGATGGAGCCGGACCAGATGATGCGCGTCGAGCCGGTTGAAGCGCGGCAGTTCTGGAACTAGGCCCTAAAGTTAGAGTTTGATACAGGACCTCTTCCGATGGAAGAGGTTTTCTTTTTGGGTGGGGCGGGGAGAAGATTTGTTCCGCTCAGGGCGTCCAGCCGAGCTGGCGGGCGGACGTGAGCAGGGGGTCGCCATTCCGGATATAGATGCGGTAGGCG
>CAXUCK010000273.1:0-215 GCA_964249375.1 uncultured Acidobacteriaceae bacterium
CCCGGGTGCGTGACCGCAGCTGGCGCGTGGAGGCTAGAGGGGGTGCAGGCCGCCGGTCAGCTGAGTCTTAGTGGCGGCGAAGGCGACGACTTCGCGGACAGCTTCGCGCTCGGCGTCGGACTGGAAGAGAAAGGCGAGGCCGGCTTCGCGGTCGAGGACGCGGGCAACGCGGGCATGGAGGGTGAGGGTGGACCTGCCGGTCTGGAGGGAGATGC
>CAXUCK010000273.1:225-928 GCA_964249375.1 uncultured Acidobacteriaceae bacterium
GGCCGGTGACCCAAAGCTCGGGGGGACGGGTGAAACGCGCGGACATGCCGGAAAGGCTGATGTTGAGGCAGTTTCCGGGGAGGGCGCCGTCGTCGTCGCCGAAGAAGGTGACGGGAAAGCTGAGGTTGAGGCGTTCGGCGCGGGGCTGGTAAACGGGCATCGGGAGAGCTCCGGGGAGGCACTTGCCGTGGGTGATGCGCGGCGCGGGAGCTACTTGCTGAGCTCGATGGAGAGAATCTGGCCGGCGACGCGGGGGTCGTTGACTTCGCCGTACTCGACTTTGGCCTTCATGTCCTCGATGCCGGTGCAGGGGAGGATGTCGTCGGAGGTGTCGTAGGTGGTGGAGAAGGCGATTTTGAAGTAGTTGTTGCTGTTGAGGCGAGGGGTTTGCCGGACTTCTCCAGCGTGAGCGTGAGCAGGGTGGGGTAGGTGCAGGTGATGGACCGGAGGACGCCGGACGCGGTGTGGTGCGGGCCGGTGGAGGGACCGAGGGGAAGCGGCGGGCCGGTGGGCGCCTGCGTGGCGACGACGACGATTTTGCCGTTACGGCGAGAGACGGTGGTGGTGCCGGAGGCGGGGGCGAAGCCGGTGGACTGGGTAACGGAGACGCCGGTTGTTGGCTGCTTGGACTGTGGTTGGGAGTCCCCTTTGGCGATCTGCTTTTCGGTGGCTTCGAAGCGCTCAATCTGATCGATGCGGGTGG
>CAXUCK010000273.1:938-1555 GCA_964249375.1 uncultured Acidobacteriaceae bacterium
GAGGACGCGCAGGGCGTCGCTGTACTGGCGGTTTTCGGCGAGGCCGTTGGCGGTGTTGAGGCGGTAGGCGAGGTTTTCGGGTTCGATCTGGACGGCGGCGAGGTGGAGGCGGTGGGCCTCGGCGAGGTTTTCGTGGCGAGAGGCGTAGAAGTTGGCGAGCGCGTCGTCGGCCGGGGCGAAGGAGGGGTTGAGTTTGAGGGCGGCTTTGAGGCTTTTCTCGACGGCGGAGTCGTCCTTGCGGTCGCCGGATTGGAGCGTGATGACGGCGAAATTGTAGTGGGCGAGGTAGCTGGCCCGGTCGAGCGCGACGGCCTCGCCGTACCACTTGCGGGCGGCCTCGAGGTTGTGCCGGCGGAGGTCGAGATCGCCCATGGTTTCGTGGGCCAGGGCGTTGTCCGGCTCGGCGGCGAGGACGGATTGGAGAAGGGTTTGCGCCTCATCGACGCGGCCGCGCTGCACGCCTTCGTCGCCGACGCGACCAAGCTCGGTCACGCGGGGTTTGCGCGGATCTGCGACGTCTCGGCGGTGACGCGGATCATCACCGACGCCGGCGCCACCGACGAGCAGGTCGCCCCGTTCACCCAGCGCCTGACCGTGATCGGCGACGACCCCAGGCG
>CAXUCK010000273.1:1565-2613 GCA_964249375.1 uncultured Acidobacteriaceae bacterium
GGACGGCGTTGGCCTCGGCGGCCGGGATGGTGGCGGCGGCGAAGGAATCTTCGGCAAAGGTGACTGGATTGCGGAGACGGAAGGCGGAGTAGTTGCCGCCCCCGATGTAAAAAGCGAGGGATTGCTGGAGTTTCTTGAGGTCGCCGAAGGCAGCCTGTGCGGCGGTGACGGGATCTTCGTGGTTGATGAGGCGGCGGGAATAGTCGCCGATGAGGGAGGTTTTGTTTTTGTAGTCGTTGATTTCGAGGAAGTGGGTCAGGGCCCAGGACTCGGCATAGAAGACGGAGCCCTTTTGCTCGTCGTGGTAGAAGGGCGAGTTGTGGTCGACAGCGAAGAGGGTGGCGAGGGGGATGAGGCTTTGCTGCCGGAGGTAGAGGAGGTTGTTGCTGTCGGGCTCACCGAGAGTGACCTCTTTTTCCTGCAGGGTGGTGTTTTGGTAGAACTGCGCGAGACCTTCGTTGAGCCAGACGGGGATCCAGGCATCGGCTTTGCGCAGCATGTAGTGGGTGTACTCGTGGTAGATGGTGTAGAACTCGTTGTACCCCTAATCATAAAAAAAAAAAAGGACGAAGTTGCGGTTGGGGACGCGAAGAAAGAGGCCGGCGAGGTCCAGCTGGTTTTTGCCGAGATAGTCGGCGGGCTCGACCGAGCGGAAGCTCTTTTTATCTTTGAGGGCGAGAACGACGATAGGGGCGCCGGCGTCGTCGGTGACGGAAGGCATGAGGACGTGAAAGACGGCGCGCATGCGTTCGAACTGCGCGGCGATGCGGCGGGCTTGTTTCTCGTTGCTGTCGGTGATGACGGTGAAGTGGGGGCTGGTGACCTCCGCCCAGGGCGCGTCGGGGGTATCGGCGGCGACGGCGGCAGAAGAAGAGACGAGCAGCAGAAGTGCAGGGGCGAGGACGTTCCGCATGGTGCAGGAAAGGGTATGGCAGGGGAAGCGCCCTGCCAAGCGGAATGTTCCGGACGAATGGGGGATAGACGGATCAGGAGACGGGCAGGTCGGTGGAACCGATGTGGCCGGTGGAAGGCTCGCGGACGAGCAGGC
>CAXUCK010000274.1:0-2595 GCA_964249375.1 uncultured Acidobacteriaceae bacterium
GCGTGGGCGTGGCCCTGCGAGCCGTAGCCGATGATGGCGACTTTCTTTGCCTGGATGAGGGAAAGGTCTGCGTCTTGGTCGTGGTAGGTCTTTGCCATGGGTTGGGATCTCTGCTTTCTGTGGGTGATCTCTAGTAGATCAAACTTCTTCTTCGTGCACGTTGGGGAACTGGTTTTCGAGGAACTCGTCTGCCGAGGGTTTGTAACTGTAATCGGGCTCTTCGGCGAGAGGGTCGGCGGGGACGCTGGTGGAAGTTCCAAGCGCTTTGAGGACGCGCGAGGTGTGGTGGCCGCGGCGCATCGCCATGCGGCCGGTGCGTGAGACTTCGAGGACGGTGTAACGGGATTCGCGGAGGACCTGGAGGAGACCTTCGATTTTCGAGGCGGAGCCGGTCATTTCGAGCATGATGGACTCGGGGGCGAGGTCGACGACGCGGGCGCGGAAGACGTTGGCGAGCTCGAAGATTTGCGAGCGGGACTGGGTGCCGTGGGGTTCGGACGGGCCCGCCGCGACCTTAATGAGGCAGAGCTCGCGGACGACGGCGTCGGTGCGATTGACTTCATCGACGTCGACGGTGGTTTCGAGCTTGTAGAGGGAGGCGCGGATGCGGTGGGCGCTGTGCTCGGGGGCCTCGCACACGATGGTCATGCGGGAGGTGTCGGGGCGCTCGGATTCACCGACCGTGAGCGAGACGATGTTGAGGTTGAGACGGCGAAAGAGAGAGGCGACGCGGGTGAGGACGCCGGGTTTGTCCTGGACGAGGGCTACGAAGGTGTGGAGCATGCGAGTCCTTTGGCGGTGTCTACAGAGCGGGAGAAGCGCCAAGGGGCGCGAAAACATGCCAGCCTAGGGCGAAGCCCCAGGTACGTCGTTTGCGTGATGGTAGAGGGCTGAACGCCCGATGCATAGTGGCAGCGATGCCGCAGTCTCTCTCGTACGTGCTGCTTCATCTGATCTTCAGCACCAAGGGGCGCAAGCCGTGTCTGAACGAGGCGGTGCGTCCGGGGCTGCACGCGTATCTGGCCACGGTGGTGCGTGGGGCTAAGGGCGATTGTTTTCGAGTGGGCGGGGTTGCGGACCATGTGCATTTGGGGATCCGGATGCACCCGACGCGGAATTTGGCGAGGGTGGTGAGTGAGGTGAAGACAGCTTCGTCGGCGTGGCTGAAGACGCAGTCGCCGGAGCTGGCGGGGTTTGCGTGGCAGCGTGGGTATGGCGCGTTTTCGGTTGGGCCAGCGGATGCGGGGGCGTTGATTCGGTACATCGCGGAGCAGGAGGCGCACCACCGACGGCGTGGGTTCCTGGAGTATATGCGCGGGTTTTATGCAAAGTACCATGTGGCGTTTTATGAGCGGTATGTCTGGGATTAGCGGTTATGGGGCGGGCTTTCAGCCCTTGGGTTTGGGGTGGGTGCGGACCTAGGCCTTTGGCCTAGGCTGGTATGAGGCGCGCCGTTGGCGCTCAGGTGTGGTCGCCATCTACTCGTCCTCGGCGGTTTCTAGGAGTGGGTCTTGTTGAGGGCGGCGGGTCATTTCGTGCAAAGCGGCTCCGGGGGCGATCATGGGGTAGACGCCGTCTTCTTTTTCGACCTGGAAGTTGACGAGGAAGGGGCGGCCGCTGGTTCGGGATTTTGTGACAGTGGGGGTTACATGTTTGCGCTCGGAGACGTGGGCGCCATCGATGCCGTGGGCGGCGGCCAGGAGAACGAAGTCGGGCGAGAGGATGGGGCTGGCGGAGTAGTTTTTGTCGTAGAAGGTTTCCTGCCACTGGCGGACCATGCCGAGGAAGCCGTTGTTGATGACGGCGATGTTGAGGGCGATGCCTTCCTGGACGACCGTGGAGAGCTCGGCGGCGGTCATCTGGAAGCCGCCGTCGCCGGCGATGACCCAGACGTCTTTTTCGGGTTGTGCGAACTTGGCGCCGATGGCGGCGGGTAAGGCGAAGCCCATGGTGCCGAGGCCGCCGGAGGTGACGAGGGAGCGGGAGACTTCGTGCTTGAAGTACTGGGCCTCCCACATCTGGTGCTGGCCGACATCTGTCACGATGACCGTGTCTTTTTCGCGGCCGGCGGCGATGGCTTCGCGCCAGATGTCGTTGATGACGTGGGCGGCGTAGAGGTGGCCGTTGTCGGGGAGGTTGACGATGTCGCGGACGGAGGCGGTGCCTTTGGAGGAGTTGATGTGAGCGAGCCAGGGTGCGGTGCGGGAGGAGTTGTCAGTTGTACGTTGTACGTTGCGATCGGCGAGGAGGGGTTCGAGGGTGTGGAGGATGTGTTTGAGGTCGCCGATGAGGGCGATGTCGACTTTGACGTTTTTGTTGATTTCGGAGGGGTCGATTTCGATGTGGATTTTTTTTGCATTAGGGGCGTAGTGGGCGAGGTTGCCGGTGACGCGGTCGTCGAAGCGCATGCCGAGGGCGAGGAGGAGGTCGGCCTGTTGGATGGCGTGGTTGACCCAGGACTCGCCGTGCATGCCCATCATGCCGAGGTGGAGCGGATGTGCTGCCGGGAACGAACCTAAACCTAAAAGCGTGCTGGCGACGGGGATGCCGTGGGCTTCGGCGAACGCGATGACCTCGGTTTCTGCGGCGGATTGG
>CAXUCK010000275.1:0-2591 GCA_964249375.1 uncultured Acidobacteriaceae bacterium
CCCTAAGCTCCGTCCATCCACCCGAGGTCCCGCCCCTCACCGACCTCATCCCCGAGAACGATCCGCACTACATCAAGGCCAAGCTCCTCGCCAACGCCGCCCTCAACGAGTACATCGGCCCCGAAATCCAGTCCAGTCCCACCTCCGGCGAGTGGGGCGCCCTCACTCAGGCACAGATCTACGACTCCTTCGGCGAGCACACCCGCGCCCTGCAAAGCATGAAGCATAGCGGCATCCCGTTCTTCGCTTTGCCCTTCGACGAGGTTCCCGTCGCCTACTGGCGCCTCTTGTTCCCGCAGCCCTACTGGCCCGAAATCCTCGCGGACTCCCAGGCCAACGGCGTTGACCCCTACCTTGTCGCTTCGCTCATCCGCCAGGAGTCCGAGTTCAACCCCGGAGCCGTCAGCCGCGCCAACGCCTACGGCCTCATGCAGATCCTGCCGTCTGTCGGCAAATCGCTCGCCAAACACCAGGGCATGCGCGGCTTCAACGCCAGTCAGCTGCTCAACCCCAACATCAACATCCGCCTCGGCGCACTCAACCTCCGTGAGGTTCTCGACCGCTATGGCGGGCAGGCCGAGTACACCCTCGCCGCTTACAATGCAGGAGACGTTCCCGTGCGGCAGTGGATGGCCAGCGGCGATTACAAAGACATCGCCGAATTTGTCGAGTCCATCCCCTATACGGAGACTCGCGAGTACGTGCAGGCAATCCTGCGCAACCGCGAAATGTATCGCCAGCTCACCGCCGCGAATCGCTAACCGTCGCGCGGGAACGAGCAGACGAGCCCGGATGGTGAAATCGGCAGACACAGCGGACTTAAAATCCGCAGCTGCGAAAGCGGCGTGGGGGTTCAAGTCCCCCTCCGGGCACCAAAGCATCGCAATGTTCTGTCATCCTGAGCGGAGGCAGGGCCGGAGCCGAAGCACCTGCGGTTGCTGGGCTGCTCTGCACCCTGAAGAAACCCTTCAGCTCATCTGCGGAGCGTCGCTCCCCCGAGGCTTCGCGCGAACCACCAGCGACAGCAAAACCGAAGCCAGCATCATCCCACTCGCCGCATAGAACGGCAGCCCTGGCAACCGCAGACCGCTCCAGTCCCCGACCGCTTTCGCAAACAACCAGGTAAACAGGCCCGGCCCGAAAATCCCCGCAACACCACGCAGGCTGTTGATCGCCCCCTGCAGCTGACCCTGCTCATCCGGTCCGGCGGTGCGCGACATGATCCCCTGCGACGCCGGCCACGCAATCGAAACCAGGTTCAGCAGCGGCATCCCGGCCAGAAACACAGCTCCCGAGCGCGCCATCGCGAAAATCAGGTACCCAATCGACCCACCCAACAGTCCCATCTGCAACGCCCGGACATCGCCGACCAGCTTCGACGCGCGCCGCACCAGAAACACCCCGTACAGAATCGTCACCGCGCCCAGCGCCGCCAGCGAAAGCCCAACCGTCCGCGAGCTCCAGTGGTACCGGTAGTCCGTGTACAGCACATACACGTTCAGCAGCGAGTTCTGCGCGATGTACCCCAGCAGCAACACACCCGCCAGCACGAGCAGCGTGCGCGACCGCGACAACATCCGCACCGACCCGACCGGATTCGCACGCCGCCACGAGAACGGGCTGCGGTACTTGGGCGCCAGCGACTCCGGCAAAACGAAAAATCCATACGTCGCATTCAGCAGCGAAAGCGCTGCCGAAACCCAGAAGGGAAGTCGCGGATGGAACCCGGCCAGCCACCCACCCAGCGCCGGCCCCACCACGAACCCAAATCCAAACGCCGCCTGCAACATCCCAAATGCCGCCGCCCGCCGCTCCCTCGGCGTAATGTCGCTCATGTACGCCTGCGCCGTCGGCACAGACGACGCCGTGATCCCGGAAAGCACCCGCCCGATCAGCAGAAATCCCAGGGACGGTGCCAGCGCCATCAGCACGTAGTCCAGACCCAGCCCAAAGTTCGACAGCAGCACAATCGGTCGGCGGCCGAACCGGTCCGACAACGACCCCAGCACCGGCGAGAAGAAGAACTGCATCGTCGCGAACACCGTCCCGAAGACGCCAATCATCTCCGCCGTCCGCACTGTCGATCCACCCACAAATCCCTCGACGAGCCGCGGCAGCACAGGCGCGATCATCCCCAGCGCCAGCATGTCCAGCGCCACCGTCAGAAAGATAAACGCAACCGCCGCCCGCTTCGGCGCTGGCGCGTCCGCCGGCAACGACGGCAGGTCCACCACCGGCAGGTCAGTCGGGTCGTCGACGCCGCGGCTGGCCGGGATCTCGGAGCTGTGCTGCGGTCTCGCTTCTTCGCTCATGCCTTTGGACAGAGTAGACGAGCCGCGCCCCGCAGCCTCACCCCGAACCATCTACGTCGAGTAATCCGCATTGATCCGCACATACTCCGCCGTCAGGTCGCACGTCACAAACCGGCACCCCGCTCCGCCTATCCCCAGGTCGATCGCGATCGTGTACTCCCGCTGCAGCATCGCCTGGTGCGCCGCCGCCTCGTCGTACCCGGGCACACGTACACCCGCGGCAAACACCGGCACCCCGCCAATGGCAATCCGCATCCGCTCCGGCTCCAAGCCCACGCC
>CAXUCK010000276.1:0-2559 GCA_964249375.1 uncultured Acidobacteriaceae bacterium
GCGGAGGGCAAGGCGCTGGAGGATTTGTGAGGGCTGAGCGTGTGGGAGCGCGTCGAGCGAACCGCAGGTCCTTCCGCTCCGCCCATTCGGGCTGCGCTCAGGATGACAGTTTTTTTGTCAGTTAGACGGAGACGTTGAGGGGGACCTTCCAGATGTCGTCGCAGTATTGCTTGATGGCGCGGTCGGAGGAGAAGGTGCCGGAGCGGGCGGTGTTGAGGATGGACATGCGGCTCCAGCGGCGCTTGTTGATGTAGGCGGTGCCTACGGCGGCCTGGGCCTGGATGTAGGACTGGAAGTCGGCGAGGACCATGTAGGTGTCGCGGTTGAGGAGCTCGTCGAGCAGGGGGCGGAAGAGCTCCCAGTCGCCGCGGGAGAAGCGGCCGGAGCCGAGGCCGTCGAGGACTTCGCGCAGCAGAGGGTCGGTCTCGTAGAAGTCGCGCGGGCGGTAGCCCTTGGCTTTGAGGTCGGCGATTTCGGGAGCGGTGAGGCCGAAGAGGAAGAAGTTTTCCGGACCGACGGCGTCGCGGATTTCGATGTTGGCGCCGTCGAGGGTGCCGATGCCGACTGCGCCGTTCATCATGAACTTCATGCAGCCGGTGCCGGAGGCTTCTTTGCCGGCGGTGGAGATCTGCTCGGACAGGTCGGCGGCGGGGTAGATGCGCTGGCCGACGGAGACGGAATAGTCGGGCACGAAGACGACGTGGAGGAGCTTCGAGATCTCGGGGTCGGAGTTGACGAGATCGGCGACGGTGCAGACCAGCTTGATGATGAGCTTGGCCATCTTGTAGCCGGGCGCGGCCTTGCCGCCGAAGAGGAAGGTGCGCGGGGTGGCGTCTTTGACGACGCCACTCTTGATCTGGCAGTAGAGCGCGAGGATGTGGAGCGCCATGAGGTGCTGGCGCTTGTACTCGTGGATGCGCTTGACCTGCGCGTCGAACATGGTTTCGGGGTTAAGTTCGATGGACATGGTGCGGCGGATGTAGTCGCCGAGGCGGCCCTTGGCTTTTTCCTGGCTTTTGCGCCAGAGCTCCTGGAAGGCGGTGTCGTCGGCGAAGCGCTCGAGGCCCTGCAGCTCGCGGAGGTCGGTGTGCCAGCCCTGGCCGATGGTTTCGTCGAGCAGGGCTGCCAGCGGCGGGTTCGATAGCATAAGCCAGCGGCGGGGGGTGACGCCGTTGGTTTTGTTGCTGAAGCGATCGGGCCAGAGCTCGTAGAAGTCGTGGAGCGTGTCGGCTTCGAGCAGCTTGGTGTGGAGCTTGGCGACGCCGTTGACGGCCTTGGAACCGACGACCGCGAGGTGCGCCATGCGGACGTTTTTCTCGCCTTCTTCGCCGATGATGGACATGCGGGTGAGGCGGGCCTTGTCGCCGGGGAAGCGCTCGTTGACGGTTTTGAGGAACTGCTCGTTGATCTCGTAGATGATTTCGAGGTGCCGCGGAAGAAGGGCGCCGAAGATGTGCAGGGGCCAGCGCTCCAGGGCCTCGGGAAGAAGGGTGTGGTTGGTGTAGCCGAAGGTCCTGGAGGTGATTGCCCAGGCGTCAGACCACTCCAGGCAGTGGACGTCGATGAGCAGACGCATGAGCTCGGCGATGCCGATGGAGGGATGCGTGTCGTTGAGCTGCACGGTCCACTTGGTGTCGAAGTCTTTGACGGAGGGGCGCTGGATGAGATGGAGGCGGAGCATGTCCTGCAGCGAGCAGGAGGTAAAGAAGAACTGCTGCATGAGGCGCAGGCGCTTGCCCTCGTCGGTTTCGTCGTTGGGGTAGAGCACCTTCGAGATGGTTTCGGACTCCATCTTGGAGCGGACGGAGCCGATGTAGTCGCCGGTGTTGAAGGCGGCGAAGTCGAAGGAGTCGACGGCCTCGGCCTTCCACAGGCGGAGGCGGTTGACGACGGAGTTGCGGAAGCCGGGGATGGGGGTGTCGTAGGGGACACCCATGACGATGTGGTTGGGGACCCAGCGCCAGCGCAGGGTGCCCTTGTCGTCGACGAAGGTTTCGCTGCGGCCGCCGAAGGGAACCTGAACGGAGGCGTCGGAGGCGGGGATTTCCCACGGGTTGCCGAACTGCAGCCACTTGTCGGAGTGCTCGACCTGCCAGCCGTCGCGGAGCTCCTGGCGGAAGATGCCGAACTCGTAGCGCAGGCCGTAGCCGATGGCGGGCACGCCGAGGGTGGACATGGAATCCATGTAGCAGGCGGCGAGACGGCCGAGGCCGCCGTTGCCGAGACCGGGTTCGGGCTCCTGGTCGGCGAGCGCCTGGAGGTCGACGCCGATGGAGGCGAGCGCTTCACGGCACTGCTCGGTGAGGCCGAGGTTGAGCAGGTCGTTCATGAGGTGCGGGCCGAGGAGAAACTCCGCCGAGAGATAACAGACGACGCGGACGTCGCGCTCGCGGTAGGACTGGATGGTGCTGATCCAATCGTCCATGACTTCATCGCGGACGACGTGCGACAGGGCGTGGTAGCGCTCCGTGTCGGTGGACAGATCGAGCAGGCGGCCGACGGTGTGGGTGAGGTGGCCGAGAAAGGAATCTCGCAGCGAATCGACCGTGGCTTCGGCGA
>CAXUCK010000277.1:0-2555 GCA_964249375.1 uncultured Acidobacteriaceae bacterium
CAGGAAGTAGTGCGAATACTTCCCATCGGCCGAGTAGCCCGCGGTGATCAGCACAACGCCCGCGATCATGTGGCCATGGCCGTCGGTGATGCCCGAGGCCGTGCGCATCTCGGTCTCGATGCGTTCGCGCTGCACCGGCGCCCTGTCCGGCAGCGCCGCCTGGCGCTCCTCCGGCGTGGCAGACCGCCAGCCCGCACGGCCTTGCGCCAGCAACCCGATGCCACCGCACGCAAGCAGCACTACATACAGCCACAGCCAACGCCGCATCAACGGTCTCCGTAGGGCAGGTGTACCAGGCCGCGCTGCAGCGCCGTCGTCGCGGCATGGGTGCGGTCGGCCACGCCCAGCTTGCCCAGCAGGCTGTTGACGTGCGACTTCACCGTCGTCTCGGAGATGTTCAGGTCCGTCGCAATCTCCTTGTTCGCCCTCCCGGCCACGATGCGCTCAAGCACGCGCAGCTCCCGCGCCGTCAGCTCCTGGCTGCCAACGCGCCCGGCCAGCTTCTCCGCCACTTCCGGCGGAATGCGCGCTTTGCCTCGGTGCACCGCCTCAATCGTGTCCACCAGCTCATCCAGCGTCATGCCTTTCAGCAGATACGCCTTTGCCCCGGCCTGCAGCGCCCGGTAGATGTCTTCGTCGCCATCAAACGTCGTCAGCACCACAAACCGCGCCGCCGGAAACTCCCCACGGATGCGCGTAATGCTGTCCACACCGCCCATGCGTGGCAGCTGCAGGTCCATCAGCGTCACGTCCGGCTGCAGCGTGCGGTGTTTCTCCACGGCCTCCAGCCCGTCGGACGCCTGCCCGACCACCTCCACCTCAGGCACAGCGGAAAGCAGGGCCACCAGCCCCTGACGAACCACGTGGTGATCTTCCACCACCAGAATGCGTATGCGATCAGCCATGCCCCTCCTTGCTTTCCTCGGCAACTCCGGCCGACATCTCATCGAGCATCACGCGCAGGGTCACAACCGTTCCCTCGCCCGGAGCGCTCACGATGTCGAGCTGCCCCCGGATGTTGTCGGCGCGCTCCCGCATGCCGCGCATCCCAAAGTGCTTGCCCCCGGGTACCGAGGCCGCGTCAAAGCCACGTCCGTCGTCGGCGATGCGCAGCAGCAGCTGGTCTGGCGCGTAGTCCAGCGTCACCGTGGTGCTGGTTGCCTGCGCATGCCGGATGCTGTTGTTCACGGCCTCTCCTGCCACCCGCAGTATCTCACTCTCCCACCGCGCCGGCAGCGGCCGGTAGGTTCCGCCAATCCGGAGCTCCGTGCTCATGCCACGCTCCCGCGCCCGTTCGGCCATCCGCGCCAGCCGGCTCGGCAGGCTGCCCTCGGCGGTCGTCGCCCGCAGCTCCCATATGCTTTCGCGCGCGTCCGCAATGCCTTCCTGCACCAGCCGCCGCGTGCGCTCCAGCTGCTCGGTAGCCGCCCCCACGTTGCCACGGCGCACCATCTGCGCCGCCACCTCCACCTGCAGCGCCACGCCCACCAGGTCCTGCGCCAGTGTGTCGTGGATCTCGCGCGCGATCCGGTTCCGCTCTGCCAGCACCGCGGCGAACTGCGCCCGCACCCGCCGCAGTCGCAGCGCATACACCAGGTACACCCCGCCGCCCAGCAGCAACAGGCCCAGCAGGTAAAACCACCACCGGCGATAGATCGGGGGCAGAATGTGGAACGCGACCGTCGCCGGCTGCTCGCTCCACAGGCCGTTGCTGCCGGCCGCCTCCACAGCAAACCGGTACGGCCCTGGAGGCAGGTTGGTGTAAAAGGCCGTCCGCCGCTGGCCCGCGTCCACCCAGTCGCGGTCAAAGCCTTCCAACCGGTATCGGTAGGCCACCCGTGACGGCGCCCGGTAGCTCAGACCAGCGTAGGTGAACGATATCGACCGCTGTCCCGGCGGCAGCGTCAAGCCTCCCCCCGTGACCGGCTGATCCACTCCGTCCGCCTCCATCCTCTCCAGCACCACCGGCGACGTCGCGTCGCGATCCACAGCTTCGCCCGGCTCGGTAATCGCCACCCCATGTTCTGTGGCAAACCACAGATCGCCCTTCCGCGTCACCATCGCCGCCGGATGCCCAACCGCGGCCAGATCTTCGCTGGGCAAGCCCTCGGCGTAGCCATATCGCGAAACAGCCAGCGGGCACCCCGAGCCTTGCTCGGCGCAGCTCGCCAGCGCCGCCCTCGCCACGCGCGCGATGCCTTTGCGCGTTCCCATCCACAGCGAGTCCTTGCCCAGCAGCATCGATTCCACTGACCGGGGCAGACCCGCCTGCCGAAACTGCACGAATCGCCCGTTCGCAAACCGCGTCAGCCCGCCGTCGCGCGTTCCGATCCACAGCACACCGTCGCCGCCGTCCGCCAGCGCCGTCACCACATTGCCCAGCAGCCCGTCCGCTGCCGTATAGGTGGTGATCCCGCCATTGTGCAGCCGGGACAACCCGTCCAACGTCGCAATCCAGAGATCTCCCCCCGACCTCTCGATCAGCGCCCCCACGAGCTCACTGCGCAGGCCATTCTCCTTCGTCAGCACGTGATCCACGAAGCCCCCAGCGGCAT
>CAXUCK010000278.1:0-2513 GCA_964249375.1 uncultured Acidobacteriaceae bacterium
ATCGGGGGATTGGGCAGCGGCGGCGAGGTGGCTTCTTCGCACAATCCGATGTTGTGACACACCATAGCAAGGTCCGTCCCCCGTGCGGGTCTCACTTCCATTTACCGTTTTTTGTGGTGTTCCTCATCAGGGATAGAGCGCTCGGCAAGGTAGCCCCCGCGGGGGGAGCCGTCTGCCCGGGGTCTCTCCCCGCGTGGCTTTGAAGGCGACGAGGAATCCGGTTACGCCTTCATAGCCGACTGGCTCCCCGGTTTCGGCGACGGTGTCCCACGGAGTGGTCGCCGCATACTCTCCAGCATGCGGAGGCACTTTGTCCACGCCGCAACCCCATTCGGGTTCCGCCGGCAAAAAGCCGCTCTAGCGTCCGGACCCGGGCCTCTGCTTCGTGTGCCATTTCCTTAAACGTTTAAGGTTTTGCGGGATTGTGCATCAACGTCGACGCGACCCAGGGCTTGCTCCGCGAGCGCGACGCAAGAGTTGTGCTTGAGCGTTCCGCCATTCCACAGGTGGGGCAACTCTTGTTCGAAGATCCTTGGGGGTACTTTGTGGGCGCAATCGAGTTCGATAGCTCCGCAGAATAATGGCATGCAGGTGGGCGGCCGACACATCTTTGAGTCGTGCCGTGGCCGCCTGTGGATCGGTGCTGATGAGCGCCTCGATCAAGTGGGGACCGGCTCGCCCTGGGAGTTCCATTGGGGTCGAAGCACTTGCTACAACGCGACTTAGCGGTACTTGAAGGTCCGCAGTACAGAGGAGTATCGTCGGAGGCGGCGTGAAGGACGCAACCGGTTCGCGGACAGGGCAGAAGCCCACCTTTGTTGGACTAATCTGAGCACAACTTCTTTCAGCCCGTATTGCGAACATCGGGCGCTTACTGAAAGGAGTGTGTATGTCAGAATCCAGTTCTCCCACGTCGCGGCTGCCTACGAAAGCGAACCTTCGCCACTTAAGAGATCAAGCGAGAGATCTCTTGAGGAGTGGCGAGGCCGCCTCGTTAGGGGCAGCTCTCTTTCAGATCGCCAAGCTTTATGGATTTACAAGTTGGCCGCGGCTGAAGAGGCACGTAGCGAATCAAACGACCTTTGGAAAGCTCAAACAAGCTATCGATCGTGATGACCTGGACGAGGTGCGCTCTCTTCTGTCCAGGTATCCAGAACTTAGAAAAGCTCCTATCGGATATGGCGGAGATGGACCGCTTACCTGGGCTGCCGAATGTCGCGGGACGGGGAAGCCGTCTCAGGCACGACTCGGGATTGTCGATTGGCTCATTCGCAGCGGTGCTGATGTTCATGAGGGTGGGGACGCACCGCTGATGCGGGCGAGTCTCAACGGTTCACGGACTTCCATGATGGAGCTGCTTGTGAGCTCTGGAGCAGATGTCAATGCTGCCTGGCACGGCTCCTATCCCATCCTCTTCGCGCCTTGTGAGACGCTCGATTCGACTGCCCTCGCCTGGCTCCTGCAACACGGCAGCGATCCGAACTGCGGTGACGAAGCTACTTGGCAATCCAAGGGGATGTCGCATCCCGGAACAGCACTGGACTATTTGCTCAGTACCTACGTTCGAAACAGGGAAGCTCTGAATGTCTCAATCGATCTCCTCCAAGATGCCGGCGGCCGCACGCAGTATGACGCGCCCGGCATCATTGCCACGGTACGCGGTGACCTGGATTCCGTGAGGGAGCAGGTGCGTGAAAGTCCTTCTCTCATCAGGATGCGGTATCCAGCTCTCAATATCGGGAACACGGGAGGACGCATGCTTTCGCTCAAAGAGGCTACATTGCTGCACGTCGCTGCCGAGTTCGGACAGTTGGAAGTCGCGAGATGGTTGCTGGATATGGGTGCTGATGTAAATGCACCCGCCCTGATTGACTCAGACGGGTTGGGGGGCCAGACCCCGATCTTCCATGCTGCGACACAAAGGGAAGATTTTGGCCTTAGCTCGGTCAAGCTACTCCTCTCGCGAGGAGCTGATCTGACCGTCCGCTGCCGGATTCCGGGACACTATGAGAATCCTGAGGAGAAGACCTTTGAAGGAACTGTTCTCGCATACGCGGAGCGGTTCCCTGGGGGCGAGAACCAGATTGTCGAAGAGCTACGCCGTTCGGCGCACAACAATGCTCCGAGTAAGTCCTGATGAACGCCCATCTCGTTAGGGGACGTTCGTTGCATGGTGGACATTCCATGCGCTGCGTCGACCGTTACGTCCGATGTTGAGGGAGGCGGTTCGAGCACCGTTCATCCAGGATGCTCCGGAGAGATGCTTGTTTGAGGGTGGTGATGTGAGCTCTAGGGTTGGAGGGCGCGACGTAGGTCCATGGGTTCGATGGGGCCGAGGAGGAAGAGGTAGGCGACGATGCCGAGGAGGAGGTAGGCGGTTGCGATGCCGAAAGCCCAGACAAAGCCGCCGGTGTGCTGGACGGTGTAGCCGGTGAGGATGGGCGCGGCGATGGCGGAGATCTGGCCGGAGAAGTTGACGATGCCGCCGATGGCGCCCGTGGAGGAGTTGGGGG
>CAXUCK010000279.1:0-2495 GCA_964249375.1 uncultured Acidobacteriaceae bacterium
GCCCTTGCCGACGCCTGCGGCGGACAGCGCGACGGCGAAGGCGGATGCGATTCCCTCGCCGGGTGAGGCGCTGGATCCGAAGATCAAGAAGGGCAGCGAGGACGATGTGAACGCGGTGGGGACGCGGAACATCGGCGGCCGCGGCATGGGCAATTGGTTCTCGACCAACTGGGAGATCTCCAACGGCAAGCAGTACTCGATGGAGATTGAGAAATCGTCACACCTGGTGACGGATCCGGTCGTGGTGGAGTACGTGAACCGCGTGGGGCAGAATATCGTTCGGAACTCCGATGCCAAGGTGCCGTTCACGATCAAGGTGCTGGATACGGACGAGATCACCGCCATGGCGTTGCCGGGGGGGTTTTTCTACGACAATTCGGGGCTGATCCTGGCGTGCGACTCTGAGGATGAGCTGGCCGGGGTGATGGCGCACGAGATCTCGCACGTGGCGGCGCACCATGCGGCGCGCGAGATGACGCGGCTGAACTACATGCAGCTGGGGTCGATTCCGTTGATGATCTTTACGCAGGGCACCTGGACCGGGTACGGCATTTATGAGGCGTCGCAGCTGGCGGTGCCGCTGACGTTTCTGCAGTTTTCGCGGCAGTTTGAGTCCGAAGCGGATTTCCTGGGCGTGCAGTACATGTACAAGGCCGGGTACGATCCGCAGGGCATGGTGAGCATCTTCGAGAAGCTGGATGCGCTGGAGAAGCACAAGCCGGGCGCGATCTCGCGGGCCTTCAGCGATCACCCGGCGGCCGGGAATCGCATTGACAATGTGGAGAACGAGATTGCGACCATCCTGCCGGCGCGGCCGGAGTATATGGTGACGACTTCGGAGTTCGATCTGGTCAAGGCTCGTTTGGCGCGCATCCAGAACAAGCGCGGGTTGAACGATAAGAAGGGCGGCAACAAGCCGACGCTGCGCCGGACGGCGGGTTCCAACAACGATCCGAATGCGCCAACGGGCACCACAGGCACCGGGACCAGTGACGATCGTCCGACGCTGGGGCGCCGGAACTAGGGTCTGGGGAGGTACCCCCCCCCCGGGGGTACTTTCTCCCTAAAGTACGTTCGATACGGGACTTAGGTGGGTACTTCTGGTGAGAAACCCTTTGGCGACGCCCGGCTTTGCGGCCGGGCTTTCCGTTGCCAGTTCCAGTATGCCGGGTTTCGGGCAAAACTACGCAAACGCTGGAGCTGGGTTTCCCGAGCTAACGGATGCGGAAAAAGCTCCCGAAGCAGGCCCAAACCAACCTCAGCGGCTGAAGCCGTGTTGTTTACCCAGTCCTTTACGGCACGGCTGAAGCCGTGCCGTGACGGAGCTGAAGGAGAAGAGATGGTGCAAGACGAAGCGGTGCATACGACGGGGTACACGGACGATCATGCGGCGGCGGGTCTGGACTTCGAGTTTCCGGCGATTGAGACGTGGCGGAACCAGTTTGCGGCGTATGAGATTTTGATTGACGACCCGGAGTTTACGAGCGTTTGCCCGAAGACCGGGTTGCCGGACTTCGGCGTGTTGACGATCCGGTACATGCCGCGGGAGCAGTGTCTGGAGCTGAAGTCGTTGAAGGAGTACCTGTTCTGCTACCGGAATCTGGGGATCTTTCAGGAGAATATTGCGAACCAGGTGTTGAACGATGTGGTGAAGGCGACGGACCCGGTGTGGGCGGAGGTGAAGGGGGACTTCCGGCCGCGTGGGGGCATTTCGACGGTGGTGACGGCGCGGTTTCCGCGGTCAGAGGCCATGCGGTAAGGGTCGGCATGCTGTAGTAGGTGCGCATGATCAGGACCACGGCGATCGGGACAGCGACGGGCACGCCTGCTGCTCATCCTTCGTCACTCTTGAGAGCGGAACCTACTCATGCGCGATGAAGACTGCGCATGAGTGGGATACCCGTTTGTCAGCCCAACGAAGTATATGGGCCTAATTTGCCTCTCTAGTGATTATGACCGTGTTGGAAGTTGCAATTTCTGCGCCTTCTTCTTTCGGAGCACGACGCCTGAGTTTGACCGAGTAAGTTCCTGGTCGGGACATGTCCACGATTCTGTCCATATGGACACGCTCTGTAAAATACTGGCCAGGTTGCAGGACCTCTATGATATCTCTTCCGATAGACAGGTTTCCCGAGCAGGATTGCGGGCTGGCGATGGAGCCGCCCGACCCGTCTGTGATCACAAAATCATAGTCGCAAATGGGGTTTTGCCGATGTAGAACTACACTTGCTGTTCCGCTGTTCTTTACAAGCACCTCGAAGTCAATCGGCTGCCCCGCCCGAAAGCTAGCTATCGGCGAGCTCAGGGTAACTGTTAGCCTCGGTGCGGATATCGCTGAAGGGACGACGAACGCTGACGTGAACCACGCTATTGTCGCTGCAATCTTGACGATCATAAAGCCTCCATTAGTGACACGTTAGACTGGTGTAAGGGACGTAGCTGCTCCAGATGGGATAAGACGTGCTGGATTGGAAGGGTCCTCCGCTTCCGCTTCC
>CAXUCK010000280.1:0-2484 GCA_964249375.1 uncultured Acidobacteriaceae bacterium
GGCTGGGCTTCGGCTTCGGATTCGGATTCGGCCATGGCATGGCGATGCTAGCAGAGCCGCGGGCGTGGCGGGCGGAGGTGCGCCGCTTGCGCATCCCGTAAACTTAGAGGGAGAAGGTGCCGCGCGAATCGATGCGGGCGGCCGGGGTGTCTGGATGAAGCGGATGTTGCTGGTTGTTGCGTTGATGGTTGTGGGGATCTCCCTGCTGGTGTGGGCGGGGTGGCATAACCTGCGGGAGCGCCGGCTGGCGATGCAGCGGGCCGAAGCGAATCATGTGTATCTCACACCCGCGGGCAAAGGCGGCGGCGAGGAGGCTGGTGCCGGCGGCGCGCTGACGGCACTCAATGGCAAGCCCGCTCCGGCGTTTACGCTGCATGACCTGGACGGGAAAAAAGTTTCGCTGGCTGACTATAAGGGGCGGCCGGTGCTGGTGAATTTTTGGGCGACGTGGTGCGCTCCGTGCAAGCTGGAGATGCCATGGTTTGAGCAGTTTCGCAAGCAGTACGCGGGGCAGGGATTCGAGATTCTGGGGATTGCCGAGGATGACGCGGGCAAGGACGAGATTGCGAAGTCGGCGAAGAAGCTTGGGGTCGACTACCCGATTTTGCTGACGGATGAGAAGGTCGCGCCGGCGTATGGCGGCGTCGATTACCTGCCGATGTCGTTCTATGTGGATCGGAGTGGCGTGGTGCGCGAGGAGACGGCGGGGCTGGCGACCAAGGACGAGGTCAAGGCGAATATTCGCAAGATCCTTGACGGTGGGAACGCTTCGGTCGTGCCGCCTGTGGGTGTGGGGCGGTGAGGTTGCCATGGTGCGCGCTGCTGCTTGGCTGGGGGCTGACTGCTGGAGCGCAGGAGCTGCCGGCGATCGGCGATCTGAGCGCTCCGCGTGCGGCGCGGGCTGCCGATCGCGTGCGGTACGTGAGTGAGCCGCAGGTCTTGACGGCAGGACGGAGCGCGGTGCTGCGGCTGCGGTTCGCGGTGGACGACGGATTCCACATCAACTCGCACCGGCCGAAGGGCGATCTGCTTGTGCCGACCGAGGTGCGCTTTGAACCGGCGACGGACGTGCGGGTTGGGGCGCCGGACTACCCGGCGGGTCAGCCGTACCACTTCCCCGCGAGTCCGGATGAAGTGCTCGATGTGTACACGGGGGCGTTTGCGGTGGAGTTGCCGGTGACCGCGCCGGCAGGCTCGCACACGCTGAAGGCGACGCTGCGTTACCAGGCGTGCGACCGCGCGATGTGCTATCCGGTGCGATCTCTGCCGATCACGGCGGAGTTTACGGCGAAGTAGACGGTCACTTCTTCGGATTGGCCGCGAGCTTCTTCTGGGCATCCAGAAAGCGGCGCAGGCGGTCCAGGGAGCGTGCCTTGCCGAAGATGATCAGCGATTCCATGAGCGGTGGGGACTGCGTGGAACCGGTGAGGATGGCGCGGAGAAGCATGAAGTTTTCCTTGACCGACCAGCCTTTGGCTTCGCCGAGCTGCTTCATGGCGGACTCGAGTGCGGCAGGTTCCCACGCTGTGATCTCGAGTGTGGTGAGGAGATCGGCGCCGAAACCGAGCGTCTCCTCGAGCGAGCGCTTTTTGGGAAGGAAGGTCTCGGGAGTGGGCATGACGTTGTCCGCGAAGAAGAAGCCGGTCATGTCGCCGAACTGCGCGAGGGTGTCAACGCGGTTTTGGATGAGCGAGGCGACCTCGCGCAGGTAGCGCTCGGAAAGAACGTTAGTTCTGAGGGCCGTGAAGAAGTCGTCGGGTGAGAGGCGGCGGAGGTATTCGCCATTGAGCCAGCGCAGCTTGCTCACGTCGAACACCGGACCGCCGAGCGAGATCTTCTCGAAGCGGAACTTCTCGATCATGTCGGGGAGGGAGAAGAGGTCGCCTTCCTTGGTGTTGAGGCCGCCGGAGACGATCTGCTGCTCGGTCAGCTGCGGCATGCCGCCGCCCATCAAGCCGAGGAAGTTAAGCATGGCTTGCGGAAGGAAGCCGGCGTCGCGGTAGTAGATGAGCGACACGGGGTTTTTGCGTTTGGAGATTTTGCTTTTGTCGCCGTTGCGCAGCAGCGGCATGTGCCAAAAGCGGGGCTGAGGCCAGCCGAAGGCGTGGTAGAGAAGGACATGCTTGGGCGTCGACGAGATCCACTCTTCGGCGCGGATGACATCGGTGATGCCCATGAGGTGATCGTCGACGACGTTGGCCAAGTGGTAGGTGGGGAAGCCGTCGCTTTTGAGCAGGACCTGGTCGTCGACGTTGGTGTGGTCGAAGGTGATGTCGCCGCGCAGTTCGTCGCGGAAGGTGGTACTGGTCTGCTGCGGCACCTTGAGGCGGACGGTGTAGGGTTTGCCGGCGGCGAGCTCGGCCTCGATCTGCTCGGGGGACAGATCGCGGGAGCGGCCGCGGTATTTGGGGGGCTGCTTGGCGGCCATCTGCGCCTGGCGTTCGGCTTCGAGTTCTTCGGCGGTCTCGAAGGCGCGGTAGGCGG
>CAXUCK010000281.1:0-2480 GCA_964249375.1 uncultured Acidobacteriaceae bacterium
ACCCCGTCCCCGCCGCCTGGCCTTCCTGGCGCGACGGCGTCCGCTCGGCGGCAGCCCCGGCAGGTCCGCCGTTCGGCCCGTTCATCACGGCCGGCGCAATGTTGTAGTCCTCTCCGTTCGGCGTGCCTTTCGCCGCCGTTCCCGGCAGGCCCCAGTCATACACAAACCCCGGAGCGAACCCGGCCGCCTCGGAGATGGCGTCCAACGACTCCACATGCCCGCCCTGTGCCACGTCCGCCTCCGTGGCGGACTGGCTCAGCTGCAGCGCCCGCACATACGCCACCACCGCCCATCGCTCTTCGGTCGTCAGCTGCGACGAATAGTCCGGCATCGCGCCGTAGCCGTTCGCAATCACGTTGAAGAAGTGGCCGAGCGGCATCGCCCGCAAACGCGCCGTGTGGAAGTTGCCCGCCGCCGCGTATCCGCGCTGCACGATCATGCCGGCGCCATTGCCCACGCGCGAGTGGCACGGCGTGCAGAACACGTTGTACTTCTCCTGCCCGCGGTGGATCACGGCTTCGGTCACCGGAAATGGCATGCCATCGCCTTCCTTGCCGCCCTCAAATCCGGTAAAGAAATACGCGTCCTGCCGCAGTTGGTTCCGCGCCACGGTGTTTTCCACCTGCGGCCGCACCGACCGGCCGTCGGCGTAGAATTCAGTCCCGCGCTGCGGGTAAAACTTCGGCTGGTTGTGCATGTCCTGCCGGCACCCGGCCAGCGCCAGAGCGCCCATCGCCGTCACTGCCAGCGTGGCAGCGCGTGCGATCCGCCCCCGGCCCGTCCCCATTGCCTCGTGCGTGTTGCCTCGATGCCGCATTAGTGGTCTACCTCCACCACCGAAACGGCGGGGAACTTCTCTAAAAATGCTCGTGTGTCGGTCAGCGAGAACTTCGGGTCCGACGCCTCCAGGCACAGGAAAAACTTGTCCGTGGTTGCGCCATTGCGGAAGTTCGGCGCGTTGAATACGGGGTGGTAGAGCTGCGGCAGGCCGTTCAGCGCAATCATCCCGAACGCCGTCGACAGGCCCGCAAACAGAATCGTCCACTCGTACGCCGGGATAATAAACGCCGGCCACGAAAACAGCGGCCGCCCCGCGATATTCAGCGGATACGAAATGGCCGACATCCAGCTCTCCATAATGAAGGCCGTCGTCACCCCCATCAGGCCGCCCAGCAGGCACACCAGCGGCACCCGCGTCTTGTGGAAGTGCAGCGCCTCGGCGGCTTCTTCAACCGGATACGGCGTGTAGCACTCCATCCGCCGGTATCCCGCCAACCGCGCCTCGTGCGTCGCATGCACCAACTCGCTCGGCGTGTTGAACTCGGCCAGCATTCCGTAAACTCCCTCACGCGGTGGCATCAGAGCGCCTCCTGGGTCACAACTTCAGCGTCCGCGCCGCCCTTGCGGACCTTGGTCTGCGGCAGCATCATCCGGATCTCCGACATCGGGATCATCGGCAGGAACCGGGCAAAGCACAGGAACAACACGGTGAACAAGCCCCATGTACCGATAAAGATCATGTAGTCCCACTTCGTCGCGCGATACGTTCCCCAGCTCGACGGCAGGTAGTCGCGATACAGGCTCGTCACAACAATCACGAAACGCTCGAACCACATGCCGATATTCACCACGAAGGACAGAAAAAACAGGTAGCCGACGTTCACCCGCAGCTTGCGGCTCCACAGGGTGGTGAGCGGAATCGCCAGGTTGGTCAGGATCAGCATCCAGTACGCCCATCCCATCGGCCCGAACATGCGATTCCACATCATGAAGAACTCCCAATGGCTGGCCGAGTACCAGCTCATGAAGACCTCCATCGCATATCCGTAGCCCACGATCGACCCCGTTGCCAGCATCACCTTGGCCATGTTGTCCAGGTGGCGCAGCGTCACCAGATCTTCCAGGTGATAGAACTTCCGGATCGGAATCGCCAGTGTCAGCACCATGGCAAACCCGGAGTACACGGCACCCGCCACGAAGTAGGGCGGAAAGATGGTGGTGTGCCAGCCCGCCAGGGCCGCCACCGCAAAGTCGAACGAGATGACGGTGTGCACGGACAGCACCAGCGGCGTCGACAGGCCCGCCAACAGCAGCGAAGCCGACTCATACCGGATCCAGTGCCGCGTCGACCCGCGCCATCCCAGGCTCAGCAGGCCGTACATGCCCTTCGCAAATGGCAGCGTCGCCCGGTCGCGCATCGTTCCAAAATCCGGCACCATGCCGATGTACCAGAACACGATCGAGATGGTCGCGTAGGTCGACACCGCAAACACGTCCCAGCACAGCGGCGACCGGAACTGCGGCCACAGGTTCATCGTGTTGGGATAGGGCAGCAGCCAGTACCCCAGCCACGGCCGGCCGATGTGGATGAGCGGAAACATGCCCGCGCACACCACGGCAAAAATCGTCATCGCCTCGGCAAACCGGTTGATCGAGTTGCGCCACGTCTGCTTGAACAGCAGCAGAATCGCCGAGATCAG
>CAXUCK010000282.1:0-777 GCA_964249375.1 uncultured Acidobacteriaceae bacterium
CCCCACGCCCGCGCCCCCCGCGCAACCGTGAAAGCTCTTCTGACGTTCGTGGATGCTTGGGACAGATCGAAACGGTTCCCAGTCGCTCGCGAAGAAGCTTCTCAGTGCCGCTGCTCCCATCGCGGCCACCGCTGTCAATCCGACAGATCCGACCGAGCGAGTTCGCTGTAGGCTTGGCTTATGGCGTGGTCCCTGGCGCTCCGTTCAGCTTGCGCCAGTCCTGCACCGCGGAGGCACTCTGCTTTTCTCCGGCCTCACGTAACTTCGTGTACGCAGCCAACGCCTGAGTCGCCCGCTCCGGCCGCTGCATCTTGCGATACAGCCGAGCCAGCTCATAGTACGACCGCTTCGCCACTTCGCCCGACCCGTCTGCCGCCGCGCTCTTCTCCAGCCATCCAGCCGCCTCGTCGTTCTTGCCCGTATCCGCGAGTCCGCGGCCCAGATAGTACTCCGCTACGGGCGACCCGGCGTACGTCTGCAACATCCCCTCCAGCAGGGGAACTCCCGCCGCTGCCTCGCCCCGCTCAACGTTTGTCGAGCCCAGGTTGTACATCGCAATCGGGTTGCGTGGCGTCAGTTCCAGTTCCTTCGCGTAAGCCGCCTGCGCCTTGTCCAGTTGACTGGACTTCCGGTACTCATCCCCCAGCTCTTCCCAAAGGTCCGGATTACGTGGCTCCTGCTTGGCCGCTGCCTCGAACTCCGCGATCGCTTCGGTGTGCTTGCTTTCACTTGAGAGCAGCTGTCCGCGCACCCGATGCACATGCCAGCTGTCCGGCT
>CAXUCK010000282.1:787-2475 GCA_964249375.1 uncultured Acidobacteriaceae bacterium
CGCGTAGCTCGCCTCCGCCACCTGGCTGTGCGCCCGTCCGCGATACTCCAGCAGATCCAGGTTCTCCGGATCGAGCTCCGCCGCCCGATCGAGCGGCCCCGTCGCCTTCTCCGGATGTCCGCTCGTCAGCTCGGTGATCCCCAGCCAGGTCAGCGCCTCCGCGTTCGCCGGAGTCAGGGCAATCTCCGCGTTCAGCTCGCGGATCGCCTCGTACATATGCCCCGTCTGACTCAGAAAAATGCCCAGAAACATGTGCCCCGACTGGATCTTCGGGTTCAGCTCCAGCGCCCGCCGCAGTTCCGCAATCGCCTCGTCCGCTTTGCCTTCCCGCCCTAGCACCAGCCCCAGATCCAGGTGCGCATCCGCCATCCCCGGCTCGAGTCGCACCGCCTGTCGGAAACTCCGCTCCGCCTCCGCCGTCCGGCCGCTGTGCATCGCCGCTGCCCCCTGCCGGAACAGCTCTTCTACCGACCCCGCCTGAGGTCCCGGCTGCGCACCCGCCTGCGCCATCCCGGGCAGGGAAGCCACGCCTGCCCACACCACCGCGGCCCACACACCGACCCACCTCACCCGCATTGCGTTCGAAGCAGCCTCCAACCCCATGCAGCGCTGATGGTAGTCTCTTCCCAATCGACGTGTCGAGCGATCCGATCCGGCGGAATCGACGAAGCGGGGAACGCGCATGAACATAACCGCAGTGGCCAAACGAGCTCGGGTCTCCACCGCAACCGTCTCCCGCACCATCAACGGATCGGCCTCGGTCAGCCCCAAGACCGCCGCCCGCGTTCTGAAAGCGGTCGAAGCTCTCTCGTTCTACCCCGACATCAACGCACGCGCCCTCGGCTCCGGTCGCTCGTCCCTCTACGGACTCATCATCTCCGACATCACCAATCCCTTTTTCCCGGAGCTGGTCAAAGCCTTTGAAGACGTTGCCGTCGAGCATGGCAAGGAAGTCCTCATCGCCAACACCAACTACGATCCGCTGCGCATGGAGCACTGCGTTACCCGCATGCTGCAGCGCAAGGTCGACGGCGTCGCCATCATGACCTCCGAAATGGACGAGCGGCTCGTCGAGGTCTTCTCCCGCCGCCACATCCCGCTCGTCTTCCTGGACACGGTCCACTCCGCTCCTGGCATCTCCAGCGTGCGCATGAACTACCAGGGCGGCGTGCTCACCGCCATCGACTACCTGACCGAACTCGGCCATCGCCGCATTGCCTTCATCAGCGGCCCCATGTCGCTCGCCTCCGCCCGCATTCGCTCCGATGCGTTCACGGAAGCGCTCCGGCAGCACGGCCTCATCTCCGAGCCGCATCTCTGCCAGGAGGGCAACCACCGCGTCGACGGAGGCCAGGCCGCCATGCGCCGCATCCTCGCCGCCGGAAACCGCCCAACCGCCGTGCTTGCCTCCAATGACCTCACCGCCATCGGCGCCATGGGCGCCATCTTTGAACACGGTCTCCGCGTCCCCGAAGACATCTCGTTGATCGGCTACGACGACATCCAGATCGCCGCCATCACCAACCCCGCCCTCACCACCCTGCGCCTGCCGCGTACGGAGGTCGCCAGCGTCGCCTTCCGCGACCTCTACAACTCGCGCACGCCCGTCAACGGTGTCCCGCTCCACGGCAACGATCGCGTCTTCGAACCCGAACTCATCATCCGCCAGTCCACCGGCCCCGCCCCAC
>CAXUCK010000283.1:0-2467 GCA_964249375.1 uncultured Acidobacteriaceae bacterium
CACCAACCACCAAGCCCACCTCCTCGCGCTCAGACCATCTCCCGCCACAGCACCTCACACCACGGAACCCGCGACTGAAATCTTTGCGCCGCGCCACCCCCGCCGGGAGCGTGGCGTACCATCTACTCCCGCGAAAAGATCGTTTCCCGCCGGTCGCGGTGCCGCTCGATCGCCAGCGCAATCAGCCGGTCAATCAGCTCCGAATACCCGACACCGCTCGCGCCCCACAATTTTGGATACATCGAGATCGAGGTAAACCCTGGAAGCGTGTTGATCTCGTTCAGGAAGATCTTCGGACGATGTCCCTTTTTGCCTTTCCGCTTCGGCTCCATCAGAAAATCCACCCGCGCCAGGCCCGCACAGTCACACGCCCGAAACGCCTCCACAGCCATCTTTCGAATGTGCTTTTCTTCATGCCTGGTCAACTTCGCCGGAATGATCGGCACACTCGCATCCGAGTGGTACTTTGCGTCGTAATCGTAGAACTCCGACCCCGGCACAATCTCTCCCACGACCGAAGCCTCCGGCTCATCGTTGCCCAGGACGGCTACTTCGAGCTCCCGTGGCTTTGCACCCGGCCCACCCACACCCTGCTCAATCACCAGCTTCCGGTCGTACCCCGCGGCCAGATCCATCGCCGCGGCGAGCTGTTTGCGGCCGTGCACCTTGGAAATGCCGACGCTCGACCCCAGGTTTGCCGGCTTCACAAACACCGGGTATTCCAGCGCCTTCTCGATCCGCTTCGTCACCTCCTTCGGATCCGCTTTCCACTCCCTGCGCAGAACGGCGACAAAGGGCGTTTGCGGCAGCCTTTCTGCCGCAAACATCCGCTTCATCGCGTCCTTATCCATGCCCGCGGCGGAGCCCAGCACGCCTGAACCGACGTACGCGATGTCGGCCAGTTCGAACAGACCCTGGATCGTCCCGTCCTCGCCAAAGGTTCCATGCAGCACAGGAAAGACAACGTCGAGCCCCAGCCCCGACGCCTCCTCGGCCGCTGCCGCGCTCAGCATCAGCGGATTCACCTCGGTCGCGGCCGCCTCGGGCACAGGAGCGATGACCACGTCGCGATCTCCCCGCCGGATCACCTCTGCCGCGGTTGTTTGCGCCGGGTCGCCTGCGATGCGCGGGTTCGCCGGCCCCTGCTCGCCCTCAAGCAGCGCGTGCGCGTCGTGTGCGGTGCCCCACCGGCCCGCTTTGGTGATCCCGATGGGCACGACCTCATACTTGGTCCTGTCGATCGCGCGCAGGATCGATGCCGCCGACAGCAGCGAGATCTCGTGCTCCCCTGAGCGCCCGCCAAACAGAACGCCAACCCGTAACCGTTTTTCCGTCGATGCCATCTTTTCAGTCTCCGCTAAACCGGCGCGGTCGTGCGCAAAGGAAGCGGCGGAGGCGCGTTTCGGAACCACACCTATCACCACCGGCAGGTGAGTGGGCGACGAATGGCGTGTGCCGCGCAGATCGGGTAGCGAACTAGGGCTCCTGGCCAAGCGCAACGCCGACGAGGGAATCCGCGCAGCCGTAATACAGCAGCCATTGCTGATGGAAGTGGACCAGACCCTCGGCGAAGGTGGTCCCGGCAGCGTACTGGCCGCTCTGCTCCCAGGGTAATTCGGGCTTGAAAATGGGGCGGGAGCTCCTTTCGACGAGGTGCGTTGGGTCATCGGCAGAGAAGCGCGCCAAGCCGACGGAATAGGTGGCCGGCGCAAGTTTTGGGTCGCCTCCCGACACGGCATTCTTGCCGTTGTAAAACAGCGTGATGGTGTCGCCGGTGAGGATGGGCGGCGGACCCACTTCAGGCAGGCCGCTGTCGAACTTGCCGGCGCGCGGCGCCAGCAGCGTGATGGGCTCGCCGGGTGCGGTTTCGACAGGTGTCCAGTGCACGAGGTCGGCAGACGTGGCGAGCGAGACCGCGCCTTCGCCCCAGTACATCCAGAACTTGCCATGGAGACGGGCGGCGACGGGACGGGCCTCCGGCGAACCGGCGGGGACCAGCTCAGTCAGGATGCCGGAGGACTTGTACTTGAGCGCGCCGTACCTGCCGGTCGTGCCGAAGATCGGGCCGTGCTTGGTCCAGTGTGTGAGGTCAGGTGAGGTCGCCACACCGACCGAGTAGGTCGTGCGGTTCCACTGCGTGTAGGTAAGGACGTACGTTCCATCCGGAGCTTCGACGAGGCGTGGGTCCTCGACGCCGCCTGGCCACTCGCGGGATTTCTGGGCGTCTTCCGCAGGGTAGAAGACGGGCTCGGCACGCTGGGTGAAGTGCAGGCCGTCGGCGCTCTCGGCCAGACCGAGGCGCGAGGTGTGGAGGCCGATGCCCATGTCGCCGGAGTTGTCCTCCGCGCGGTAGAGGACGATGACCTTGCCGGCGCGGACAACGGCCGCGGGATTGAAGGTGTGCAGGGCTTCCCACCCGACGGGTTTGTGCAGGATCGGGTCCGGGAACGTGGCGGTGGGCACGGGC
>CAXUCK010000284.1:0-2462 GCA_964249375.1 uncultured Acidobacteriaceae bacterium
GACGTAGAAGGGGCAACGATGCACGGTGAGGTTCGGCAGCGGGTGCTCGGTGGTGCGGCGATTGCGGAACGGCGGGTCGATGCGCCACGCGGGGTAGTAGGGCGGCGTGGTGATGACGTGTACGTCATGGCCGCGGCCGGCGAGCCAGAAGGCCATCTCGCCGGTGTACTTGCCGATGCCGGTCAGTTCGGGTGAGAAATTAAGACCGTGGATAAGGATCTTCAGGGGTGCGGCTCTCCTGTGTCCGGACGGATGTTCGCGTCGCGCTTCCATGATGGCATGGCTGCTGGTTCGGGCAGTAGGATGAAGCGGAGAAGGGGTTCGGGATGGCGGGGGATGCCTTGAGGCGTTGGTGGCGCGATCAACCCCTAGCGGGTGTGGGATTGCTGCTGCTGCTTGGGTTCTCGGTGGCTGCATTGCTGGCGCCCTGGCTTGCGCCGGCAGATCCCGCCCAGATTGCGTTGGGGCATCGGCTGCTGGGACCGGGCGCCGGACACTGGTTTGGAACCGATGAGCTTGGGCGGGATATCTTGTCGCGGATCGTATACGGCGCGCGGGTATCGCTGACGGTAGCGGTAGCGGTGGTTGGGCTGTCGCTCGCCGTTGGGCTGGTAGCAGGGTCGGTCGCGGGGTTCTATGGCGGATGGAGGGACACGGTCGTGAACGTGTATCTGACGAACGCATTCCTGGCGCTGCCAGGGATCCTGCTGGCGATTGCGTTTGTCGCCTTTGTAGGGCCGGGGCTGGGCAATGTCGTGTTGGCGCTGGCGCTTTCAGGATGGGTGAACTACGCGAGGCTGGTCCGAGCGCAGGTCATGGCGGTGAGGGAACGGGAGTTTGTGGAGGCGGCGCGAGCCCTTGGTGCGTCCGATCTGCGGATTCTGTGCCGGCACATCCTGCCGAACATCGTGCAGCCGGTGATCGTGCAGGGAGCGATTGGAATGGCGGCAGCGGTGCTGGCAGAAGCGACCTTGAGCTTTCTGGGTTTGGGGGTACCGGCACCTACGCCAAGCTGGGGAGCAATGCTGAACGATGCGCGATCGCACCTGTTCGATGCGCCGCATCTTGCCGTGTTCCCGGCAATGGCGGTGATGCTGATGGTGTTGGCGTTCAATTTCGTGGGAGATGCCCTGCGCGACCGAATGGACCCGCGAACGCGGCTCGCGGCAGGAATGTAGCGGCGCTGCATCGAACCACGCATGAAAGATTCGAACGGTTCGGAGTGGATCGATGTTGTGCGCGAGGCGCAGGTTGAGGTGACATCGGAGGACGACCTCTTCCCAATCACGCACGCGCTGGAGCAAACCGTCACGAACGGCTGGCGAGCGTCCACGGAAGGTGTGCAGTTCGTGCGCTTGGTCTTTCCTGAGCCCCGGCGTATCCAGAAGATCTTTGTTCATGTTGTGGACCGAGTGTCTGAACGAACGCAGGAGATGGTGATCCGAGCGGGTTCATCGATGGCCACGCTTGAGGAGGTCGCGCGAAGAAAGTTCTCCTTCAGCCCGCGGGGCAGCACGGAAGAACTGGAGGAGTATGCGGTGGCCTTGGACCGCGTGACCGTGGTGGAGCTACGGATCGATCCGGATGAAAGGCACTCCGGGCGAGAGGAACAGATGTACGCTGTGCTGAAAAGCTTTTGGATGGCGTGACTGGAGTAGGCATGCTGGTTGGGGTGATCTCGGACACACACGGGTTGTTGCGTCCGGAGGCGGTCGAAGCGCTGCGGCGGACGGATCACATCCTGCATGCGGGAGATGTGGGCGATCCGGCGATTCTTGATGCGCTGCATGGGTTGGCACCAGTGACGGCGATTCGCGGCAACATTGATCGCCAAGGCGCATGTGCGAGACTGCCCGCGACGGAGGCAGTCCAATTAGCGGGCTCGCTGCTTTATCTTGTTCATTCTGTCCATGATCTGGACCTGAACCCGCGCGCGGCGGGCATTGCTGTTGTGGTCAGCGGGCACTCTCACAAAGCAGGTATCGAGACGCGGGACGGGGTAATGTATCTCAACCCGGGTAGTGCCGGGCCACGCCGCTTCCGTCTGCCAATCACGCTGTCTTTGCTGCGGTTGCAAGGCGACCTGACACCGGCGGCAGAGATTGTCGAGCTGGCGGGCTAGACCCGTGTTCGGCCGCCCGAGCAGAAGTACAGGTGTGCGCATGTAAAACGACGCGCATCTGAAACGAATCGCGCGTTCGCTTCGGCTGGGGTGACTCCGTCGAGCAGCAAAACCGGGCGTTGTCTCGAGCGAAACCCTGCTCTAGTGAGCGGGGCTTGCGTTAGCGCGGGCGATCCCATCCGCGTCGAAGCGGACGGTGGCGAGCACGTTCTCAAGGCGCTTTCGGACGCCCTGAATCTCGGCGTCGGACATGCTGCGGACGCCGGAAACGTCGCCCCCGCAGAATGTGTTCAGCACCAGGTCGAAGCGGAGGCAAGCGCCGCGGTGAAGTGTGGTGTAG
>CAXUCK010000285.1:0-2455 GCA_964249375.1 uncultured Acidobacteriaceae bacterium
CATTTATGTGACTGTGCCGGTAACGATTTCAGAGGCGGCGATGGGGGCGAAGATCGAAGTGCCGACGATCGCCGGGCGGACGCAGCTGAAGATTCCACCGGGGGTGCAGGCGGGGCAGAAGCTGCGGATGCGGGAGAAGGGTGTGCCGAGTGCCTCGCGGGAGGGGATGCGCGGGGACCAGATTGTGGAGGTTCGGGTGGTGGTGCCGAAGGTGCAGGATGAGCGGTCGAAGGAGATTTTGCGGGAGCTGGCGCAGCTGAATCCGGAGGATCCGCGGGAAGGGATGTTCCGGGAGCGTCTTTGGGCTGTCCCTCCGGGCTGTTTTGGGGTTGCGCCGCCTCTCTAAGCCTTCGCGGGGTGGAGTTGGTTGTGCTGCTGCTCGAGTTGGCGGGTGCGCTCGGTGGTGGTGGTGCGGACTTCTTTGCCGAGGTGAAGGGTGTGATTGCCGGAGGGCTCGGGGAGCAGGTACTGGTTGGCTAAGGAGCTGACGTAGGCGCTGATGCCGGGAGCGAGGCCGTTGGCGCGAGCGCCGAGCCAGGCCTGGGGGGCGATGGTGATCTCGGCGGCGCCGCGGCGGGTGGCGTGGAAGATGCGGTCCGCGGCGTGTTCTGCCGTGGTGGCGATGCCGGGGGTGGTGCCCGAAAAGGCGAACCATTCGTATTCCGCTTCTGCCTGGCCGGTGAACTGGGCCTGGCCGACGGAGCCGGTGCGCATGAGGCCAGGGCAAACGGTGGTGACGCGAACACCCTTCGCGCGGAGCTCGGCGTGGAGCCCTTCAGAGAGGCCGGTGAGGGCAAATTTGGCGGCGACGTAGGGAAGGAGGTGGGGGACGCCGAATTTGCCGCCGATGGAAGAGATGTTGACGATGGATGAACGCTCGCCGCGCTCGCGGAAGCGGCGAAGCATGTCCGGGAGGGCGGCCTGGATGGTCTGGAGGGCGCCGAAGAAGTTGATGTGCATGGCGCGCTCAAAGGCTTCGAGGGTCTGGTCTTCGAAGGGGCCAATCTCGATGATGGCGGCATTGTTGATGAGGACGTCGATCTTGCCGAAGCGGTGAACGGCGGCATCGACGAGGGCCTGGACCTCGACCGGGTTGGTGAGGTCGGTGGGGACGAGAAGGACGTCGTCGGGGGTGGAGACGGCTCCGCGCTCGACGAGGAGCTGGCGGGCGTGGTCCAGTTCGGCGGGATTGCGCGCGGCGAGGACGAGCCTGGCGCCAGCGCGGGCGAAGCGTTCGGCCATGGCGAGGCCGAGGCCGCGGGAGCCGCCGCCGATAAGGACGGTCTCGCCGGTGAAGTCGCGCGGCTGCGAGCGGGACAGGGCGTAGACGGCAGCGGCGGCGGCAGCGAGACCGGCGGCGAGGGAGAGATTGCTGGATCGGCTCATAGGAATGATGTGATGCATGGGCGGGCAATGACATTCGGTTAGCGTCCCGTGTGTTGAAAGCGCTATGCTCACGTAGAAAGGGACGCACGAAGATGGCGACGCGGCGAAAAGGCAAGGGAGCGTACATGATCTCGGCGGTGGCGGAGATGTACGACATCCATCCGCAGACGCTGCGACTGTATGAGCGGGAAGGTCTGCTGCGGCCGTCGATGTCGTAGGGAAACACGGTGATCTACACGGATGAGGATTTGGAGCGGCTGGAGTTCATCCTGAATCTGGCGCGGGACCTGGGGGTGAATATCGCCGGGATCGCGATTGTGCTGCAGATGCGCGAGCGCATGGAGGAGATGAACCGGCAGATGCAGGGATTTGTGGACTACGTGCGGACGGAGATGCTGAGCCGGATGCAGGGGCAGATGGGGGAGCAGAAGGCGGGGCTGGTGCCGATCCGGCGGCCGATGGTGGTGACGGTGAAGGTGGCAAAGAAAGAGACGGGGCGCAAAGAGACGGGGCGCAGAGAGACGGAGCGCAAGGAGACGGGGCGGACGTAGGTGGCGGGTTTCAAGCGAGCTTTGTTTTGGACGGCTGCCGTGGGATCGGTGACTTCGACGATCTACTGTGGCCTCGTCGTGGCTGGGGCGGTGCGGTTCGCGATGCGCAAACGCCGGGAAGATCGACTGCCGACGACGTATCTTCCGCCGTTCAGTGTGCTGAAGCCGCTGCATGGGACTGAGCCGGGACTTGCCGAGAGTTTGCGGAGGTTCTTTGAACAGGACTACCCGGAGTACGAGATCTTGTTCTGTGCGCGGTGGGAGACGGACGCTGGACTGAGGTTGGCGCGCGAGGTTGGGGCGGAGTATCCGGAGGTGCGGGCGCGGTATCTGACGTGCGGGGAGCCGAAGTACCCGAACCCGAAGATGTGGTCGATGGCCATGCTGGCGCGGTCGGCTGAGTACGAAACGCTGATTACGAGTGATGCGGACGCGCGGGTGGAGCGGGATTATCTGCGGCGATGCGTGCAGGCGCTAACCGACGGAAGGACCGAGCTGGAGTCTTGCCTGTATGTGGG
>CAXUCK010000286.1:0-2453 GCA_964249375.1 uncultured Acidobacteriaceae bacterium
GCTATGAGCTCCCCCCCTCCACCCTGCTGCACGCCAGCGAGGGCCAAACCGTCGTCCGCGAAGACGCCCTCCGCGCCGAAGCCCAGGTGCTCGTCGAAAAATGTGGTGAGTTCGGCGTCGCCGGCCGCGTCGAGCAGATCAACCCCGGCCCCGTCGTCACCACCTTCGAGTTCCGCCCCGATGCCGGCGTCAAATACTCCCGCGTCACCGGCCTGGCTGACGACCTTTGCCTGGCCATGGCCGCCGAATCCATCCTCATCGAGCGCATGGCGGGCAAATCCACCGTCGGCATCCAGGTACCCAACATCGACCGCGAAACCATCTGGCTGCGTGATGTGGTCGAAAGCGAAGGCTTCGCCGCCACAAAATCCAAGCTCCCCATCGCGCTCGGCAAAGACATCGACGGTCGCATCGTCACCGCCGACCTCGCCTCCATGCCGCACGTCCTCATCGCCGGCTCCACCGGATCGGGCAAATCCGTCGCCATCAACGCCATGATTATGAGCGTGCTCTTCCGTTCCACGCCGGAGCAAGTGCGCATGATCCTCGTCGACCCCAAGCGCGTCGAACTGGGCATGTATGAGGGCATCCCCCACCTCTTTACGCCCATCATCACGGAAGCCAAACTTGCCGCCAACGCTCTGAAAAACGCCGTCCGCGAGATGGAACGCCGCCTCAAGCTACTCGCCGCCAACCACGTCCGCAACATCGACCAGTTCAACAAGCTCTTCGACCACGGCTCCGAGTACCTCTTCGAAGACCGCAACCAGGAACCGTTGCCCTACATCATCATCGTTATCGACGAGCTCGCCGACCTCATGATGCTCGACCGCGCCAACGTCGAAGAGGCCATCACCCGCCTCGCCCAGATGGCCCGCGCCGTCGGCATCCACCTCGTACTCGCCACCCAGCGGCCCTCGGTCGACGTCATCACCGGCCTGCTCAA
Organism: uncultured Acidobacteriaceae bacterium; assembly: GCA_964249375.1. Classification (GTDB taxonomy): domain Bacteria; phylum Acidobacteriota; class Terriglobia; order Terriglobales; family Acidobacteriaceae; genus Edaphobacter. Next base: position 947 of record CAXUCK010000286.1, read on the forward strand.
AGCCAACGTCCCCACCCGCATGAGCTTCCGCCTCGCTACCAAAATCGATTCCCGCACCATCATTGACACCAACGGTGCCGAGTCGCTGCTTGGCCGCGGCGACATGCTCTTCCTGCCGCCCGGCACCAGCCGCCTGCAGCGCGTCCACGCCCCGTTCGTCACCGAAAAAGAGATCGCCGCCGTCACCGCCTTCTGGAAGGCCCAGGGCGAAGCCGAGTACGTCGAAGGCTTCCTCGAAGGCCCAAAGGACGAGAAGTCCGACGACGGCTCCGGCTCCGCCAACCAGGGCGAAGAGGCAGACGCCATGTTCGACGACGCCGTCCGCCTGGTTTTCGAATTCGGCAAAGCCTCAACAAGCCTGCTGCAACGCCGCCTGCGCATCGGCTACGGCCGCGCCGCCCACCTGATCGACATGATGGAACGCGACGGCCTGGTCGGCCCCGCCGACGGCAGCAAACCCCGCGAACTCCTCAAACCACCTACCTATTTCAGCGAGGTCGACGCGGCCATCCACTAAACAACCAAACCCTAAAGAAGGGTTATCTCGACCGCAGCGCCGGGTCCCAAAACGACGGTTCTTTGTCGTGTGGGTGGCAGCAGAACAGCTTCACCGTCCTGCGCAGCGGAGAGAGCTGCAGGTTCGCTTACCAAACACTCCAGCGGTTTACCCCAGTTCTCACTCAGATCAGCCCAAGCCGGGTTCTCGCGCAAGATCAACGTGATCTTCTTACCACGCGACCAACGCTTTAACTGCTTTTCGCGTGCAATGGCCACCTCAGGCGTTGCGTACCGTTCCATATGAACCAGCCGGTGACATTGATACTGACGAGAAAAGCCATCGTATACATCATTTTTGTGCTTCCAAACACGACCTTCAATGGCCGACGTGAAGCCAATGTAAAGAGTACGACTTCGGCTGGCCATAATGTACACATAGAAGGTCTTCTCGCGCATGCCGGTGCATTGCAGTCGCAGCAGAACTGCAGGTCTCTCCACTACGCGAAACGATACTGCCGTTCCGCTCCGGTCGAGATGACACTTCTGGGTGACGTCGGAACTGTCCCGCATCGGCTTATAACGCGTCATCTCGACCGAAGCGCCGGGTCCCAAACGACGGTTCTTTGTCGTGTGGGTGGCAGCAGGACAGCTTCACCGTCCTGCGCGGTGGAGAGACCTTCAGGTCGACCTTACGTAATGTGTCATCTCGACCGGAGCAGGACAGCTTCACCGTCCTGCGCAGTGGAGAGACCTGCAGGTTTACAGCCAAATTGCATAGTCTTTTTGTACGCCCAACAGCCGCTTACCCTGCAATCGCCACCTGCAACCCCGGCCCCGGCACATGCTTTTTGGGCCCCCGCTTGCGCGCCACCAGCAGGCGAATGCGGTCCAGCATCTCGGCCGCGGTGCAGGCCCCCTTCGGTAGAAATGCATCCGCCGCCGCTGCCCGGTCAAAGTTCGACACCATGCCTGATACCAGCAGCGCCGGCAGGGAGGGATGCAACAGCTT
>CAXUCK010000287.1:0-2164 GCA_964249375.1 uncultured Acidobacteriaceae bacterium
GCGCCTGGGTGCTCGGGGTGAGCGAGTGTGAGGGTGCTGGCCTGCCCGCGCGTCGCTGGGGGACGAAGGGCGGTTGTGGATCTAGACAATGGAAGTTGCGGCCGAGGTGGGAAGGTGGGACTCGGCGGCGAGTTCCTGGTCTTTGTACTGCAGCTGGTAGAGCTTGTAGTAGAGGCCGCGCTGGGCGAGAAGCTGCTGGTGCGTGCCCTGTTCGCGGAGCTGGCCGCGGTGCATGACGAGGATGGTGTCGGCGCGCTGGATGGTGGAGAGGCGGTGGGCGATGAGGACGGAGGTGCGGCCGGTGACCATGCGGTCGAGGGCAAGGCGGACGCGGAGCTCGGTGTCGGTGTCGACCGACGAGGTGGCTTCGTCAAGGATGAGGATGGCGGGCTGGTGGGCGAGGGCGCGGGCGAAAGAGATGAGCTGCTTCTGGCCGGTGGAGAAGGTAGCGCCGCGCTCGGTGACGGGCTCGGCGAAGTGGCCGGGGAGTGATCGTATAAAGTCGCCGACGTTGACCTGGTCGGCTGCATTTTCGAGTTGCGCGTCGGTGATCCAGGAGGAGCCGAGGCGGATGTTGTCGGCAACGGTGCCGGTGAAGAGGAAGGGGTCCTGGAGAACGACGCCGAAGCGTTTGCGGAGGGCGTTGAGGTCCTGGTCGCGGACGTCGACGCCGTCAACGAGGACCTGTCCGGACTGGACGTCGTAGAAGCGCATCATCAGGGCGGTGATGGTGGTTTTGCCTGCGCCGGTGTGGCCGACGATGGCAGCGGTTTCGCCAGGGGCGACGGTGAAGGAGACACCGCGGAGGATCCACTCGATGTCGTGGGTCCAGGCTCGCGGGTCGGGCGTGGGTGCGTCGGGCGTGGTGGCGCGGAGACTGGCGATCTGGTCCGGGGTGAGGTGCTGATAGGTGAACCAGACGTCCCGGAACTCGATGGAGCCGGAGTTGTTGCCGGGGGTGGGTTGGACGGGCGAGGTGATGTCGGAGGCGGTATCGAGGAGTTTGAAGACGCGCTCGGAAGCGGCCATGGCGGCCTGAAGGATGTTGTACTTCTCGCTCAGGTCCATGATGGGGCGGAAGAAACGCTGGGCGTACTGGATGAAGGCGATGAGGACGCCGAGGGTGACGGCGCCGTGGAGGGCGGACAGGCCGCCGCGCCAGATGACGAGGGCAATGGCGACGGAAGACAGGAGCTCGACGGCGGGGTAGTAGAGGGCATAGGCGAGGATGGCGTCTTTGAAGGCGTCCATGTGCTGGCGGTTAATGGAGGCGAAGTCGTCGTAGGCGCGGTCTTCGCGGTTGAAGAGCTGGATGACGCTCATGCCGGAGACGTGCTCCTGCATGTAGGCGTTGATGCGGGCGATGGCGGAGCGGATGCGGCGGTAGGAGTCGCGGACGTGGCGGCGGAAGATGCCGGTGATGTAAAGGATGGCGGGGATGACGGCGAGGGTGAGGAGGGCGAGCGGCCAGCTCATGCGGAGCATGATGAGGACGATGAAGAGGAGGACGAAGAAGTCGTCAAAGTTGTCGAGGACGCCGGCGGTGAACATCTCGTTGATGGCGTCGACGTGGGAGTTGACGCGGGTGACGAGGCGGCCGACGGGGTTGCGGTCGAAGAAGGCGGGCTGCATGCGCTGGATGTGGGCGAAGATCTGGCGGCGCATGTCGAACATGATTTTCTGGCCGGTCCACTGCATGAGGTAGGTCTGGAGGAGCTCGAGCAGATAAGAGAGCGAGAGGGCGGCGAGGTAGAGGAGGGCGCACTCTGTGATGCCGCGGGCGGGGGTGGGGCTGAGCTGGCGGGCGAGCCAGGAGAGCTTGTCGAAGGAAACGCCGGTCATGTAGCGGTCGACGGCGATTTTGACCAGGAAGGGGCCGAGGACGTCGGAGCCGGCTTTGAGCAGGATGGCGAAGGCGGAGAGGGCCGTTTGCAGCTTGTAGGGGGCGAGGTAGGTGAGCAGCCGGCGCATGAGGCGGCTGTCGTAGGCCTTGCCGACGACGTCGTCGTCCTGGGCTGGCGGGAAAGCCGGCTTGGCTTGGGGGACGCTCGGACGGGGTTGCGCGTCCGATTTTTTCTGGTCGGCTTGCTTCGGGTCAGGCTGGGCCATGGGCTGTCTTCATTGTAGAGGGTGCTGGCGCGGGTTCCGGTGCAATGAAAGAATG
>CAXUCK010000287.1:2174-2424 GCA_964249375.1 uncultured Acidobacteriaceae bacterium
GGCGAGGTAGGTGAGCAGCCGGCGCATGAGGCGGCTGTCGTAGGCCTTGCCGACCACGTCGTCGTCCTGGGTGGACGGGGCGGCTGGCTTCGGGTCCGCGGCAGTCTGGGGCTTCGCGGTGGGTGATTTCTGGGTTTCTTGCTGGGGCATGAAGGTTATCTGCATTTTAGAGGGTGCTGGCGCAGGTTCGGGTGCAATGAAAGAATGAGTGGGTGAGCGCCATGGCAAACGACGACGGATTGGGTGTATA
>CAXUCK010000288.1:0-2423 GCA_964249375.1 uncultured Acidobacteriaceae bacterium
CTCTGCCGGCGCGCGGAAAGGTTGGCCTCGGCGATTTCCCGCTCTTCGCGACGGGCGACGGCCTCGGCAGCGGCGGCGGCTTCGGCTCGCCGAGCGGCCTCGATACGCTCGGCCGAGGCGACGCGGGCGGCTTCTTCGGCGTGTTGCAAAGCGCGCAGACGGGCAGACTCGGCCGCGGCGTCGTCGCGCTGCTGCTGAGCAGCTTGCTCCGCTTCTCGGGCGATCGCTTCGGCGTGCTCCGCGGCTATCTCGGCCTCGTCCCTGGCCTGCAGTTCGGACTCACGCACCTGCTCGGCGGCGCGGCGGCGCAGCTGTGCTCGATACTCGCGGCGGGACGCCGAGAAATCGCGATACTTAGCGCCGTGGAGATTGGCCCAGGAGTACAGAACTGCTACATCTTCGGGTGTTTCCACCACCGGAAGATCTTCCTGCCGGTCTGTGTTGCGCATGTCCATGCTTTCGCGTCCTGGGTTACTAGTAACCTTTAGCTCCGCCGCCTCCCGCCGTTGCGTTGTTCGCCGAAACGGTTGAAGTGGTTCGGGATAGGCTGAGGCTACCGTCGGGCTGGAGCCAAGTCAACGGATGCCGATGACACTTTCGTGTGAATCCCTATGGCTTCGGCAGGGCAAGTGTGTGATCCATTTTGGTTACTAAGTAGCTCTGGCTTGGTGCCTTACTTCAAGCTTTTGCTCAGGTGGAAGCGCACGCCAGCTCACCCGACAGAGGGTCACGTCCGGTACACGTTTGTATGGTGAATGTTCTGGTGTACGCGAAAGCCGACGGGCGTCAGCAGACCAAAGATCCGGGCGCATTTCGTGCTATTTTGAGAGAGGTGTGAGCGTGTAGCTCAGTTGGTAGAGCATCGCCCTTTTAAGGCGTTGGTCCTGGGTTCGAGCCCCAGCGCGCTCACCACTTCCCCTCCCCCAAAAGTTGCAGGCCGTGCGGCGCTTGACGTGCAGGAGTTGCCGTCCGTTACGAGGTCGGCTTGTCCGGTGCCGGCAGGATGGCGCAGAACTCTTCGAGGAACCTGCGGGTATAGCCATCGAGGAGCCCTTCGACGCGCGCGTGATCTGGAGAGCGGACGATGAGGCCGGCGTGGTGCGTCTTCCCCAATCGGTAGACAATCTCCGGGTCGTTATAGGCGTCCAGGTCTGGCTGGTGCTGGCGAGCCAGGCAGATGACGCTGCCGGCTGCGTCGGACCTCAGCGGAGGCAGCTGGTAAGCCCGGCCGAGCAGCGGAGCGCAGACCAGCCGGGCCCACTCCACCCAGGGATTGACGCCGTAGGCGAACTCGACCACCTCGGCAATGTACGCTCCGCCGACGCGTGCAGCTGTTTCGAGAAAGAGGAAAGTGCCGTCGGCGTGCGAGCGGATGAATTCGGTGTGGCTGACGCCGTCCTGCAGGCCGAGAGCTTTGAGAACGCGGCTGTGAAGGGCGCGGATGGCAATGGCTTCGGGGCTTTCGGGCGCGAGGGCGCGCGTGCTGAAAACACCGCCGCTGTGCATGGTCTGGATGGGCGGCTGCGCGTAGCGGAAGGGGGCGGCAAAGAGGGTTTCTCCACCGACGGTGATGCCCTCGCAATGAAAGATGTCGCCAGGGATGAAGCGCTCGAGGAGGTAGTTGGCTGCCTCGTCGCCGAGCTCGTCGAGGGTGCGCCAGAGCTTCTGTTCGGAGTCGATGCGGACGATGCCGATGGCGGAGGCGCTGGTGCGCGGCTTGAGCAGCCAAGGGCCGGACGTTTCGCGAAAAAAGCGATGAATCTCGTCGACGTTGAAGACGCCGGTGAACTCCGGCACGGGGATGCCGCCGTCGCGTGCGCCCTCCCGCATCGCGAGCTTATCGCGGAAGAAGCGGGTAGGGGTCTGACCCATTCCTGGCAGGCGGAGGTGTTCGCGGGCCAGGGCAGCAGACTCGAGGTCGAATTCGTCGAGCGGAACGATCCAGTCGATGCGGTGTTCGCGGACAACGCGATTGATATGCAGGAGCACCTGGTCCGGCGGAAGATTTTCGGCCATGGTCACGAAGCGGGCCAGCGACTCGCGCGGCCAGTCTGCATGAGCGAGCTTATGGACGGTGAGCAGGGTGACTTCGACGCCGAGGTGTGCGGCCTCGCGCAGGAAGGCCTGCCCTTTTTCGTAGGTGCTGATGCAAAGGATTGCCGGTCGCCGGTCGTGCACGCGATCTCCTTTCGCTGTTCCTGATGGGGGTCGGATGTGAGGCAGCGGCGCGGGGATGGCGGAGACCCCGGCCTACTGTGCCGGTTCGACGGCGAAGGTCGCGCGCACACCGTCTTCGAGGCCCGTGAAGGGGGCGGTGTACCCCGCTTCGCGAAGACCGGCGATGTCGGCCTGCGTGTAGTGCTGGTAGCGGTTTTGGAGGTCGCCGGGGAAGGGGATGAATTCAATGTGGCCGGGACGATGGA
>CAXUCK010000289.1:0-2415 GCA_964249375.1 uncultured Acidobacteriaceae bacterium
GTCAAGGTGTTGGTCGCCATCTTTGGGCCGGCTGCGCGTCAGCCGGAAGGCTGGGTCCAACTCGGGTCAAGCTATTTTTATGGTCTGCCGCTTGATCGCATGCGCGCGAAGTACCCTTCCGCGCGGTAGGCCGGGTTCGAAGGACTGACCGGGTGAGCTGCGGCGAGAGTGTCGACGACGCATCTGCTGTCGATCTGAGTCGAACCCTGCTGATCGTGCTCAGTAGACCTCGGGCGCTGCGTCGAACAGGCCTCGGAAGGAGAGGCGATACACCCAGATAAGGAAGAGCGCGAGAAGGGCGCATACCAACCCGGCGACAATGCCTTCGCCGCCCATGAGCAGGGCATGAAAGAGCAGGACATTGACGATGATGGGCGAAAGAATGACGAGGGCGAGCGGAACGAAACGGCCGACCAGCAGCAACAAGCCGCCAATGACCTGGAGCACGGCAACGAACTGCATCCAGCCGTGTTGCGCCATAATCGTCGCCAGCGTTCCGGCGTCTCCTGGCAAGGGCTTCATGGGAAGGAAATGAAGGAGGCCATTGAGACCGAAAACGAAGAAGATGAGGCCGAGAAGGACGCGCGAGGCGAGAACGGCTGCTTTCATAGGAGTCTCCTGTGGTGACTGGGCCCGGCGCTCCGCTTGGGGCAAGTAGGATGGAGCCTGTAGGCGGGCGTATGCAGAATACTGTGAATGGCGGTTCCGGCGTTGTGCTTTCCCTTGTTGGAAGAACCGCATTGGTGACGGGCGGGTCGCGCGGTATCGGCGCAGCGACGGTCCGGCTGATGCGAGCTGCAGGAGCGCGGGTCGTCTTCTCCTACCAGTCCCAGCGGGAGCGCGCGGAGTCGTTGGTGGAGGAGTGTGGTGGCGTCGAAGTTTGCCGGGCCGTGCAGCAGGACCTGCAATCGGCTGAGGACGGAACGGCGCTCGTCCGGGCCGCGGTTGCGATCTGGGGGCGGCTGGACATTCTGGTGGTGAACCACGGGATTTGGCCGGCGCACGACCAGCCCATCGGAGCGATGCCAACGGAGCAGTGGCGGCGAACGATGGGGATCAACCTCGACAGCACGTTTGGGCTGGTGCGGGCCGCAACTGCGCAGATGCTGGAGCAGCCGGTTCGAGCCCAGGGCGGAACGGGCGGTCCGAGCAGGGGCGACGTGAAGGGGCATATTGTGCTGGTCGCGAGCACGGCGGCGCAACGCGGAGAGGCCTTCCATGCAGACTACGCGGCGAGTAAGGGAGCGATGGTGTCGTTGACCAAGAGCCTGTCGAGCGAGCTGGGACCGCAAGGCATCCTGTGCAACTGCGTGGCTCCAGGTTGGGTGCGGACGGAGATGTCGGCCGCTGCCCTCGATGATCCGGAGACGTCCAAGAGAGCGTTGGGTCTGATTCCGCTGGGTCGGGCGGGCGACGTGGATGAGATCGCCGGGCCGATTGTGTTCCTGTGTACGCGCTGGGCCGGATTTGTTTCGGGTGAGATCTTCAACGTCAATGGAGGCGCTGTTCTTGTTGGATAAGTGTTGGGCGGGTTTGCGGCGGCTTGTGTGTCTAGGGAGTGCCTGCCTGCTGCTAGCGGTTGCGGGGTTTGGGCAGGCGAGCGACCTGCAGAGCGCGCAGGCGCCGACGGTTCCGGCGGGGCAAAGCTCGGCGCAGCATGGACGGGTGCTGCTGGACCAGATGGTCGAGGCGATGGGTGGGCAGGCATGGCTGAACCGGTCGACGATGACGATGCTGGGACGAACGGCGCAGTTCTTCCGGTCGCAGCCGACAGGCGTTGTGGTCGAGTACCAGGCGTTCCGGCAGTTGCCGACGGCGACGCGGCCGGAGCTGGAGCGGATTGAGTTCATCACCGACAAGAGCATGCTTCTGCCGGGCAAGAAGCGGGACGTGGTGCAGGTGTGGACGGCGGACAACGGGTACGAGCTGACGTACAAGGGCACGAATCCGTTGCCGAAGGAGCAGGTGGAGGACTACCTGCGGCGGCGACAGCACTCGCTTGAGGATGTGGTGGAGCGGTGGCTAAAGGCTCCAGGCGTTGCCGTGGTGAGCGAGGGGTCGACGATGGTGAATCGCCGGCTCGCCGATCGGGTGACGGTGCTGAGCGCGAACAATGATGCGGTGACGTTCGACCTGGACCAGACGACCCATCTGCCGATGAGCCGTACGTTTGAGTGGCGAAACCAGCAGTTTCAGGACCATGACGAGGACCGCGAGGACTACGACGACTGGCATCCGATTGAGGGGATCCCGACGGCGCTGACGATGACGCGTTACCGGAACGGCGACATGGTGAGCCAGCGGTTCCTGACGAAGGTGGAGTACAACAAACCGCTGGGCGCTGAGGTGTTTGATCCGGGGACCGGACTGAAGCGAAAGTAGATCAAGGACAGCAGACTGTCCGAGCCTCCCCTC
>CAXUCK010000290.1:0-745 GCA_964249375.1 uncultured Acidobacteriaceae bacterium
GGTTGGTGACGTTCCGGTAGTGGGTTCTGTTGGTGCGGTCGGCCGGAGCAACGGCAACGGCAGGTTCTTCGACTTCGCTCAGGATGACAGGCGGATAGGTCGCGGGTGCACCGGGGGGAGGAGACGCACCAACGAGGATTTTGCTCTAATCGGGATATGAGTGATCAGAGTGTGTTGGACAGGTTGAAGGACGGGGCGCGCCGGTTTCGGGCGGAGGTGCATGCGGAGCGGGCTGCGGAGTACGAACGGGCGGCGACGACACCACAGCAGCCGCACACCCTGATGATTGCGTGCGCGGACTCGCGGGTGGATGTGGAGTCGATCACGTCGGCCGGGCCGGGCGAGGTGTTTGCCACGCGGAACATCGGCAACATGGTTCCGGCGTACGGGGAGATGCTGGGCGGCGTTTCGGCGGTGATCGAGTATGCGGTGAGTGCGCTGAAGGTGAAGCACGTGGTGGTGTGCGGGCACTCGGACTGCGGGGCTATGAAGGCGCTGCTAAATCCGGAATCGACGGCGACGATGCCGACGGTGCAGAGCTGGCTGCGGAATGGAAAGGCGGCGCTGAGTGTGGCCGACTCGCTGACGGAAAAGGATGAGACGCCGAGCGCGCGTCTGCGCCGGCTGACAGAGCAGAACGTGCTGATGCAGATGCGGCACCTGAAACCGCACCCTTCGGTGGCGGGGGCGCTGGCGCGGAATGAGCTTTCGATTTCGGGGTGGGTGTATGAGATCGGGACGGGGG
>CAXUCK010000290.1:755-2400 GCA_964249375.1 uncultured Acidobacteriaceae bacterium
ATGTGTGTGTGGCCGAGGACGGCGAAGCGCAGTTCCGCCGGCTGAGCGAGGAGGATGCGACGAGGGAGCTGGAGGGTGCTAGCGCGAAGCCGGAGGGCGGCGCGTGATTGTTCCGAAGGGGCCGCAGCTGAGCCGGATGCTGGCGTATGTGGGGTGGCCGCTGCTGGCGCTGGTGCTGTGGGATGTGCTGATTGTGGTGGCGTACAAGGTGCTGCACTGGGAGTGGGTGGGATCGAAGTACATTCCGCTGGCGCTGTATGGGTCGGCGATCGGGATCATTGTGGGGTTCCGGAACAATTCGGCTTATGGGCGCTGGTGGGAGGCGCGCGGGTTGTGGGGGCAGATTGTGAACAACAGCCGGTCGCTGGCGCGGCAGGTGGTGACAACGATGCATGTGCCGGAGCATGACGGCGCCGGCAGCGAGCATGGCGCGGTGCGCCAGGTGCAGAGGCGGATGGTGCACTACCAGATTGCGTATGTGCAGGCGTTGCGGCAGCAGCTGCGAGGGTTGTCGCCGTGGGAGGAGCTAGAGCGGGTTCTGGCGGGGGAAGATCTTTCGGGGATACGGGGATCGAAGAACGTTCCGCTGTCGCTGCAGCAGGCGATGGGGCAGATGCTGCGGATGGCGAAGCTGCGGGGCTGGCTGGACGCGCTGGAGTGGCAGGCGATGGACCGCAATCTGGACGACCTGGCGGATGCGCAGGGAGGGACGGAGCGGATCAAGAACACGCCGATGCCGAAGCAGTATGACTACTTCCCGATGCTGTTTGTGCAGATTTACTGTCTTCTGCTGCCGGTGGGGATGGTGGAGAATCTGGGGTGGTTTACGCCGCTGGGATCGACGCTGGTGGGGTTTATGTTTCTGGCGCTGGACAAAATTGGGCGTGATCTCGAGGATCCATTTGATAACACGATCTTCGATGTGCCTCTGACGGCCATTACGACGACGATCGAGATCAATCTGCGGCAGTTGCTGGGGGAAATGGCGGTGCCGGAAGCAGAGAAGCCGGTGCGTGGCGTCCTGTGGTAACGCGAAACGCCCCGGACAGGGCCGGGGCGTTGTTTGCTGCGAGATGCGAGCGGATTACATTTTGCCGCTGCTGGTGGCGTCCGAGCCGTGCTGCTTCACCATCTTGTTGTAGAGGCCGAGGATCAGGAACGGGGCGACCCACTGGCCGACGAAGAGGGCTTCGTGCTTTTTACCGGCGATCTGGAAGCTGACGGAGCCAAGGATGGAGGCGATGGCGGCTCCCAGAAAAATGGAAGAGGGCACCTTGGAGGTGTAGGTTTCAATGGCGGCGGTTACTTGATCTTCCTGTGAATCGCCGGCGGCTACGCGATAGTCGGGCATGTCGAATCTCCTCGGACGGCTTAGCCGCCTACCTTCACACAGATGCGGGAATCCGGTGAAGCGTCTCTCCGGTTGGGGGAGGGATGCGCATTTTGATGTGCTCAACGGTCGAGCAGGACGGTTTCAGCGCGGCAGAGGTTTCCGGTTCGGGCGAGAATGGGAGCATGCACTTAGTCAGGTTGAATAAACGACGTCTGTGGACGGTCCTGCTGGGCGGGGGCACCGTGCTGCTGGCGGGGTGCGGCGGACAGCATCGGGCGGTTGCGGACCGGACGGCGATGGACAAGCTGGTGG
>CAXUCK010000291.1:0-2397 GCA_964249375.1 uncultured Acidobacteriaceae bacterium
AGCCGGCAGAGAGGAAGATTTGGTCGAGGCCTTCGGCTTCCGCCTGGCGCTTGACGACTTGGGAGCCCGGGACGACCATGGCGCGGACGGTGGTGGCGACATGCTGGCCGCGGATGACCCCGGCGGCGGCGCGAAGGTCTTCGATGCGGGCGTTGGTGCAGGAGCCCAGGAAGACGACGTCGACTTCAATGTCTTCGAGCGGCGTCCCGGGTTGGAGCCCCATGTACTCAAGGGCGCGCGTGAAAGACTTGCGGTCCGCGTCCGACAGGGCGTCCTCGGGCGAGGGGACGCGCGCGTCGATGGAAGTGACCATGCCGGGCGAGGTACCCCAGGTGACGCGCGGTGCGAGGGTGGTGGCGTCGATGGTCAGCTCGCGATCGAAGATTGCGCCGGTGTCGGTTACAAATGTGCGCCAGTGCTGGACGGCGGCTTCCCAAGCCCCGTCGTGGGTAGAATCGACGGGAATGTCATTCGGGTTGATAACCGCTTCACTCGCGACGGAGGCTCCGGCGGCGGAGGCGGTGTGGTGCAGCGGGCCGGAGGGCGAAAATCGGCGGCCTTTGAGGTAGGCGAAGGTTGTTTCGTCAGGGGCGATCATGCCGGCGCGGGCACCCGCCTCGATGCTCATATTGCAGACCGTCATGCGGCCTTCCATCGAGAGCGCGCGGATGGCGGAGCCGGCATATTCCACCACATACCCGGTCGCGCCATCGGTGCCGATGCGGCCGATGATGTCCAGAATGATGTCCTTGGCCGTGACACCGAAAGGCAGTTCGCCTTCAACGTTGATGCGGAAGGTTTTCGGCTTGTCCTGTGGCAGCGTCTGCGTGGCCATCACATGCTCCACCTCGCTCGTTCCAATCCCAAATGCCAACGCACCAAATGCACCGTGGGTAGAGGTGTGGGAGTCGCCGCAGACGATGGTCATGCCGGGCTTCGTGGCGCCGAGTTCGGGGCCGATCATGTGGACGATGCCCTGCGAGGCGTTCTGGACGTCGAAGAACTCGACCCCGAAATCGCGGCAGTTCCGGCGGAGCGCGTCGACCTGCTTGGCGGCGATGTCGTCGGCGATGAGCAGGCGGTCCTGGACGGAGGAGGTGGGCACGTTATGGTCAACGGTGGCAATGTGGCGGTCGGGCCGGCGCAGCTTGCGACCCGCAAGACGGAGCCCTTCGAAAGCTTGGGGGCTGGTGACCTCGTGGACGAGGTGAAGGTCAATGTAGATCAGGGCCGGCTCACCGGCGGGTTCGGCGACGAGGTGGGCCTGCCAGACTTTTTCGAACATGGTGCAGGGTGCATTCATGATTTTGCTCCGGTTTCGGGGGTGCCGAGAGGCAGGGTGTCAGGAGAAATGTCTTCCATGATGCCGTTGGGCTGGACGATGGTGGCGAGGACGAAATGGAAGCGGTAGCCGTTGGTAGCGCGATAGCCGGATGCGCCGATGGTATTGAGCCAGCGCGGCAGGCTGGCGGCAAACGAGGGCGGTAGGTGCTGCCAGTTCAGTTTGCCGCTGCTGAAAAGCCAGACATGGGAGTCGTCGTTGGTGCTGTTGCCGCCGACAAGATTGATTGCGACGAAGATCAGGTTTGCGGGGTGCGCGGCGGTGTCGATCCAGAGCATGCCGCGATTGATATCGCATACGTGCTGGACACAGCCGTCAACGGTGACGTAGCGGTGTTCATCGAGGATCGCGTCGCCGGTTACACCGAGAAAGGTACGGATGAGGTCGGCTGTCGAGACGAGGCGGTTGTGGTCGTACCAGAACCATTGTCGCTGGGGAAAGGAGGAGCGCAGCAGGGGCAGGAAGCGTGTATCCCAGAGTAGGCCGTTGCCGCTGCCCGTGGTGCCCTGGAGCGATGGGGTGTACGGAGCGGCGAAGGAGCGAATCCAAACCGTCTGTGGCGCGGACTTCTTGTCACTTTCTGTAGCACGGACCGCGCCACTGCTGAAGACAGTAGGGAGGGCGAGCAGAGTTGTACTCAAGACACGATTGCGAAGAACGATCACGCTTTGGGCTCCCGTTCGTCGGTGGTTTCGGCGGGGAGGGTGTTGTGGGCGCCGATGGTGGTCGGAGCGACGGTGTGGGGGGTGCCGTCGGGGTCGACGAGGTAGACGCGGGTGATGTTCTGGAGCTCGGTCGAGCCGGAGGACGGTTGGTTGCTCCATCGGGTGATGGTTTGGATGAGCGCGGGTGGGAGGCGCGTGGGCGAGAGGGCGCGATTGGGAAAGAGCCAGAGAGAGTAGGCGGCGCCCTGGTCGGCCGTGGCGCGGTTGTCGCTGATCCAGTCGATGGCGGCCAAGGCGACGAGCGGCTCGGGGGGGCCGGTGTCGATCCAGAGCAGGCCGCGGCTGGGGCAGAAATGCGGGACGCAGCCGGTAACGGTGAGATAGCGGTTC
>CAXUCK010000292.1:0-2073 GCA_964249375.1 uncultured Acidobacteriaceae bacterium
CGCCACCCACGTCTACACCTACGACGACCAGTCCACCGGCGCTGAGTTCTACCGCTCGAGCGTCGATTCCGCTGGCGTCCACCCCATCGACGGAACCAGCCTGCTCGGCCTCGGAGGCTTCTCCGGTGGTCAATTTGCCCTGGATAACGGCTTGGTCTACGGCCCCGCCGGCGGCATCATCAACCCTTCCACCACGCCCCCATCCCAGGTCGGCGTCCTTCCCCTCGGCACCGGTCTCTACACGTCGGGCCTCTTCGGCGGTGGCGTCATTCCCTATGCCGCCGAGCAGAAATCGTTCAACATTGGCATCAACGCCGCCGGAACTGCCCTGACCTTTCTTGAGCGATTCGATACACAGCACTTCGTCCTGGAAGATCAGCTCCTGCTTCCGACGGGCAGTTTGAACGCGCTCAAGGGTACCCGCTGGGGACAGGACGGCCTGGCCTACATTCTCACTCCCCAGATCGGCAACTCCGGTCCCTCGCAGAGCATGCTCCTTCGCGGCACCTTCGTCCTCCCTGCGGGAGCCACCGCCAACCCCGTCCCCACCCTCTCCGCCGCCGGCAACGGAACCCTCGCCGCCGGCAGCGGCAACCAGTACCTCCCCGTCACCGGCGCCGGCTTCCTCCCCCGAGCCACCGTGCTATGGAACGGCGTCGCCCACACCACCAACTTCGTCGACGCCCAGCACCTCAGCGTCGCCGTCCCCGCATCCGAGGTCGCCACCGGCGGCACCGTCACGCTCACCTGCCAGAACCCCGGCTCCCCCGCTTCAGGCTCGGTAACCCTCACCATCCACTAAGAGGCAACCAGCGGCCGTGCGACACCCTCGTTCGGCCGCTCCCCCCACGCGCCGCCAAGGGGCCAAACACGCGCGACTACTCGGTCTTCTTGCTGTCGTTCGAGACTTCGGTCAGCGGCGGCACCGGCGTATCCGGCGTGATGTCCGGCATCCGCGTGTGCCAGTCGGTCGCCTTCTGGAACGCATACGCCAGCGCCAGCACCTTGCCTTCAGAAAAGTGCGGTCCGGCAATCATCAGGCCCACCGGAAGCCCGTCCTTCGAAAATCCGCACGGCAGGCTCAGCGCCGGAATGCCGTACACATCAAACGGTGCGGTGTTGTTGCATCCCGAGGTCGGATCGAAGAAGTCGTACGCCTTCTTCGGCGTACGGTCACTCATCTCTCGCGCCAGCGAGTCGTTGATCTTCTTCGGCAGGCTGGTCGTGGTCGGGACCACCACCAGATCGAAGTCTTTGAACGCCGCATCAATCGTGCGGCGAAGCCTCGCCAGCTCGTTGTGAGACACGGCACTTTCCGCCGCGCTTGAGCCGTGCGTGATTTCCTTCATGTCAATGGCCGTCGGCGGCATGTACGCCATGCCCGACTGCTTGATCAGCGGCTCGTGGTACGACGCCGTGTCCCCCAGCCCGGTAAAGAAGTTCTCCCCTTGCGGCATGTCGGGCAGCGTCGCTCGCGACACAATCCCCTGCGTCAGCTTCGTCAGCACGCCACAGGCAACCCGCACCGCCTCCGCGACCTCGGGCTCCAGGTGATCGTAGTACTCCACCGGCGCACCCAGACGGAACCCCGACACCGGCTGCTTCATCGACTTCGTGTAGTCCTCCGCCGGATGCTCGACGCTGAAGATGTCGAGGTTGTCGTAGCCCGTCATCTGCGTCAGCATCATCGCCACATCTTCCACCGTCCGCGCCATCGGGCCACAGTGGTCCAGCGAGGCCTCACACGGAATAATGCCGCGGATCGACACCAGTCCCACCGTCGGTTTGATCCCCACAATCCCGCACCACGACGCCGGAACCCGGATGCTGCCGCCGGTGTCCGTCCCCAGCGCCGCATAGCAAAGGTCCGCCGCCACCGCCGCTCCCGACCCCGCCGACGACCCGCCCGGCACACGGTCCAGCGCCCACGGATTGCGCGTCGGCCCGAAGTAGGACACATCGCCCGTACACCCCAGCGCAAACTCATGGAGGTTCAGCTTGCCCAGCACCACCGCGCCCGCCGCCTTCAACCGGCGCACCACGTCCGCGTCCTCGGTCGGCACACGCGTGCGA
>CAXUCK010000292.1:2083-2367 GCA_964249375.1 uncultured Acidobacteriaceae bacterium
CATCGGGCTCGCCGCCGTGGTGCGCGTGCCGGCCGTATCGATGTTGTCCTTGAGCGCAATGGGGATCCCATGGAGCGGGCTGCGGAACCTGCCAGCCTTCGCCTCCCGGTCCAGTTCTGCCGCCTGCTCCAGAGCCTGGGCGGTCATCACCGTGATGTAGGCGTTGATCTTCGGATCAAACACGCCAATGCGCGCCAACATCGCCTTCGTCAGCTGCGTCGAAGTGACCGTGCCGGCATGGATGCGGGCAGAGGCCTCCACCAGAGTCAAACGGCTCAGGCTGC
>CAXUCK010000293.1:0-2361 GCA_964249375.1 uncultured Acidobacteriaceae bacterium
GTCATGGGTGGGGGCTCGGTCGGCTTCGATGGTACGCCAGATGAAGGGCGAGCGGCGAGTGGACGATGGGGCTAGTTTTTAAAGAAGTTTTTTGCGAGAAAGAAGGCGTTGGCGGGGCGTTCGGCGAGCCGGCGCATGAAGTAGGGGTACCACTCGGTGCCGAAGGGGACGTAGCAACGGACGCCGAAGCCCTCGCGGGTGAGTTGGCGCTGGAGGTCGCGGCGGATGCCGTAGAGCATTTGGAACTCAAAGGCGTGTTTGGGGAGGTTTTGCTCGGCGACGAACTGGCGCATGTTGTTGATGATGTGCTCGTCGTGGGTGGCGATGCCGCAGAAGACGCCGGAGCTGGCGAGGCGGTGCATGAGGGTGATGTAGTTGCGGTCGACGTCGGACTTTTGCGGGAAGGCGACGCTGTCGGGCTCCTTGTAGGCGCCCTTGCAGAGGCGGATGCGGATGCCCTGGGAGAGGAGGCGCTCGGCGTCGCGTCCGGTTCGGTAGAGGTAGGCCTGGAGGACGGTGCCGACGCGGCCGCGGTTGCCGGGCAGTGCATGGAGGCGCTCGGTGAGGGCGAGGGTGGCGCCGGTGAGGGGGCTGCCTTCCATGTCGACACGGACGAAGGTGTTGATGCGGGCGGCGTGCGCGACCATGTCGTCGACGATGGATTCTGCGAGGGCGGGATCGAAGTCCATGCCCATCTGGGTGAGCTTGACGCTGACGTTGGCGCGGAGGTCGCGGGTGTCGATGGCTTCGAGGATTTGGTGGTAGATGGCAGCGGAGC
Source organism: uncultured Acidobacteriaceae bacterium (assembly GCA_964249375.1). Taxonomy (GTDB): domain Bacteria; phylum Acidobacteriota; class Terriglobia; order Terriglobales; family Acidobacteriaceae; genus Edaphobacter. Next base: position 779 of record CAXUCK010000293.1, read on the forward strand.
GATGGGCCTGGTCGGCGTCGAGGACGCTTTCCCCGAGGGAGTCGAGGGAGACGGAGATGCCGTCATCGTTGAGTTGCTGGGCGACGTCGAGGGCTTCCGCGACGGACATGCCGGCCACGAAGCGGGAAGAGAGGCGACGGCCGATGGGGGAGCGCTCGGAGAAGGCGCGGGCCTGGCGGTTCTGGCTGAGGGCGATGAAGCCGGAGCGGAGCACGGTCGGTTGAGCCTCCTGAGCACGGCGCTCGCGGGCCGGAGCGTCCCCTCATTGTGGCACGGCAGGGCGGGCGATGCTTTCCGGGTGCGTGGAATGGAAACGGACGGAGCTGCGCACAGGCAGCTCTTTCTTGGCAGAAATGTTAGGCGAAGAGGTTACTTCTGTACTGCCATACGCACGCCCGAGTCGGCGGGAGCGACGGCGATGGCGGGCGGAATGTGCGCGTCCTGCGGGGTGATCATGGAGGACGTGTCGGTGAGAGCGGCGATGTCTTTGTCGTAGCGGCCCGCAACGGAGTTTGAGCGGATGACGGCCATCTCCTCGAGCATCTTCATACCGTCTTTGAGGTAGGACATTTTGGAGCGCTCGTCATGGCCCCAGGTGACGGCGACTTCCCGGATCTTGTAGCCCAGCTTGCGGGCGATGAAGAGAATTTCGGGATCGAAGCCCCAGCGCTCAATGCGCTGGAGACGGAAGATAACCTGGGCGGCGGGGCGGCGGAAGGCTTTGAAGCCGCACTGCGTGTCCTGGTAGGGAAGACCCATGACCTGGCGAGTGACGGCGTTAAAGCAACGGCCGAAGAAGCGGCGGTGGAGGGGCTGATGCTTGGTCTGGCGCTGTTTGTCGAGCCAGCGGGAGCCAATGGCGACGTCGGCGCCGTCGTTGATGGCGGCGATGAGGCGTTCGGCTTCTTCGATGGGGGCAGACAGGTCGGCATCGGTGAACATGACGATGTCGCCGGCGGCCTGCAGGAGGCCGTTGCGGACGGAGTAGCCTTTGCCGCGATTGCCGGGGTTCTGGATCAGATGGAGATGGGGGTGGGTCTCGATCCAGTGCTCTACGATGGCGCTGGTTGCATCTTTGGAGCCGTCGTCGACGACGAGGACTTCGGCATCCCAGCCTCGATCTTCGACGCAGCGGAGGACACGGTCGAGGGTGCCTTCAAGGCGGGCACACTCGTTGTACGCCGGAATCACAATGCTTAACTGCGGATGCGCCATTTTGGCTCGACCTGTTCCTGCCTGCCTTCTGAGTGAGGCGGTTCTAAGTTGTTGGAAGCTGAGGGTACCACCCCCATGCCGCCGATGATAATAACCCAACGGTTGGACGTTTGACGATGCGAATCGAACCCCTCATTTACGAGATCGGCACTTGCCGTGCTGCTACACTCCGTTGCATGCCGGAAGAGTTTGTACCGCCGCCGCCTCCTCCCCCGCCTCCTCACACACTGCCGCCGACGCCGCCTGGGGGTCCTGGCGCTGCTGGGTTCCGGCCCGGATACGGTGCTGCGTATGGACCTGGATACGCGCAGGGATACGGGTATGGCGCGAGTGCGTTGCCGCCGCGGCCGCAGCGCTCAGCGTGGTTT
>CAXUCK010000294.1:0-2361 GCA_964249375.1 uncultured Acidobacteriaceae bacterium
GTGTTGGATTCGGTTCGGTGCAGGGTGACGGTGGCGTTGGCGACAACGGCGCCGGAGGGGTCATGCACGGTGCCGCGGATGCTGCCGAGCGTGGACTGCGCGGGTGCGGAGGCGGCGAGGAGGCCGGAGCCGAGGCAGAAGAGAAGGAAGCGGATGGGCTGGCGACGGCGGCGGAGCTGCTCGTGGGCAAGGGGAGTCATGGGGTCCTTTGGGCGGGGTGCGCGAGGTTCGGCGTGCGGTGAGGGTTGGGCCGAGAACGTGCCTACGGCAGAGGGTCTCGAGATCAGGGGGCGGAGGACAGGGATCCGAGAAGGCTGAGCTTGGCAGGAGCCGTGGAGGTGGCGTCGCGGCGCATACGCCAGCGCCACAGGGTGAGCATGGTGAGGGCGGAGCCCACGCTCGAAACGGCACTGCCGATCCAGAGACCACGCAACGCGAGGCCCTGGTGGAAGGCAAGGTAAAAAGCGAGGGGCATCCCGATGACCCAGTTCCAGACAAAGGAGGAGCAGAGCGGCGTGCGGGTGTCGCCGAGGCCGGTGAGGGCAGAGGCCAACAGGACGGCAGTGGTATCGCCCAGAAGGATAAAGACGCAGATGGTGAAGATGGGCACGGCGGCGACCACGACGGCTTCGCTGTTGGTATAGAGGCTGGCCCAGCGGTGCGCGAAGACGGCGAAGACGGCGGCGGCGACCGCCATGAAGCCGACGCCGAGGGCAAGGCTGGCGCGGGCGGCGCGGCGGACCTGCGCCAGGTTGTTGCGACCGGCGGCCTGCCCCACGCGAACCACCGTGGCGTAGGCGAGGCCGGCAGCGACCTGGTAGACAAAGGCGTTGAGATCGAGCACGACCTGGTGCGCGGCCAGGAGCGTGGTGCCGAGGCGGGCGCAGAGGATGGACATAAAGGTGGAGGTGCCGAGCTCCTCGATGCTGGTGATGGCGCTGGGCCAACCGATCTGGAGAAGGGAGCGGAGCCGGGGCCAGTTGGGGCGCAGCATGGGCGGACGGATCGAGTCGCCCGTCTGGCGGAAAGCGGAAGCAGTTCCGGCGACGAGCAACACGAGCATGAAGATGCGCACGACGAGGGTGGCCCAGGCGGAACCGGCGACACCCATGGCCGGGGCGCCGAGGTGGCCGAAGAGGAAAACCCAGTCGGCGCCGGCGTTGACCAGGGCGGCGGTGAGCAGCGAGATGGTGACCATGGTGACGCGGTTCATGGACTGGAGATAGCGGCGCAGGGCCATGTAGGCCAGCAGCGGCGCCGTGGACCAGACAAGCGCGTGGACGTAGCGGCTGGTTTCCGCGACGATTTCGGGGGGCGTGCCGAAGTGCGGCAGCAGACGGAGGACGCCGAGCGTCCCCAGCATGACGATGGGGGTCGAAACGGCGGCGATCCAGAAGCTCTGGGAAAGTAGGTAGGGGCACTCTTCGCGGCGGCCGCTGCCGAAGGCCTGGGCGATGAGCGTTTCAAGGCCGTTGAGCAGGAAGATGGCGCAGAAAGCGATGGCATAGAAGATGGTGTTGCCGAGCGACGAGGCGGAGATGGCGAGGGGAGAGTTGTGCAGACGGCCGATCATGGAGGCATCGACCAGGTAGGTGGACATCCAGCCAAGTTCGCCGAGGGCGAGCGGACCGCCGAGGCGCAGTGTCTGGAAGATCTCGCCCCGGAAGGTGAAAGCGGTTCGGGGGGCGTCCGGTGGTGAGGGCTGGGAAGAGTCTCGCAACGAAGGGGCACATCCTCGGTGGTTTCGCTCGGAGAAACAGCCGAACAGCTCCGGGCACACGATGGCGAGCGCACATGGCGTGCTCTGAGTGTCGCCCGTGACGCGCTCCACGGTACAGCGCCATTGTGGCGAGATGCAAGATTGGGGATGGGTGTGCGGTGAGGGTGAAACAGATTTGTGCGCCGGCGACGGCTGTGCCGCGTTGAGAATGCGCCAGATAGGGCACGCCGGGAGAAGAAATTTTTCCACCTCGAGCGAGACTTTGGACGCGGTTCGACCTTCTCTCACTCAGCTACGGAACCGCACGGCGGTCTGGGCTGTCGGTCATGACACAGGAAGTGTGAATGAATCCTGAAAGTTTCGGTGGTCCGCCGACCTCGGATCCATCCGATCTCGGCGCATCCTTTGTTGCAACCAACGCAGCCACCTCCGGCGGCGATCTGGGCGAGGCCTTTGTGGCCCACAACACGGTTTCCCCGGAAGAACGCCTTCCCTACCTGCGGGCGCAGCGGGAACGAAGTCGCCGGCACCGGTGGATCTGGATCGGCACGGGTCTGATCCTCGTGCTCGCCGCTCTTCTGTTCGGGCTGCATGCACGGTCGTCGCGCGCCAAGGGATCGGCGAACGGCGCCGCGCAGCAG
>CAXUCK010000295.1:0-2351 GCA_964249375.1 uncultured Acidobacteriaceae bacterium
GGCGCCGATGACGGATGTATGGATGGGCGACGACTTCTTTCATAACGGGGCGTTTCGGCAAACGTATGGCTTTGACTACGTGCAGCAGCTGGAGGCGCAGAAGACGGATGCGCGGGTGGAGTCGAAGGAGGATACGTTCGACTTCTTTCTGCGCCACGTGAACTTTGCGGGAGCGGCGGCTTCGGCGGGCATGACGAACCTGCCGACGGCGAGGGCGTTTCTGACGCAGCCGACGTACACGAAGTTCTGGAAGGACATGGCGGTGGAGCGCGAGCTGACCAAGGTGGAGGTGCCGACGCTGGAGGTGGGCGGCTACTGGGATCAGGAAGATATGTGGGGGCCGCAGGCGGAATATGCCGCGCTGGAGCCGCATGATGCAAAGCACGAGGTGTTTCTGGTGCTGGGGCCATGGAATCACGGCGGTTGGGCGCCAACGACGCGCCACTTGGGCAAGCTCGACTTTGGACAGGCGACGGGAGACGAGTATCGGAAGACGATCGAGGCGCCATTTTTTGAGAAGTATCTGAAGGATCGGGCAGGGTTTTCGCTGGTCAACACGGCGAGTTTCCGGACGGGTGCGAACCAGTGGGAGCATTACGCGATGTGGCCACCGAAGCAGGCTGTGGAGCCCAAGAAGCTGTACCTGCTGCCGGAGAAGGCGCTGAGCTTCGAAGCACCGGCGGGGCAGTATGACGTCAAGGCGGCGGCGTACGTGGCGGACCCGTCGGATCCGGTGCCGTACCGGCATCGGCCGATCCAGGCGACCTATGGGACGGGGTCGAAATGGCGGACGTGGCTGGTGGAAGACCAGAGATTCGTTACGGGGCGGAAGGATGTCGCGACGTTTCAGACGCCGGTTCTGGATGCGGATACGACGGTGACCGGCGACGTAGTGGCGGACCTGTTCGCATCAACGACGGGCGAGGACGGCGACTGGGTAGCCAAGCTGATTGATGTGTACCCGGACGACGCGCCGGCTCCGATGAGCGGGTACCAGCTGATGATTGCCGACGAGATCCTGCGTGGGCGGTATCGCAAGAGCTTTGAGCAGCCGGCACCGGTGAAGCCGGGCGAGGTGAACGAATACCGGTGGAGCTTGCACGGGGTGGACCACACGTTTCTGAAGGGACACCGGATGATGGTGCAGGTGCAATCAACCTGGTTTCCCCTGTATGACCGCAATCCGCAGACGTGGGTGCCGAACATCATGACGGCTCCCGCGGAGGCGTACAAGGCGGAAACGGTGTCGATCTACAGCTCGCCCAAGTACCCGTCGCATCTGGATTTGCCGGTGATGGAGGGGGCTGCGGCGGCGCAGCAGACGGCCGCGGTGCGATGAGTATTCGGACGATCAGTTCGCGGGAGGTGTATCGCAATCCTTGGGCGCGGGTGCGCGAGGACGTGATCGAGCGATCGAACGGGACGCGTGGGATCTACGGGGTGATGGATAAGGATCCGGCGGCGATCATCATCCCGCTTGAGCGTACGGCGGAGGGGCAGTTTGTGACGCTGGTGCGGCAGTTCCGCTACACAGTGCAGGGGACGTACTTTGAGTTTCCGCAGGGTGGGTGGGAAGAGGCGGAGGTCGATAAGGAAGAGATGGCCCGGGGCGAGCTGCGGGAGGAAACAGGGCTGATCGCGGCAAAGATGACGCTGATTGCGCCGCTATGGATTGCCTATGGGGCGATGCGGCAGGAGCACAACGTGTTTGTGGCCGAGGATCTGACCCAGGGCGAGACGGAGCGCGACCCGGAAGAACATGACATGACCATCCACCGGGTGAGGGTGGGAGAGTTTGAGCGGATGCTGTTGGATGGGCGCGTGATGGACAACTGCACGGCAGCGGCATGGGGCCTGTATCTTACGTGGTTGCGCCGGGGTGAAGCGCGCCCGTGATGCGAACGGTGATCTCCGCGATCGGGGAGGGATCGGACGGAGATCACTGACGCCCTGTTGATGGGCGATGCATATGCGGCCGATCGGTGTGCTGAGCCTGCTTAGGAGAAGTTGCTGCTGTCGTCTCCGCCGCTGTCGAAGCTGCCCCCATCGTCGAAGCTGCCGCTATCGTCTGAGCCGTTGTCGAGGTTCGAGTCGTCGGTGTTGTCGCCGTCTCCGAAGCGACGATCTTCGACGTCGGGGGAAAGAGATCCGTTGTCGGCGGCGGTGTCGAAGTCCTGGCGACCGCTGTTGTCGCGATCGGCGGTGTTTCGGTCGCCGGAGTCGCCGTAGTAGTTGTTGACCACCTCCTCGCGCGGCGCAATGCCGCCGAGGTCGGCTGCGCCGTATCCGGCGGCGTGACCGAAGCCGTGCATGAGCGACTCGATGCCTTCGAAAGCGAGGGCGCCCGCGGC
>CAXUCK010000296.1:0-1213 GCA_964249375.1 uncultured Acidobacteriaceae bacterium
CTCGTGGGTGGGGGCGTCGGCTGCGGCCGTGTCGGTGGGAATGGGGCTGAGCGCGGTGGGCTGGGCGAGGCTGCCGCGTACGGGAATACGGCCAAGCGCGTGGTAGCCGATGGTGCCGTGATCGTCCGCATAGACGAGGTTTTGTGCGGGGCCGCCGAAGTTGAAGAAGGCTCCGACCAGAGCGGGGCCGCTATCGGCGGCGTCCACGCCGAAAAAAGGGGAGGAGATGTTGGCTGGGTCGAACATCGTCCAGCGGAGCGAGACGGGGCGGGTTTCGGAGCGGAGAACCGGCGTCAGGATCGGGGTGGCGGCCGTGCCGTGCCGGGTGAGGGCGACGTCGAGCGTGAGGTCGGCATGGCCTCGGACGTGGATGGTTTCGGAGCGATGCCCGACCGGGTGCCAGGAGCCGTCTGCGCTTTCGAACTGCTGCGCCGCGCCGGTGCCGCGAAGGTGCTCGACGTAGAGGTCCTGAACGTCTGCGCCAAGGTTCGTAAAGCCCCAGGCCACGTGGGCGTTGTGGCCGACGATCACGAAGGGAGTGCCGGGGAGCGTGACGCCGGCGACGTGAAGGGCGGGGCTGGTGGCGGTCGCGGGTGCTTCAAGGCCGGCTTCGTACCAGATGCCCGGGACGGTGTGGGACAGGTGCATGTCGTTCGAGAGCAGCGGCTGGCCGGTGGCGGTGCGGCTGCCGGCAACGACCCACTCGTTCGATCCAGCACGGCAGCCTGGACAGAGCTGGGGGGCGGCGGTGCGGGCGAGGGCGAGGAGGTCGGCGGAGCTGGCGGACGGGCCGAGGCGGACCTGTGAGGGATCGAGTGGGATTTCTTCGATCTGCTCGACAGGCGTGGTGAGGTCGGTCGGGGACTGGGTTGGCGGGTGGTCGCGCCAGGAGCCGACGGGGTACAAGTCGGCGAGTAGTTGCTGACGGGCTTCGGCGGGCAGCGTGGGGTCGAGCCGTGCGGCGATGGCTTCACGGTTGAGTTTGGTCGGAAAGGTGTTCGTGAGGTCCTGGAACATGGCGAGGCCCACCAGGAGTGAGTCGCGTGGGGTCCACGGCGCGGGGGTGTAGTGCAGCAGACGGAACTCGATCGGCAGGTGGTCGCGTTGGAGCGCAATCGCGGCATTCACGCCGCGGGCGTAGAGCTCAAGCTGCCGCAACTGGTCGGGCAGCAGGGACTGCACGGCACGGTCGGCGGCATCGCGGATCCCCAGG
>CAXUCK010000296.1:1223-2330 GCA_964249375.1 uncultured Acidobacteriaceae bacterium
TCCCCAGGACGCGCTGCAGGCGGTCATGCTCAAGGTAGGCGGAGCCGAGCACTTCGGCGAGCTCTCCCGCGGCATGGCGGCGGATGCCGTCCATCTGGAACAGGCGGTCCTGCGCGGTGACGAACCCCTGCGCCACAACGAGGTCGTCGAGCGAAGCCGCGCGAAGGGTGGGCACGCCGTGTGCATCGCGGAGCACAAGCACAGGAGCGGAAAGGCCTGGGATCGCGAGCGAACCATCAAGCTGGGGCAGGGCTTCCCGCATCGCGCGACCGACCCAGAGGCGCGCTCCGACAAAGGCCGCGGCGGCGAGGATGAGGATCGTGACTAGAAGGAGCGCGGCAACCGGGTGACGGCGCCGGGAGAGTTGCGCCGGCGGATCGGGGTTCCCCGCAAGCGAAGCCGGGGATCGCTCGCGGCGCGTCAGCAGCAGGGGCTCGTCCTCGTGGGATGATGTCTGGGGATCGGCGAAGCTCATGCGACGTACCCCTGAGTCTAATCGAGTCCCGAAGCAAACGTTGGAGGCGCGCGGATGGGAGCGGGCGGCAGCATTCACCTGGTGCAAACGATCTTTCTGCTTTTGCTGGCGCTTGTGGCTGTGTTCGCCGTCATCGCCGAGCGGCTCGACGTTCCGTATCCCATTGTGCTGGTGATCGCGGGATTGGGCGTCAGCTTTGCGCCCCATGTGCCGCGCGTTCCGCTCAACCCGGATCTGGTATTCCTGATCTTCCTGCCGCCCCTGCTGTATGCCGCGGCTTGGATGACTAACTGGCCATCCTTTCGTTTCAATCTGCTGTCGATCGCGATGCTGGCGTTGGGGCTGGTGGCGTTTACCGTCTTTGGCGTCGCCGCGTTTGCCGACCACTTCATCACGGCGCTCGACTGGAAATCTGGATTTCTGCTGGGCGCTGTGGTGGCGACGACGGATGCGATCGCGGCGGCGGCGATCGCGAAGTCGATCGGGCTGCCGAAGCAGGTGGTCGAAATGCTCGAAGGGGAGAGCCTGCTGAACGATGCGACAGGGCTGCTCGCGCTTGAGTTTGGCTTGATGATGCTGCTGCGTGGGGAGACGCCGACAGTGGCCGGAGGGCTGGCGAGGCTGCTGTGGCT
>CAXUCK010000297.1:0-2320 GCA_964249375.1 uncultured Acidobacteriaceae bacterium
TTTCGGTACCGTCTTCAGGATCGTTCGCAGATTGTCGGTAAACCAGTCCTGCGCGGCAATCGGCCCGGGCCCGCTTTCGGTCTGGTGCTGGTCATAGTCCATCAGCAACAGGCCATCCGAGTGTTCGGCCATGTAGGCCAGGTCCCAGTCATCGTCGCCCACCGGCGTGTTGACATAGAGCCGCAAACCGCGCGGATGAAAATCGTTGTACAGCGTCGCGATCAGCGCCTTGAACCCTGGCTGCGCCGTCGCCGGGATCTCCTCAAAATCGATCGACAGACCACGGTACGCCGGGTTCGCCGCGAGAAACCGGTCCACCGCGCGCATGAAGTTCGCCTGCGCCGAAGGGCTTGTCAGAAAATCTCCGACCGACGGCTGAAACACGTTCTTGATCGGGTCGTAGTTGTTCACCAGCGGAAAAATTTCTGTGTCGACCTTGGCGTCCGCAATCGTGCGCGCCACCTTTTCCTGCTGATCCACCCGGTGCACACCATCCCGGTCAATCACCGGAAACGGCCGGATCGGGTTGTCTACGGTGTACGAGGTCAGCGCACCGTCCGGCGTCACCACGTGCAGCCACTCCGGAAACAGAAGGTCGATCTGGCGGATGTGCTGCTTCAGTGACGAGTAGCTGGCCGGGTCCCACTCCACGTAGTAGGCCCCGCGCAGGGTGTCGTTCTCGTTCAGGTCGACGTCCGAGGGCTTCAGGTCCGTCTTTCGATGAGCCGACCGGTGCAGCTTCTGTCCCGGCTTCACGACCGGCGCCGGTGGCGTTGCCAGGGCCCGGAAGTTCCGTTTCGGTGTGTCCAGCAACAGCTCCGGCAGCGGCCGAACCCGCATCAGCCCGATCACAAACACCAGACCAATCACCAGCCCAAAGAGGGCCATCACGTCAAACGCTCTTCGGAGCCGCTTCCACCGCTTGCGTTGGGGATCGTAAAAGACTTGTTGGTTCATGAAAAGACGCTTGTTCGCCCATGCCGGAAGAGGACTGCCCTCATCCTAGGGCGCGGTCCCCCGTGAGTCAATCAAACGGAAGCGTCACGCGCCACCTGCCGGAGACGATAAGATGCAGTCACCATGAGGTTTGACCGGCAGGGAACAAGTGCGGCAGCCATTCTCGCCCTCGTTCTCGGTGCCGCCCTCCGCATCGCGTTCATCCGCCACGCCGCTCCGCTCACGGGCGACGCCCTCGTCTACGGCCAGATCGCCACTAACTGGATGCGGTCGAACTACTATGGCTACTCTCCTGGGGGCGGCCCTCCGCACCTGACGCTCATCCGCCTGCCCGGCTACCCGCTCTTCCTCATGCTCTGCTTCCGCCTCTTCGGCGTCGGGAATTACGCCGCCGTCATGGCCGTGCAGTGCGCCGTCGACCTCGCCTCATGCGTCCTCGTCGGTCTCGCTGCCCTGCGCCTTCTTGGCCCCCGCGCCGGACTCCTCGCCCTCACCCTGGCCGCTCTCTGCCCCTTTACCGCCAACTACGTCGCCGCCCCGCTCACGGAAACGCTCACACTCTTCTCCATCGCCCTCGCTACCTACGCCCTCACCCGCTGGATCGCCAACCCCGGCATCGATCGCTGGCTGTTCGTCCTCGCCTTCGCCCTCGCGTATGCCCTCCTCCTCCGGCCGGAGCAGGCCCTGCTTTCTGTCGCTGTTGTCCCCGTGCTCTGGTGGCGTTGCGGTCCCGTCGGCTGGTCGGGCCCGCCCCGGTCTTTCCGGCGCAAGATCCAGCCCGCGGCGCTCGCGGCGTTATGTGTTCTCCTCCCGCTCGTCCCCTGGACCGTCCGCAACTACCGCACCTTCCACGTCGTCCAGCCACTCGCACCGCACTACGCCACCGACCCCGGCGAGTACATCCCCCTCGGCTTCCAGCGCTGGTACCGCTCCTGGGCCGTCGACTTCGCCTCCACCGAGGACGTCTACTGGAACTTCGACGGCGCCCAGATTAAGCTGGGTGACCTGCCCAACCGCGCCTTCGACTCCCCTGACCAGAGCACCCGCACCGCCGCTCTGCTCGCCGACTACAACGAAACCACCGACTCCAACCCCACTATCGACGCCCGCTTCGAGCAACTCGCCCGCGAGCGCATCGCCGCCGCGCCCCTGCGCTACTACGTCTGGCTTCCCTCGGCTCGCCTCGTGAACATGCTCCTGCGTCCACGCACCGAACTCATGCAGACCACCCTCGACTGGTGGAACCGCCGCGAGTATCCGCACGACTTCCGCTTCGCCGCCAGCTACGCCGCGCTCAACCTGCTCTACCTCGTCCTCGGCGTCGCCGGCCTTCTCCGCTGGTTTCGCCTCCCCACCCCACCCC
>CAXUCK010000298.1:0-2317 GCA_964249375.1 uncultured Acidobacteriaceae bacterium
GTATGAGGCGGGGCTGAGTGGGGGGATGCAGCTGGGGGACAGGGTGGCGCAGGTGGGAGCGCGAACGACGCGTTAGCCGCGGAGGGGAGACGCGGATTGTTGCTCGATGAGAGGAACGTGGCGGTAGGATGACCTGATACGCTGGGCGTTTCGCAGTTTGGACCCGAACATGCAAAATGTCTAGAAGGTTTTCCTGGGCCCAGACTGTCGCTACCGCTGCCATCCTGCTGGTGGGTTTGGGGGCGCGGGCGCAGGCGCAGTCACCTCCGGCGGCTTCCAGCTCTCCAGCGGGCACCTTTGACCTGGATAAGGACCGGCAGGCGGTGGTGCTGCTGGACGGTGCGTGGCGGTTTCACCTTGGGAATGACCCGCGGTATGCCGACCCGGGGTTTGATGATTCAGGCTGGTTGCTCGTGCGGCCGGACACGCCGACGAGCCAGCCGGCGTACTCGGGCGAGGCGTGGTACCGGGCGAAGATTCGCGTGCCTGCGGGGCAGGGGTCGATCTCGGTGTATGTCACGCGGATCTACACCAGCTACCAATTGTTTGCGGACGGCCAGAGCATCGCGAGCCGGGGAGGCATGCCACCGCGTCCGCATGCCTACAACATGCCGCCGGAAGTGATTGCGATTCCCACGCGGAGCAATGCCCAGCCACGGACGCTGACGCTGGCGATCCACGTTTGGCATTGGCCGACGTACGCCAGCTACCGAAGTGGAGGTCCGGTGCCGGGTTTGCGGGTGGGAGACACGAAGGTGCTGGAGGATTTGCGGAATCGCACCCAAGATGGAAGAGGCTGGCAGCAGCTGAGCAGCATCGTTCTTCTGGTTCTGATGACGCTGGCGGCGCTGACCGCGCTTGTGCTCTTCGGCTTCCGCAGACGGGAACGGGAGTACCTGTGGTTCGGTCTGATGCTGTTGAATTGGGCGATCATGGGCGGCTATTTCGTCTACTGCGCCTTTCACCTTTACGGCGTGCGTGAGCATGATCTGCTCACGGGCGTTTTTGCCGTGTTGGGTTCCGCGGCTGAGATTGCCTTTTATTTCCGGCTGCTTGGCGGAAGACGCGATGGGTTGTTCTGGACGATGGTGGCCGGACTTTCCGCGGCGCTGGTGCTGTGCCTCCCGGAGTATTTTGGCTGGTTTTCAACCGCGACGGAAACGGCACTGGGGACAGCGCTGTACTTTCCCCAGTCGCTATGGGTGGCGGTTCTGGTCATCCGGCGCGCGATCGAAGGGTATCCGGATGCTCGATTTCTCGTGACGCCGGTGCTGTTTACGACGCTGGTCGGTTTTGCGGACGATGCGATCTGGGGCCTTTACACGCTTGGCTGGTATCAGGGACCTTCGGCCTGGCTGACGGACACGATTCACGGACCGTTTCACGCGAGCCTGGGTGACCTTGGCAGCTTCTTTTTCCTGATCTCGATGCTGGCGATCCTGGTGTATCGCTTTACGCGAACCAGCCGCCACGAAGAGGCGTATGAGCGGGAACAGGAGGCGGCGCGCAGTGTGCAGCAGGTGCTGGTTCCACAAGAAAGTCCGACGATTCCGGGGTTTGCGATCACGAGCGTGTACCACCCGGCCGGCGAGGTGAGCGGGGACTTTTTCCAGATCGTTCCGCTGGGGACGGGGGGCGTTCTGATCGTGATTGGCGATGTGAGCGGGAAGGGAGTTCCGGCAGCGCTGATGGTGTCGCTGCTGGTGGGCGCGCTGCGAACCTTTGCCGAGATCACGACCAGTCCGGCGGAGATTCTTGCCGGGCTGAATCGGCGGTTGTATGGGCGCGGCGGTGACGGTTTCACGACCTGCCTTGTGCTTCGGGCGGATTGGGATGGCGGCCTGACGTTGGCCAATGCGGGGCACCTGTGTCCGTACGTCGCCGGCAAAGAGGTGACGGTGGAGTCTGGCCTGCCTCTCGGGGTGCTGGCTCACGCGGCGTACGGCGAGAGTCGATGCCGCCTGGCGCCAGGGCAGTCGATTACGCTTCTGACGGACGGGGTGGTGGAAGCACGGAATGCTTCCGGGGAGCTGTTCGGGTTTGATCGGGCGACCGCTGTCAGCGATCGGTCGGCGGCGGCGATTGCGCTGAGCGCGCGTGAGTTCGGGCAGGAAGATGACATCACGGTGGTGAAGCTGAACTGGCTTGGGAGCACGGAAGGCGCGACGCTGGCGGCTTCGCAGCTGGGGTGAGGGGGTCGCTTGGCTAACGATTTGCCTGCGGTGGTAGTCTCCGATCTATGAGCCTTTTCGCAGGGATTTGCGGTGGTTTTTGGCGGCGCGGGGTGGCGTGCGCGGTCGTGGTTGCATGTTTGTGG
>CAXUCK010000299.1:0-2309 GCA_964249375.1 uncultured Acidobacteriaceae bacterium
CTCCGAGATGGAAGTCTTTGGCCACGGCGGCTTCCTCCTCAAACCGCAACCGATGCCCGCCCCCACCGCCGACGGCGCCCTTCATCTCGCTGGCGGCTCCTGGAAACTGCAGCGCGCCGGCTACGACGGAACCGAAGCCACCGGCGAAACCCTCTCCACCCCCGGCTTCAAAGACGACCCCTGGATCGTCGCCACCGTTCCCGGCACCGTCCTCACCTCGTTCTACAACGCAGGCGCCATCCCCGATCCCAACTTCGGCCAGAACCAGCTCGGCATCTCCGACTCCTTCTTCTACGCTGATTTCTGGTACCGCACCGAATTCCTCGCAGCCCCGTCCAGACGCGGCCAGCGCATCACGCTCAACCTCGCCGGCATCAACTGGAAGGCAGACGTCTACCTCAACGGCGCCCACCTCGGCCGCGTCGAGGGCGCCTTCCTTCGCACCGGGTTCGACGTCACCGGCAAGCTCCTGCCCGGCAAGCGCAACGCGCTCGCCATCCTCATCCACAAAAACGACACCCCCGGCTCCTGCAAGCAGAAGACCCTCGAAACCACCGGCAAGAACGGCGGTGCGCTGGGGGCCGACAACCCCACCTACCACGCCTCCATCGGCTGGGACTGGATCCCCACCATCCGCGGTCGCAACACCGGCATCTGGGCCGAAATCAACCTCGTCCCCGCCGGCGCCGTCACCCTCGAAGACTCCCTCGTCACCTCCGTCCTTCCCCTTCCCGACACCAGCCACGCCGACGTCACCCTTGAGTGCATCGCCCGCAACCACACCGGTAAACCCTTCTCCGGAACCCTGCACGGAACGTTCGGCACCGTCAGCTTCGAACAGCCCGTCACGCTTCCGGCCAACGGCACGCAAGTCGTCAAGCTTTCCCCCGAGACCCACCCGCGGCTCCGCATCGCCCAGCCGGAGCTCTGGTGGCCCGCAGGCTACGGCGAGCCGCACCTCTACGACGTCGAACTCACCCTCGAAGGCCGCGGCGAAACCCACGATCACCACTCCTTCAAGGCCGGCATCCGCCAGATCACCTCCGACGAAACCGGCGGCGACCTCCATCTGTTCATCAACGGTCGTCGCCTCATCGCCAAGGGCGGCAGCTGGGGCTTTGGCGAGTCCATGCTCCGCTTCCGCGCCCGCGAGTATGACGCCGCCGTCCGCTACCACCGCGAGATGAACTTCAACATGATCCGTAACTGGGTCGGGCAGGTCGGCGATGACGCGTTCTACGACGCCTGTGACCGCCACGGCGTCCTCGTCTGGCAGGATTTCTGGCTCGCCAACCCGTGGGACGGCCCCGTCCCGGCGGACAATGCCATGTTCCTCCGCAACTCGCGCGACTACATCGCACGCATCCGCCGCCACCCCTCCATCGGCATCTACGTCGGCCGCAACGAGTGGTACCCCCCAAAGGTCCTCGACGCTGGCTTCCGCGCACAACTCGCCGAACTCCACCCCGACATCCCCTACATCGGCTCCTCCGCCGACGGCCCCGTCAGCGGACACGGCCCCTACCGCGCCCTCACCGCACCCGAGTACTTCCGCCGCGCCGACACCCAACTCCACTCCGAAATCGGCGCTCCCGCCATCCCGCCCATCGAAAGCGTTCGCCTCATGATGCCCGAGCACGCCCTCTGGCCGCTCAGCCTCGACTACGGACTCCACGACTTCACGATCGAGGGCGCACAGGGCGGCACATCCCTCATCACCCTGCTCAACGAGGGCTACGGCGGCGCAACCAACGCCGAAGACTGGATCGCGATCGGCGAAATCATCAGCTACGAAGCCTATCGCGCCATCTTCGAGTCCCAGAGCGTTCACCGCATGGGAGCCCTCCTCTGGATGAGCCATCCTTGCTGGCCTTCCTTCGTCTGGCAAACCTACGACTTCTACTTCCAGCCCACCGCCTCCTACTTCGGCTCGAAGCTCGGCGCGGAGCCCCTCCACATCCAGTGGAACTCCCTCAAGGAAACCGTCGAGGTCGTCAACTACAGCGCCGGGAACGCCCCGAACCTCACTGCCAAAGTCGAAATCCTCAACCTCGACGGCTCCAAAGTCTCCGAAAAGTCCGCCGAGCTGAGCGCCGCCGAGGACTCCACCGCAACCCCCATCACGCTCGAGTACCCCGCCAATCTCACCTCCGTCCACTTCCTCCGCCTCACCCTCACCCAGGGCAGCACCGTCCGCTCCACCAACTTCTACCTCCGCGGCACCGAGCAGGGAAACTACCGCGCCATCCGCACCCTCGGCAAAGCAAAGATCACCGCCGACACCACCGCGGAGCAACGCGGCGATCGCT
>CAXUCK010000300.1:0-1136 GCA_964249375.1 uncultured Acidobacteriaceae bacterium
CGCGCAAGCTTTGTGAAATCGCCTCGCTCCGCTTCACGTGGTTCGCCCCGCGCGCAAAGGCTTCCCTCCTTGTAATTGTCGTTTATCTTACGGCAGAGCCTGCCTGCCCGTCAGTCCCACGGCGGGGCTTCGCCTGAAGCGTTCGCTGCACCGTGATCGGGCGCGGGTAACCCGACCGTCAGGCGCACGGCGGCCCTTGTGGATTCTTTGTGGTATTCTTGGTTTGTGCTCCTTGAGCACAGCGCACCGCGAGCAGATTTGGGTTCCCTCGTTCCTGTGAGACCTCCAGATTTGGCCAGAGACCGCGAGCGCGCCTACCGCCCACCGGGCGAGCCGTATTCGGGTTTTCCCCGCGGCCCCGCACGTTGGTTGCTCTGGCTTTGAGGCGATCCAAACTGGGTCAGCCTCGCCGTGCAGCAGCAGTGCCTGTTCCTTCTTGAGAATGACTTCAGACAATTCGAACGACTCAAACGAGCGAACCTCCCGCAGTGCTGAACCCAGGATCCCGCGACCGCATCCACGCGTCTGTACCGCCGTGCGCGTCCCAGCGGGCGTCCGCCCCCACCGCTCTTGCCCCTAAAAGGAAACGCTTGAACAACTCCTCTTCCGTCCTGAACGCCCCCCAAAAACAGCGCAGCAACCAGGGGCACTCCCACAGCAAACCACAAGCCAAGCACCACAACAGCAACGCGGCCCCGAAAAAGCCCGCGCCGGACACCTCCAGGCTCACCCTCGAATCCATCCTGAATCCCGAGCCGCTGCCGCCCGCCCGCCACATCACCCAGGCCGAGGCCTCCGCGCTCCACTTCACCGACTTCGCCAGCTCCGCCGAGCTCAAGCAGCGCCTCGTGGACGCGGGCTTCGTTACCCCCACGCCCGTGCAGGCCGGCGCTATCCCACCCGCACTCGAAGGCGAAGACATTCTTGCCACTGCCTCCACCGGCACCGGTAAGACCCTCAGCTTCCTCGTGCCCATGGTCGAACGTCTGAACGAGATCTCCGACCCGTCCATCCGCGGCAAAAAGAACCCCATCCTCGCCCTCATCCTGCTTCCCACGCGCGAGCTTGCCATGCAGGTCCTGGAGCACTACTACAAGCTCAGCCCCCAGCTCAAGAACGACGCCGTGCTCGTCTGC
>CAXUCK010000300.1:1146-2294 GCA_964249375.1 uncultured Acidobacteriaceae bacterium
GCCCCCAGCTGGACGCTCTCCAGCGCGGTCCGCGCGTGGTGGTCGCCACCCCCGGCCGGCTCGAGGACTACCTGGATCGCCGCCAGGTCAAACTCAACGAGGTCGACATGCTCGTCCTTGACGAAGTGGACCGCATGCTGGACATGGGTTTTCTGCCCTCCATCCGCCGCATCGTCGGTGCGCTCCCCAAAGACCGGCAGACGATGTGCTACTCGGCCACGCTGGACGCCAACATTCGCAACATCGTGCGCGACTACGTCACCGACCCCGTCCGCGTCGAGATCGGCCAGACCTCCAAGCCCTCTGATCGCGTCACGCTGCGCGTCATCACCCTGATGCAGGACCAGAAACTGGCCCAGCTCGATCGCCTGCTCGCCACCGAAGACGGCAGCTATCTCGTCTTCTGCCGCACCAAGCACGGTGCCGACCGCATCGGCCGCAAGCTCGAGAAGTTCGGCCACAAAACCGAGATCATCCACGGCGACCGTTCGCAGTCCCAACGTACCGGGGCCCTGAAGCGCTTCTCCGACAGCAAGTCCCGCATCCTTGTGGCCACCGACGTCGCCGCCCGCGGCATCGACATCTCCCACATCGCGCACGTCATCAACTACGACCTGCCCAACGCCTCCGACGATTTCGTCCACCGCATTGGCCGGACCGGCCGCGCCGGGGCCAAGGGCGTCGCCACCACCTTCGTCACGCCGCTCGAGAAGCGCGACGCCAAGAAGCTCGAAAAGGAGCTCAAAATCGAGTTCGAATGGCGCGAAGCCGACAAGGACCTCGCCAAGGAAGAGCGCAACACCCCCATCGACCTGGCCAAGCAGGGCGGCGGCAACATCGATGGCCTCCTCGCCCTCGAAACCCGCTCCTGGAAGGGCGCCTCTGGTGACCATACCGACGCAGCTGCCGCACACGAAGCTCCGGCCCATCGCGGTCGCGGCCCCGGCGGTCGGCGCACCGGTTCAGGTCGCCCCGGCGGCTCCTCCGCGCGCGGCCGATCCACAAGTTCCCGCCGTCGTTCCTGAAGCAGTGCGCCTCCAGGCGTCTTGTCCAACTCGGCCTTTCGTCATCCTGAGCCAGGCGAAGGACCCTCGGTATTCGGTCCTGGCCGACTGCACAGCAGCGAACGCCTTCTCCCTGCACCCCTG
>CAXUCK010000301.1:0-2292 GCA_964249375.1 uncultured Acidobacteriaceae bacterium
GGTCATGAGCACGCGGGCGCAGGGGGAGAAGCGGGCGCCGGTGGGGCGGAGCATGGAGTACCAGCGAACGCAGCGAAGCGTGTAGCTGGCGGCCGTGAAGACGAGGACGCCAAGAAGCCAGGCGGGGGCGACGAGGCGGAGGGCGCCCATTTCGCGGAAGTGGATGCCGCGAAAGGTGTACCAAAGAAAGAAGGCGCTGATCAGCAGGCCGGGAACGGTCTTGAGGAGGTTGCGTTGGCGCGATGCGGTCATGCGGACGGGTGGCCGGCTGGATGGGAGAGAGGGGGCGACGGTCGGCTCGGCATGTAGCCCTATTGTAAAGCGGTGACCGCTGAGCGGGCCGGGGTATCCCGGCGACGCAGGGCGGGAAGGTGGCTACTCGCTGCTGCCCGAGGCTTGGGCTTTCTCTGACGTGGGGGCTCCCACCTTGAGAACAAGGCTTTCCCCATCGCGGGTTTCCACTTTGTTGTAGAAGCTGCGGAGATCCGGGTAGTCCTTGGGCATGAAGACGATTTCGCCGAGGAGGAAATCACGGCGGACGGTGTAGCTGTCCGGCTTCTGTTCGGTAGTGACCTTGTAGGCGGCATCCTTGGCAAAGGTGGCTGCGTCGGACTTGGGCATGGACTCGATGGTGAGGGTGGGGGGCAGTTTGATGCGGAGGGCGTCCTGCACCATGTGCGGGTATTCGAAGTAGACGGCGGACTCGCGCTTCTCGTGGGGGAAGGTGCTTTTGCTGTTGCTCTCAAAGAGGTCGGACGGTAGAACGAGGCGCCTGCCGGTGGGTGAACCGGGTGTGCCGCTGACCTCATAGTTGACGGCGAGCGGCTGCTCGTAATCGGTAAGTTTCTCGATGGAGCTGACCTTGACCTCCATGCCGTGCGGGAGCATTTGTTCCAGGTGATGCTGAAGCTCGTTCTTTAAGCTGGCTTCGTCGCCCTCGAGCGAGTGCTGCCGCCAGCGGAGCGCGGGGGACCCCATGAAGGTAAGTTTGGCGGTGCCGTGAACGGCGCCGTGCTCATCCATGGTGAGATTGGCGACGCGCTGGACGCGGGACGTGGTGTAGGACTCCCCGGGTGTGCTGGCGATGGCGGAGCCGCCGTCGACCTCGCGGATGCCACTGGCGAGGGTGTGCTTCCAAGCGAGGTGGCTGTAGGGGCAGAAGCGGCTGCCGGGGTCAAAGAAGACTTCCTTGCCGTCGACGTTGACGATGGCGATGATGTCATCGAACTGGTTGAAGGTGAGGTAGGCCGGATAGAAGATATTCCGGTCGCGATTGGCGATGAGCATGGGATAGGCCTTGAAGCCGGCGGCGCGGGCGAGAGCGATGAAGAGCTCGGCGAGTTGGTCGCTGCTGCCGCGCTTGCGGGCGAGGACGTCGTCCGTGGTCTGGACCTCGTGAAGGCCTTCGGATTTTTCTTCAGACGAAGATCGCTGGCGGGTGAAGTCGGTGTTTTCGAGCTCCTGGACGGCGGCGTAAAGCTTGCGGAGTTTGGCTTCCGAGTTGGGCGCGCCGGCAGTCAGATCGCCCGCGGCTGCGCGGACGCCATGGCCGGGACCGATGAATTTGTTTTGGTTCTTGGCCCAGAAGTTGCCTTCATTTTTCCAGTACTCCGGCGATGTACGGAAGGGAGTGCGGTAGAACTGGACGCGGTAGGTGAAGGACGACATGGGGGGCATGTAGTCCTCTTGCGGCTGGGGTGCGACATCTTGCGCGGTGAGGTCGAAGATGAGTTGCCCGTCATTCTGGCCCACGGGTGGAAGCCGGGACTGCTCGAGCTTGGCCCCTGGCGGAAGGATGTTGGTCCAGGCGATGGTGCCGACATTCTGGCCCCTTGAATTGACCAGGTTGAGATTCTTCGTGGTGGGCTTCCACTGGAAGTGTGCCTTCCTGATGAAGTCATCGGACTGCACGAACCACTCAGGATCCTTGTAATAGTGATCGTCCCAGCGGAGTTTGTAGCGGTATTCGACGATGGAGCCAACCTGGACCTCAGGCATGGTGAAAACTTTGGCCATGTAGCGAAAGCCGCCCTGGCGTTTGACGATGAGTTTCTGATAGGGCTTGCCGGTGAAGGGGACGATGCGACCGTCGGGCTCGATGGTGCGGCCAGCGATGCTGTCGACTGTGTTGTTGGACGCGGTTCCGGCGAAGAACCTGAGTTCGACGTTGGAGGCCTGGTCTCTGCCTGCTTCGGTGAGGACCTTCTCGCGCACGTACACCGAGTACATGTGGAGGTCGTCTTCCGAGGTTTCTTCGCGGAAGAGGTAAACGGCGGGAGCGCCGGGAACTTG
>CAXUCK010000302.1:0-2263 GCA_964249375.1 uncultured Acidobacteriaceae bacterium
CCCCCGCACACCCTCGAAAACATCGGCTCCTCCATCTTCCGCCTCATCAGCGTCGAGCTGAAGCGCTCCTAGCCCTCCACGCACGCACAGTCACCCTGAAACACCCACGAGCGACCACCTCATGCGGCTCTGGTTCGACCATTCCAGTGAAGTCACGCTGCACGAACAGATCGTGACGCAGATCCGGCTGGGCATTCTCTCAGGCGAGCTCTCCCCCGGCGAGCGGCTCCCCAGCATCCGCCAGCTTGCCCGCCGCTTCCACCTTCACGCCAATACCGTGAGCGCCGCCTATCGCCAGCTGCATCTGGAGCACTGGGTCACCGCCCGCAAAGGAAGCGGTGTCTACGCCCGGCAGCCCGCGGAGACTGCCGCAGAACAAGCCGCGCCCAACCTTCGCTCCCTCGACCACGCCATCCAGGGCTTGCTTCGTGCGGCCCAGTCGCTGGGCGTCTCCCGGGACGACCTCCGCGATCGCGTTCTTCGCGCTGTTGACAACACCCAGGCCCACGTCCCTTTGCTGATCGAGCCCGATCCGGAGCGCTTCGCGACCCGCGCGATGCTGGCTGGCAGCTCGGCCTTGACCAGACCGACGCTCTCATCTGCGACACCCTGACGGCTAGTCAGGTGTTCTCCCACAAACGCGTCCTCCCCTTTCCCTTGATCGCCGAAACCTGGGGTGCCCGGCCGTCCCGAGTGGAGTTCCTCTGTGTCTACCGGGCACCCCCGCAGGCGGCCTCGAGCCCCGAGGCGCCCTGATCGTCGTGGCTCATTGCCACGCGCGCACCCTTGACGCCCGCGATACCATCGAATCAGTATGTCCCTGCGAACGGCAAACCCGGTGTCCACTCCCCGCGTGATCGGCGGGAACCGCCCCGGCCGTCACGACTTTGCCTAGCTGCGCCCAATCGCCGCGCCCAACGCCGCCCCATCCCCCCGACATTCTGAAGTCACACGCCCTGCACCCCGCAGGAAAGGACCGCATCCCCCATGCTCGAACGCCTCGACCAACTCGAAGCCCGCTACGAAGACCTCGGCCGACAGCTCTCCGACCCCACCCTCGTCAACGATCAGAAGAAGTTCCAGACCACCGCCAAGGCCCACCGCGATATCGAGCCCGTGGTTGAAAAGTTCCGCCAGTACCGCGGCGTGCAGACCGCCATCTCGGACGCCAAGACCATGATCGTTGACCCTGAAACCGTCGCCGACCCGGATCTCCGCGCCATGGCCGAAGACGAGCTCGCCACCCTCGAGCCGCGCCTCGCCGCGCTCGAAGAAGAGATCAAAGTCCTTCTGCTGCCCAAGGACCCCAACGACGAGAAAAACATCGTCATCGAACTGCGCGCCGGCACCGGCGGCGACGAGGCAGCCCTCTTTGTCGCCGAAATGTTTCGCATGTACCTTCGCTTCGCGGAGGGGCACCGCTGGAAGGTCGAGATCCTGTCGCAGTCCGAAACCGGCATCGGTCACGGCCTCAAAGACGTCACCGCCATCTTCGAAGGCGACAAGGTCTACCAGCAGATGAAGTACGAGTCCGGCGTCCACCGCGTGCAGCGCGTTCCCGCCACCGAAACCCAGGGCCGCGTTCACACCTCCGCCATCACCGTCGCCGTTCTCCCCGAGGCCGAAGACGTCGACATCAAGATCGAAGCCAAAGACCTCCGCATCGACACCTTCTGCTCCTCCGGTCCCGGAGGCCAGTCGGTCAACACCACCTACTCCGCCGTCCGCATCACCCACCTGCCCACGCAGACCGTCGTCTCCTGCCAGGACGAGAAATCGCAGATCAAAAACCGCGAAAAAGCCATGCGCGTCCTCCGCGCCCGCCTCTACGAGGTCGAAGAAGAAAAGCGCCACCAGGCCGAGGCACAAACCCGCAAAGCCCAGGTCGGCTCCGGCGACCGCTCCGAAAAAATCCGCACCTACAACTTCCCCCAGAACCGCATGACCGACCACCGCATCGGCCTCACCAACCACCAGCTCGCCATGGTCATGGAAGGCCTTCTGCAGCCCACCGTCGACGCCCTCATCGCCCACGACATCGCCGAAAAGCTCAAGGCCGAAACCACCACCGCATAACGCCACCCAGGCGCCCAAAGGCGAAGACATCCATCCATGAACCAGGCCCTCCCACAGCCCCGAGGCTTGCCAAGCCTGAGACATCAGTCCCGCCTGAGACGCCATCGGTGGACACGTCTTCCTCTCCACGCCCTGATGCTCGCGTTCCTCCCGGCCCTCCACGCCCAGACCCCCGACACCACCGACG
>CAXUCK010000303.1:0-2237 GCA_964249375.1 uncultured Acidobacteriaceae bacterium
GGGAAGGGGAAAGTTGCTTATGGTGGATGGATTCCAGAACAGACCTTTTGGGGAGTTTGCGGTCTGGTAGGGTGTGGTCATGCTTCGAAAGATGATGTTGCTCAGCCTTGTTCTCAGCGCGTTTACGCTGCATGCCCAGAGTCCTGCGGTGCTGGCGGCCAATAACGGAATTTGGGAGGGCTATGACGGGGAATGGCGGTACGTTTCCCGCCTTTTGGTTTCCATGGCTGAAGCGATCCCTGCGGAGAAATATGCGTGGCGGCCGGCACCGGGCGTGCGTTCGGTGAGTGAGGTGCTGATGCACGTGGCGCAGTCAAATTACTACCTGCTTAGCGTGACCGGGCCGAAGATGCCGCATGAGCTTGAACGAAATGATGCCGAGCGGACGGTCGTATCGAAGGCAGAGGTGGTTGGGTATCTTCGCCGTTCGCTGGAAGCGGTGAAGGTGGCGCGTGCGCAACTGAGGCCTGGCGATCTTTCGCGGAAGGTGAAGATTGAGGGCGAGAGTGTGAATGTGGATGGGATGTATCTGCGAATCCTTTGCCACGATAACGAGCACATGGGGCAGTTGATTGCGTATGGGCGCGTAAATGGGGTTGTGCCGCCTTGGTCGGCGGGGGTTGTGTTGCCGAAGTGAGGATGGGAGGCGTGTTGCGGATGGCAAACAGCGGATCCCTTTCCCTTCGACTTCGCTCAGGGTGCGGGATGACAACGAAAGCAAACGCAGATCCCCTTCGGGGATGACAAACAGATAGGCAAGAGCAAGAGCAAAGGCAAGAGCAAAAAACCAATACAGAGGTCCCTCCCCTTCGGCAAGCTCAGGGTCAGGATGACGGCCGTGGGGGCATATGTGAGGGGATGCCGATAAGGGCAGCGCTGGTGCGCTGCCCTTATTGTGGATGTCTGATGCGAGGGTGCGGTTAGGCCGTGAGGAGTTTGTCGGGGGTGATGGGGTAGGAGCGGATGCGCTTGCCGGTGGCGTTGTAGACCGCGTTCGCGATGGCCGCCATGACGCCGGTGATGCCGATTTCGCCGACGCCGCGGGCGCCCTGAGGGCTGAATTTCAGGTCGGGGATGTTGAGGACGGTAACGTCGACCGTGCCCACGTCGCGGTTGACGGGAACGTGGTACTCCTCGAGGTTTTCGTTGACGACGCGACCAAGGTGGGGGTCGAAGTGGGTTTCCTCGTGGAGGGCGAAGCCGATGCCCCAAGTGATGCCACCCATGAGCTGGTTGAGGCCGGTTTTGTCGTTGAGGAGCGTGCCGATGTCGTAGGTGGCGACGACGCGGCGAACTTTGACCATGTAGGTGTCGCGGTCGACGGCGACTTCGGCGAAAACGGCGCCCCAGGAGTTTTGGGTCATCGCGGTGCGGTCTTCCCCGGGTTCGGCGGTGCCGGTGGTCTCGATGGGCTTATTGCCGTTGCGTGCGATGAGGGCCTGGACGGTTTCGCCCTTGGCGGGTGTTTTGATCAGGAAGACACGGCCGTTGTCGACGGTGACGTCTTCGGGCATGGCGCCGTGGACCGGGGATTGGGGGTCGCCGATGGCAAGGTCGGCGGTTTTGAGCTTCAGCTGTTTGCAGGCCGCCGTAACCGCGGGGCCGACCGAGGCGGCGGACTGCGAGCCGCCGGAGACGGGCGCTTTGGGCAGGGCGGAGTCGCCGAGTTTGACTTCGATTTGGGAGAGCGGCAGGCCGAGGCCCTGGGCGCCGGTCTGCTGGACGATGGTGTAGGTGCCGGTACCGAGGTCTTGGGAGCCGGTGGCGAGGAGCGCGCGGCCATCCGGGAGGAAGCTGGCCGAGACATTGGCGGCGGAGCGGTTGGCGGGATAGGTGGCGGTGGCCATGCCGTAGCCGATGCGCTCGTTGCCTTCGGTGACGGTGCCGGGGGTGCCATGCAGGTGGCTGACGTTGGCCCAGCCGAAGCGGCCGGCGGCTTCCGTGAAGCACTCGTTGAGGTGCTTGGAGCTCCAGGGGCGGTCCTGGCTGAGATCCTTTTCGGCGTTGTTGATTTGGCGAAACTGGACAGGGTCCAGGTGGAGTTTTTCGGCCATCTCGTCCATGGCGATCTCAAGGACGGCGGTGCCGGAGCTTTCGCCCGGAGCGCGCATGAAGGTGGGCACGCCGTAGTTCATGTCGACGAGCTTGAGGCTGGTCTCGTTGGAGCCGCTTTGGTAGAGGAAGCGGCTGGGACCGACGGATTCTTCGATGAAGTCCTCAAGGACGGAGGCATGGAT
>CAXUCK010000304.1:0-2231 GCA_964249375.1 uncultured Acidobacteriaceae bacterium
CGCGATGTAGCCCAGGATCGCATTCAGGTTGCGCTCGAGGGCGGGCTCCTCCTCTACCGCGTCACCGGCTCCGGCTTCCTGCACAACATGGTCCGCAATCTCGTCGGCACCTTCGTTGAGGCCGGTGCTGGCCGGCTCGACCCCGAAGCCGTCCCCGGCATTCTTGCCCAGCGAAGCCGCTCCGCCGCCGGTCCCACCAGCCCTGCCCGCGGCCTGTTTCTCGTCGAGGTAGAGTATTGAGTCCGTCCTTGCTCACCGAAACCACCTCCGCGCAGCGCCGCATCGTCCACCTCGCTTCCCTGCCCTCGGTTCACCGCGCCTTCGGCTGGCTCCATCTGCACCAGCCGCAGATCCTCGCCTGGCAGTGCGAAGTCACCCGCATCCCCGCTCCTCCGTTTCAGGAAGCCGCGCGAGCCGCCTGGTTCCTCGAACGCTTCGCCGAACTCGGTCTGACCCGCATCCGCACCGACGACGTCGGCAACGCCCTCGCCGAGCTCGCCCCCAACCCCGGAGATCCGGACGCCCGATCGCCCCGCATCCTCATCTCTGCCCACCTCGACACCGTCTTCCCCGCCGATGTCTCCTGCGAACCCATCCTCCAGTCTCCCCGCTACCTGTCCCCCGGCATCTCGGACAACGGAGCCGGTCTCGCGGCGCTCCTCGCCCTTGTCGCCGCCCTCCGCTTTGCCGCCATCGTCCCACCAGCGCCTCTGCTCTTCGCCGCAAACGTGGGGGAAGAAGGCGAAGGGGACCTCCGCGGCATGCGCCACCTCTTCACCGCCGGCCAGCACGGCGCGCCCATCGCTGCCGCCATCGCGCGCGAACGCCCAGCCCACACCAGCGTCGTCACCCGCGCCCTCGGCAGCCTCCGCCTGCGCGCCACCATCACCGGAGCAGGCGGCCACTCCTGGGCAGACGCAGGCACCCCCAACCCCATCTTCTTACTCAGCCAGGCCCTGTCCAGCCTCTCCCGCCTCGCCCTCTCCACCGAACCCCGAACCGTCCTCAACGCCGGGCTCATCGCCGGCGGAACCTCCATCAACTCCATTCCCTCCTCCGCCTCCGTGCTCCTCGATCTCCGCTCTACCGACCCCGCAGAAATTGATGCCCTCCAAACGGAAGTCGAGGGGCATCTCCGCGAAGTGGTCGACACCGCCAAAGCAACCTCCTCCCGCACGCCCCCGGTGCAGTTCCATCTGGAGGTCCTTGGCCGCCGGCCCGCGGCCGAGCTCAGCCCGGACGCCCCCCTGCTGCAAACCATCCGCGCCGTCGATCGCCACCTCGGCCTGCGCACCGAGCCCCGTATTGGCTCCACCGACGCCAACATCCCGCTCTCGCTCGGCATCCCTGCCGTCGCCCTCGGCGGTGGCGGCGCCGGTGGCGGCATCCACACCCTCGCGGAATGGTTCGATCCCGCCGGCCGCGAGATCGCCCTTCGCCGGCTCCTATTAACGGTTCTCGACACCGCAAACCTCCTCCATCAGCACTCGCTCTTCGATAGCCCCTGATACACTCCGCTCGTGTTCCCCCAGCCATTGATCCTCCTTGCGGTCGCCCTCACCGCCTCTCCCATTGCCACAGCCGCTTCCCCGCCGTCCTGCCCCGCAGGCCCCGACACCATCTTTCTCCACGGCAACATCCTCACCGGCGCTCACCTCCAGCCCAACGACACCTCACCCACACCCGCGCACGTCAGCGCGCTCGCCATCTGCGACGGTCTCATCACCGCCGCCGGCTCCGACGCGCAAGTCGTCTCCACCAAAACCGCGCATTCGGAGGTCGTCGACCTGCACGGCGCCTTCGCCATGCCCGGCTTCAACGACGCCCATGTCCACCTTTGCACCGCGGGGCAGCAGCAGGCGCTCTCGGTCAATCTCACCGGCATCCACTCCTTAGCCGAGATGCTCGAGCGCATCCGAGCCTTCGCCGCATCCGCCCAACCCGGCTCCTGGATCCTCGGTAGCGGTTGGGACCAGACCCTCTGGACCGACAAGACCCTCCCTGACCGGGGAAAAATCGACGCCGTCACCGCCGGCCATCCTGCCGCTTTCTACCGCGTCGACCAGCACATCCTCATCGCCAACTCGGGCGCCCTCGCCCAGGCCGGCATCACCCCGTCCACTCCCGACCCCGCCGGCGGCAAGTTCGACCGCGGTTCCTCCGGTTCCCTCACCGGCATCGTCCGCGAGATTCCCGCAACCAGCCTCATCGATCGCCAGGTCCCTCCACCC
>CAXUCK010000305.1:0-1925 GCA_964249375.1 uncultured Acidobacteriaceae bacterium
TGGCCAGCGGCTGGTTCAGCACGATGCCCATGGCGCCCTCGTCGGTGTGGGCGCCGACCGGGTCGCCGCCTTGAGCGAAGAACTTCTTTTGAAAAGCCTGGTTGACGACGACGTTGGCGACTTGGAGATCGGGGGTGTCTTCGGCAGGAGAGAGCATGCGGCCGCGGACGAGCTTGATGCCCATCGCGTTGAAGTAGCCGGTGGAGGCGACACGGACCTCAGCGAGCACTTCCAGGTTGGGCGGTGTCGGCGGCTGACCGGCGATGTGGATGTCGGAGTTGCTGCCCGAGTTCTGGACGGGCAGGATGTTGATGACACCGGCGGCCTGGACGCCGGGGAGGTGCTGCACGCGCTCAAGCAGAGGGCGGTAAAAGTTGGCAAGCGGGTCGCGGTGTTCGTACTCGCCGGGCGAAAGCTGGATGGCGGTGGTGAGAATACGCGCGGGCTCGAAGCCAAGGGGTGTGTTGAGCTGTGCGCGAAGGTTACGCAGCAGAAGGCCGGAGGTGACGAGAAGGACGAGCGAGAGGGCGACCTGGGTGATCACGAAGCCCGAGCGAAGGCGATGCTGTCCGCGGGAAACCCCGGCAGAGCCGCCGGCGCGCAGAGCGCGGTTGGGGTCGGCGGCGGAAAGGCGAAGCGCGGGGGCGATCGAAGCAGCGACGCTGGTGAACGCGGCGAGGAGAACGGCGAAGAGGAGCACGATGGGGTTGAGGTGGACATCGGCTCCGCGGTCGACGGCGTTGATGAGGAAGAGGCGCATGGCCACGAGCAAGGCCCAACTGAGGGCAATCCCGATCACGAGACCGGCAGCCGAGAGCACCAGGCCTTCGGTGACGACCTGGCGAAGGAGGCGCGCGCGACCGGCGCCGACAGCCGCTCGAAGGGCCATCTCGCGTTCACGTTTGACACCGCGCGCAAGCAGGAGGCCCGCGACGTTGACGCAAGCGATGGCGAGCAGGGCAAAGACGGCGAGCAGCAGAGTTTGGAGCGGGCCGGCAGCCTGGCCAGTGACGCTCTCGTGCAAGGGGATGAGGTGGACGGTGCGGCCGGTGTCGGTGTCGGGGTAGGCACGGCCAAGGTCGTTGAGGACGCGGGTGAAGTCGGCCTGAGCCTGCGCACGGGTGACGCCGGGCTTGAGCAGGCCGACAGTGCGCATCCAGTGGGAGCCGCGGCTCCCCTTCAATTTGGGTTCGGGGTTGAGCGGCTTGTAGATGGCGTTGCGCGCGGAGAGAGGGAATCGGAACCCGGCGGGCATCACGCCGATGACCACGGAGGGGACGCCGTCGAGGCGGATGGGCTTGCCAATGACGTCGGGGCGACCGCCGAAGTTGGTCTGCCAGACTTCGTAGCTGAGAACGGCGACGGTGTCGCGGCCGGGTTCGTTTTCGCCGGCAACGAAGGTGCGGCCGAGGAGCGGCCTGACGCCAAAGACGGTGAAAAAGTTTTCGGTGCCCTTGACGGCGGTGAGGGAGATCGGGCCGGCCGGGGACTCGAGATTAAGCTTGCCGTAATCGCTGTAACCGGCGAAGGCGTCGAATGTCTTGAGCTGGGCGCGGGCATCGACGTAGCTGAGCCAGGACCAGGGTTGCGTGTATCCGACGCGGGCGTGGGTGTCAGGAAAGACGAGGCGGTCCTGATTCGCGAAGGGCAGAGGGCGGAGCAGCACGGCATCGATGACGGAGAAGACGGCGGTGGCGGAGCCGATGCCGAGCGCGAGCGTGAGGATCGCCACGGCGGCGAAGCCGGGGGCGCGGCGGAGCTGGCGGAGGGCGAAGCGGAGGTCTTGGATGAGCGTCGGGATCAGGGTTGGCAGGATGGTCGACATGATGGGCCTTTCGGGATGCCAGGTTATTCGCTGCGGAGAACGGTCATGGGGTCGGTGGCGCCGGCCCGGCGGGCGGGCAGGAGCGTGGCAATGAGGGCGA
>CAXUCK010000305.1:1935-2223 GCA_964249375.1 uncultured Acidobacteriaceae bacterium
AGGAGGTAGGCGACGGCGTCAAAGCGGGGGAGCTGGCCGACGACGCTCGCCAGAACGCGGCTGAGTGAGAAGGAGAGGGCGGCTCCGATTGCCAAGCCGAGGAGCACGACGGAGATGGCTCCGCGGAGGACGAGCGAGAGCACCTGGGGGCGGCTGGCGCCGAGGGCGAAGCGCAGGCCAAACTCAAAGCGGCGCTGCGCGACGGTGTAGGCCATGACGCCGTACAGGCCGATCGCGGCGAGCAGGATGGAGTTGGCGGCGAAGAGGACGAAGAGCGTGGTGCGGAAG
>CAXUCK010000306.1:0-2213 GCA_964249375.1 uncultured Acidobacteriaceae bacterium
CCTACACCGAGATCGCCCACACCCCCATCGTCCGCGAAAAACCCTTCCTGCAGGTCAGCGGCACCGGCCATTGGAGCGTCCATGTACCGCCGTTGAAGACCAAAAGCACCGGGGTAAGCTGGCGCATCGGTGCCAATGGCGGTCAAGACGGCGG
The DNA here is from genome assembly GCA_964249375.1 of uncultured Acidobacteriaceae bacterium. Taxonomy (GTDB): domain Bacteria; phylum Acidobacteriota; class Terriglobia; order Terriglobales; family Acidobacteriaceae; genus Edaphobacter. Next base: position 155 of record CAXUCK010000306.1, read on the forward strand.
TAAGGACATCCCCCTCTCGCAGTTCTACCTCGCCCACCCGGACCGCGACTCCGCCCGCACCCTCAACGCACAGCTCGCGGAGGGACGCCACCTCCTCCTCACGCCCGGCATCTACGACCTCACCGAACCGCTCCGCACGCACCCCGGCACCGTCGTGCTCGGCCTGGGCTTTGCCACGCTACGCCCCACGCAGGGCACCGCCGCCGTGCTGACTGCCGATGTCGACGGCCTCATCCTCGCCAGCCTGCTCATCGACGCCGGCCCCACGCTGTCCCCCGTGCTCATGCAGATCGGCCCCACCGGCAGCCACGCACCGCATAAAGCCAACCCCATCGTCGTGCAGGATGTCTTCTTCCGCGAAGGCGGTGCCAGTGTCGGTAAAACTGTCGGCAACCTCGAAGTCAACGCCAATGACACCCTCATCGACCACACCTGGATTTGGCGCGCCGACCACGGCCATGACGTCGGCTGGGACAAAAACCTCAGCCAGAACGGCCTCGTCGTCAACGGGGACGACGTCACCGCCTACGGCCTCTTCGTCGAGCACCATCAGCAGTTCCAGGTGCTCTGGAACGGCGAACGCGGCCGCAGCTATCTCTACCAGTCCGAAATCCCCTACGATCCGCCCACACAAGCCGCCTTCACCAGCGCGCCGGGCACCGAAGGCTGGGCTTCCTACAAGGTCGCCGACCGCGTCCATCAGCATGAGGCCTGGGGGCTCGGCATCTACAGCGTCTTCACCTACCCCGACATCTTCCTCACCCGCGCCATCGAGGTCCCTGCAGCCCCCGGCGTCCGCTTTCATGACATGATCACCACGTGCCTGAACCAGTACGGCGCTACCCGCAACATCATCGACAACACCGGCGGCCCCGCCACCTGCAAGCCGCAACACTGGCCGCGCCTCGCCAGCTTTCCCGACGCAAACACGCCGTCAACGCAAAGCGGCATAACGCCTCCTTTCACGCCCACTTCATCAGCCGCTCCAGTTGCCCCGTAGACTATGAGCATGGCCGTCACTGCGCTTTGCGCACAGGCCGGGAGAACCCATCACCATGAAGATCTTGCATCTCGATTCCAGCGTCACCGGTCCGAAATCCGTCAGCCGCCCCCTCACCCAAGCGGCCGCCGAGCAACTGAAGTCCGCCAACCCCAACGCCGAGTACATCTACCGCGACCTCGTCCACGACACCCTGCGCCACTACAACGCCGTCCTACGCAGCTTCGGCGATGACATCCCCAACATTACGCCGGAGCAAAAGCAGGAGCTTGAAACCGGCAAAACGATTCTTGACGAGTTCCTGGGCGCCGACCTCGTCCTTATCGGTGCGCCGATGTACAACTTCGGCGTGCCTTCGCAGCTCAAGGCCTGGATCGATATGATCTGCATCCCCGGCACCACCTTCAAATACGGCCCGAAAGGCCCCGAAGGCCAGTGCGGCGGCAAACGGGTAGTCGTCATCTCCACCCGCGGCGGCCAGTACGGTCCAGGTTCGCCCGCAGAAGCCTATGACCACCAGGAAAAATACCTCCGCGATGTCTTCGGCTTTCTCGGCATCCGCGATATCAACGTCATCACCGCCGAAGGCGTAGCCCAAGGCCCCGAAAAAGCCGCCGCCGCCGTAGCCGCTGCCAAGGAAAAGATCGCCTCCCTGCAGTAGCTTTCGTGTCGACAAGCACAGCACCGGTCCGTCACGTACCCCGCGGCGGGCCGGTCTTTACACACACTGGTTACGTCCCGATCTTCGAAGTGTTTAGGGCAATAAGATACGAGCTGTCATCCTGAGCGGAGCCGGGGTCCCCAGCGAGCGTTCCTTGCTCGTTGGGGTGGAGCGAAGGACCTCTGTATTTTGCCCGGAGCGAATGGGCGCGTTCGGGAATACCGAGGTCCTTCGCTCCGCTCAGGACGACAGCGCATTGCTTCAAACCTCTAAACAATCAGTTACGATGTTCGTCACAAACGATGTTACTTTCGTTCCCTAAGCGCGTTACGCTGAGCGTATGCGTCTTCCCTTTGTGCTCCTCGCGCTCTTCGGACTCGGAGCCGCCCACTCCACCC
>CAXUCK010000307.1:0-2190 GCA_964249375.1 uncultured Acidobacteriaceae bacterium
GGGCAGGGTGGGCTTCGGGCATCAGCGGCTGGGACATGGGGCCGGGTCCTTTCTGAGAGCACGGGTCTGAAGGCGATCGTGCAGCTTCTTGCGGGCCCGGTGGAGGTGCGTGCGAACAGTGCCGATCGGCAGGTTGAGGATCGCGGCAATCTCTGTGTACGTGCGCTCTTCCTGATGGTAGAGGACGAGGGTGGAGCGTTCGACGTTGCTCAGGGCGAGCAGTTCTTCGTCCACGGCGAGTTGGAGTTCGTGAGTGCTGAGCTGCTGGTCGGCGGTGGGATGCGTATCGGCGAGGCGGTCTTCCCAGAGCTGGGTGGAGTCGGCGGAGGTTGCGGCTGGAGCGGAAAGGGAGACGAGGGGACGATCGACGCGGCGGCGGCGCTTCCACTCGTCCTGGGCGACGTTGAGCGTGATGCGGTAGAGGTAGGTGAAGAGCAGGGCTTCGCCGCGAAAGGCGGGAAGCGCGCGGAAGAGGCGGAGGAAGACCTCCTGGGCGAGGTCTTCGAGGTGCTCGCGCGATCCGGTAAGGCGAAGGAGGGTGCGGAAGACAGCGGCCTGGTGCTCGCGGACGAGGTCTTCGAACTGGGCGTGCGGGATGGGCGCAGGGGGCAAGCAGGGTCAGACTGCCACACCGGCGGGAAGTTTCAACGGCAACGGTGAAACTTTGGCGGGCAAGGGGCGGTCCAAGGGTTGCGAATGAGGAGGTTGTGATGACTGACGGTATGGTGGCGCTGATGATTCCGATTGCGGCGATTGTGATGGTGCTGGGGATTGTAGTGGCGGGTATTTGGGGGCAGGCGCAGGCGCGTCGGATGAAGGCGGAGCAGCGGATGGCGATGCTGGCGCGAGGCTTGCCGATCGCAGAGATCGAACGTCTGCTGGGCTCGGGCGAGGGGCAGGCGAGCGCGACGCGGGATCCGCTGCGGAGTCTTGGCCGGGTGCGCCGGACGGCGCTAGTGCTGACCTCGTTCGGGCTGGGCGTGATTGCGTTTGGGTTGGTAGTCGTTGCGATCAGCGATCGCGAAAAGCTGTGGGTGCCTGGCGCGGGGCTGGTTCCGCTGGCGATCGGGTTGGGGTTTTTGGTGGACTACGGGATGCAGCGGCGGGAACTGGCGCGGTTTGGGGTGGAGGTTGGGGTGGCGCAGCAGTAGCGAAGGCAAGATCGCTAAGAGGCCAACGAAAAGAGGCACACACGGGCAGGAAGGCCCCTGGGCGGGATTGCCCAGTCGTCCTACTGTCGTCGGCCTAACGGTTGCCCATGCCGCGGATGATGGAGCCGACGACACCGCCGACGACGCCGGCTTCGCTGTTTTCGACGACGCGGCCGGTGGAGAGGTAGGGCTGGAGGGCGTGGGCGAGTTTTGAGAGCGGGAGGCTCTGCAGCCAGACACGGCCAGGGCCGGTGAGGGAGGCGAGGAAGATGCCGTCGCCGCCGAAGATCAGGTTACGGATGCCGGGGACGCGGGTGATGCCGAAGTTGACCGAGGTGGTGAAGGCGCCGACGTGGCCGGGGTGGACGCGGAGGTTTTCGCCGGGGCGCAGGTCCTTAACGACGAGCTCGCCGGAGAGCTCGAGCCAGGCGGTGCCCTGGCCGTAGACGCGTTGGAGGAGGAAGCCGTCGCCGCCGAAGATGCCGGCGCCGAGCGACTGCTGGAAGCCGACGCCGAGCTGGACGTTCGGCGTGGCGCAGAGGAAGCCGTGGCGGTGCACGAGGTACTCATGCCCGCCGCCGACCTGGACGGGGACGATGTGGCCGGGGATGCGGGTGGCGAAGGCGACCTCGCCGGGATAGCCGACGGCGGTGTACTCGGTCATGAACAGGGTGCCGCCGCCGGCGACGCGCTTGATGACGCCGAGCAGACCGCCGCCGCCCGCCATCTGGGTGTGGGTCTGCATGGCGATGGATTGCGACATCCAGGAAAGTTCACCGGCCTCGGAGATGACGGAGTCGTTGGGATCGAGGAGGAACTCGAGGACGGGCATGGTGGTGCCGATGATGCGGCTTTGCATGGCGGTTTGCCTTTCGTCCTTAGAGTACGCGCGGCGGGGGCGTTCGTTCCCGGTGCTTGCCAGAAGGGGTGACACGGGAGCGAGAATGGGTGCATGGGATCGAGTCGGCGAACGTTTTTGAAGGTTGGGGGTCTGGCTGCGGTGGCCGGATCGGCGGGAGTTCGGGCAGAGGGGCAAACG
>CAXUCK010000308.1:0-1780 GCA_964249375.1 uncultured Acidobacteriaceae bacterium
GTGATCAACGCGGAGGCGCAGCAGGCAGAGCTCGAGCACCTGAACGAGACAGCGGGGCCGACGTTCAAGATGAAGCGAGACCCTCGGGTTACCCGCGTGGGCGCGTTCTTGCGCAGCACATCGCTGGACGAATTGCCGCAACTGATCAACGTCGTCAAAGGCGAGATGTCGTTGGTGGGGCCGCGGCCACTGCCGACGCGCGATGTGCAGCGGTTTTCTGAGCCCTGGCTGATGCGGCGGTGTTCGGTGAAGCCGGGCATTACCGGGTTGTGGCAGGTGACCGGCCGCTCAAACACCGACTTCGACGCCGCAATCCAGCTCGACCTCCAGTACATCGACCGCTGGTCTCCGCTGCTGGACCTGCGCATCCTGGTGCAGACCCTGGGTGCCGTGATTCGGCGCAGCGGGGCCTATTGAAGCGCCTGGACTAGAAGCCGGGCGGCCGCTGCCCCGCGACGTCGAAGACCGTTTCCAAAGCCATGCCGGCCCGAACGATTGTGCCTTCATCGAAGAGCTTGCCTACCAGCGACACGCCGTGTGGCACGCGCCGGGGTGAGGTGAACTTCGGAACGGGGTTGTTCGGATCGGGCGCCCAATCGCTGCGTGCCTCGCTGACCTCGACAAAGCCGGCGCGCAGGGTGAGCGACGGGTGGCCGGTGAAGTTAGTGATCACGAGAAACTCGTCGCGCAGGCTGGGCACCAGCAGAAGGTCGACCTCGCTCATGACGCGAGCGAACTCGAGGGCGACTTTGCGGCGCAGGCGATCGGCCTGGACCAAGTCCACCGCGCTGAGAAAACGGGACTGGCGGAAGGTATTCGGCCACGCGTCGGGCACCTGCATCTTGAGTGAGTCGATCCTGTGATCCAGGGTGATTTGCTCGAACGCGGCGGCGGACTCCGCAAAGAGAATGATGTTGAGCGAATCGTAGGGCCAGTCGGGAAGCGAGACCTCCACGGGCCTCATGCCGGCCTGCCGAACGACCTCGAGGGCGTGGCGGTCGACGTCGGTCGCGGGAGCCTCCTGCATCCACTTCGGGAAGTAGCCGACACGCAGACCGGCGACGCTCTTCGCCGCGTCGAAGGCAAGCGGAAGCTCGACGCTGGCCGTGTCGCCGGGGTCGAAGCCGGAGATCGCGTTGAGGACGAGAATGGTGTCTTCCACGCCGCGGGCCATGGGACCGAGCTTGTCGCAGGTCCAGCTAAGCGTCATGGCGCCTGTGCGGGGGACTCGACCGTACGTGGGGCGGAGGCCTTCGACGCCGCAGCGCATGGACGGAGAGACGATCGAGCCCTGGGTCTCCGAACCGATAGCAAAGCCGACCAGGCCCGCGGCGACGGCAGAACCGGGACCGGCGCTGGAGCCAGAGGAGCCTTCCTCCAGCAGCCAGGGGTTCTTCGTCTGGCCACCGAACCAGACGTCGTTGAGCGCCAGGGCGCCGAGCGAGAGCTTGGCCACGAGAACAGCACCGGCAGCGTTGAGCTTGGCGGTGACGGCGGCGTCCCGGGTGGGGATGCGATGGCGGAAGGGCTCAGCGCCCCAGGTGGTGGCGATGTTCGCAGTGTCGAGGAGGTCTTTGGCGCCCCAGGGAATGCCGTGGAGGGGGCCGCGGTAGTGCCCGGCGGCGATCTCCGCGTCAGCGGCGCGGGCCTGCTGGAGGGCGTGCTCCTCAGTAAGGGTGATGACGCAGTTGAGCTTGGGCTGGAAGCGCTTGAGGCGCTCGAGGTAGATGCGGGTGAGGCGCTCGGAGGTGAGCTTGCGATTGCGGAGCCAGGCGGAAAG
>CAXUCK010000308.1:1790-2165 GCA_964249375.1 uncultured Acidobacteriaceae bacterium
GCGGCGGGGGGGGAGGCTGCGAGGCCGGAAAGCCGCCGGCGGGGCCAGGGGACAGCCGCCGGAACGACGTCATCTCGGGATTCCACACTGTGGCGGGGACGTCGTCATAGCCGAGCTCGAGCTTGCGGGGACCGGTGCGGCGCTCATAGACCGGGGCCATGGCCTGCTGCCAGTTCCCTGCTACCTCCGCGAGGTGGGCTTCGGTGTACTCGATGCGGACGACCTTTTCGGCTTCACGAAAGGTTTCGGGCGAGACCGCGGGGCCGGCGGGCGGAGCGGTGCCAAAGGCCGGGGGAGCGCCGGGAGTCTGTGGGGTTTGCCGCCGTGCGGCCCTTGCGTCGGTTGCCATGGTTGCGGCTCCTACCAGGCCCTGTG
>CAXUCK010000309.1:0-1497 GCA_964249375.1 uncultured Acidobacteriaceae bacterium
TCACGACCCATCCGCCGAACAGGCTCAGGACCGCGATGCCGCAGCCGGCGAGGGTGGTGGCGGCGAAGGCGAGGAGTGAAAGGCGGAGCGGGGCCGAGGGGGGCATCGGACGGAAGGATAGCAGCCTCGGTCGGAGGAAGTGAGCCAAATTTGGGAGCTTGGTCGTTGGGGTATCGGTGCGTGCTACCCATAGGCTGAGTTAACGACCCAGGAGGAGGAAACTGCCCCGCAGCCCGTCTGGATGGGCAGCGAGCTTACGCGCTTTCTCGGCCAGGTGGGAATCGGCCGTGCCGCCGGAAAGGATCGCTCGCTTGATGTTGGATCTTCCTAAGCTGACGGTTTCCTACTCGCGCCGCAGCGTGATGGACGGTTCCAGCAGGCTGGCGCGTCGACCGGGAATGACGACGGCGAGCAGAGCGGGCACGGCGAGCAGCAAGGACGACGCGAGCAGAACGGGGGCTGACGTTGCGCCGGTGTGGAAGAATTGCGCGCGTAGAAGGAACGCGACGCCGATGGCGGCGAAGAGCCCGGAGAGGAGGCCACCGGCGATCCAGCGGGATTCCTGCCGCAGCAGGAGGGTGACGATGGCGGCGCGGGTGGACCCGAGCGCAAGGCGGATGCCCATTTCGCGCTCGCGGAGGGAAACCTCATAGGCGAGCAGGCCATAGGTGCCGAAGGTGGCGAGAATGAGCGCAAGTGCGCCGAAAGCGACGGCGATCTGCATGGAGAACCGGCGCAGAGCGACCTGGTGGCCCATCATTTCGGGCATGCTTTGCACGTAGTTCAGGGTGATCTGGTTGTTTTTGCGGAGAAGGCGGCGGATGGTCTCCTGCATGTCCGTGGGGTCGCCGGTCGTGTGCATCATGAGGGTGATGTGGGTATCGGGGCCGTCAGCCTCGGGCAGGTAGAGGTTGGGCGTGGGGGCGCGGTCGAGGGAGTAGCTGTGGACGTCACCGACCTCGCCGACGACGGTGGCCCAGGCTTTGAGTTCGCCGGAGAAGATACGGTGGCCGACGGGGTCCTGTCCGGGCCACTCCTGGTTGGCGAGAGCGCGGTTGACGATCGCGACGTGGTTGCGGCCGTCATCGGCGGTGTTGAAGTCTCGCCCGCGTTCGAGCAGCTGGCCGACGGTGTGGAAGTAGCCGGGAGTGACTTGGAAGACGTCGGGGGTCTTCAGATGGGGCTGCTTGCAGGCTTCGGGATTCTGGTCACTGCAGAAGTCGTACTGGTTGACGCGGCCGCCGAGGGGTTTGTCGTTGGCCGCGGCGACCTCGCTGACACCCGGGACGGTGCGGAGGGCGGCGAGGGTCTGGTTGAGGACGGCGAGCGTGCGGGCTGGGTTGGGGCTGGGATCCCGCACCGGGCCGCGGAGATTGGTGGTGGCAAAGAGCAGGTGGCCGGGGTCGAAACCGAGCGGCTGGTGCAGCAGAAGAAAGACAGAGGAGACCATCCATCCCGCGCAGGCGACCAGAACGAGCGCGAGGGCGAGTTGCGAGG
>CAXUCK010000309.1:1507-2162 GCA_964249375.1 uncultured Acidobacteriaceae bacterium
AAGCCCCTGGAGCCGGAGGTGCGGGCAGAGCCGTTGCTGAGATCGGAAAGAAGCGCTGGCCGGAGACTGCGTGCTGCCGGGAGGATGGTGAGCCCGACGGCGACGAGGAGCGTGACCGCTGCGGCGAAGGCCAAGGCGGGGAGATTGAGACTGGCCTGGCCGAGGCGGGGGAGGTGCACGATCGTGAGCTCGCGCGCAGCCCGGACCAGAACGCTGGAGAGCAGCATTCCGAAGGCTGCGCCGCCAAGGGCGAGTGTGCAGTTCTCGGCGAGGAGCTGCCCCAGGAGGTGGCGCGGCGTGGCGCCGAGGGTGGCGCGGATGGCAAATTCGGCACGGCGGCGAGTGTTGCGGGCGAGCAGGAGGTTGGTGAGGTTTGCGCACGAGATGAGGAGCAGCATGCCGCACGCCGCAAGCGTGGCGAAGAGAGCGGAGCGGGTGCCGGTACCTACCTCATGATCGGCGAAGGGCATCAGAACCGGGGTGAACGCGGCAGGGTAGGACGTGGGGTAGTCGTGATGGATCTGCGTCTGCGCGGTGGCGAGCTCGCTTGCGGCCTCGGAGAGCGAAACTCCGGGCCGCAGGCGGCCGATCCCCTCGAAGTCGGATTCGCCGCGATCGGTAACGGACTTGCGTTGAGCGCAACTGAGGGGCGTGA
>CAXUCK010000310.1:0-2153 GCA_964249375.1 uncultured Acidobacteriaceae bacterium
CCGTACGAGGATGCGGCGGCGTATGCGCGGGTGTCGGCGATGACGTACATTGCGAAGACGCGGACGCCCACGCTGGTGCTGGTGGGCGAGCGCGACGGGGAGGCGCCGCCGGCGCAGAGCTTCCAGTTCTGGCATGCGTTGAAGGAGATGAACGTGCCGACGAAGCTGGTGGTGTACCCGGATGAGGGGCACGACTTCTGGAAGGCGGAGGATCGGGTGGATGTGACGCTGCCGACTAAGGATTAGTTTAAGAACTACATGCACGACAAATCATAAAAAAAAAAAGTTCGTGGCCCGTCTGTGCGTGGGCTTGTTCCTGCGGGCAGGAGCCCCCTACAACGCGGGACGGAGCGGGGGGATTGGTGTGTCCGGCCGCAGGTGTGGCCGCTTTGTGTCCCACTTTGTTTCCTCCTCGTAGGCATGAGCGAGGGCGAGCACCTTGCTTTCAGAAAAGCGGGGGCCGGCGATCATGAGGCCGACGGGCATGCCGTCGCGGGAGAAGCCACAGGGGACGGAGATTGCCGGCAGGCCCCACACGTTGAAGGGCGTGCAGTTGTCGAGTTCGAGGACGCCGGGGTTGTGGTTGGTGGGGTGCTCTTCCGAGTCGATGACGAAGGAGAGTTTTTGCGGGATGACGCGGAGGGTGGGGACGACGACCAGGTCGAAGCCGGTGAAGGCGTCGTCGATGGTGCGCCGGGTCGATTCGAGGTCCCAGTGGTGGCGGATGTAGTCGGCGACTTTTTCGCTGCCGGAGTTTGGGGGTGTGTCGAGGGAGTCTTTGAGAGCCTGGATCTGGAGGCGGAGGGCGAGCATGTATTTTGAGGCGCGGGTTTTGAAGAGCTCCTCGTGGTAGGCGTACATTTCGTCGACCATGTTGTTGAGCGTGCCCCAGGGATAGTTGCCGGTGGAGGGCATAGAGACGTCTTTTGAGCCCTTGGTGAGGCGATCGAGGACGGCGATTGCGTCTTCGACTGCCTTGGCGGTGTCGGCGTCGACGTGGTCGTAAAAGGGAGCGCGGGGGATGCCGAGGCGGAGGTTGGAGACGGGCTGCTTCATGCCCTCCGCGTAGTCTTCTTTGGGGTGCTCGACGCTGGTGATGTCGTATTTGTCGTAGCCGGCGAGCACGTTCAGCATGAGGGCGTTGTCTTCGACGCTGCGGGTGATGGGCCCGCAGTGGTCGAGCGAGAGGACGAGAGGAACGATGCCGCGGATGGGGACGAGGCCGTAGGTTGGCTTCAGGCCGACGGTGCCGCAGCAGGCGGAGGGGAGGCGGACGGAGCCGCCGGTGTCGGTGCCGAGGGCGGCGTAGCCGAGGGTGGCGGAGACGAGCGAGGCCGAGCCGCCCGAGCTGCCGCTGGGGTCGCGGTCGAGGTTCCAGGGATTCCGCGCGGAGCCGAAGTAGCTGATCGCGGTAGCGAACTCGTCCATATTGGCTTTGCCGAGGAGGACGGTGCCGGCCTCGTGAAGGCGGCGGGTGACGGTGGCGTCCTCGGTGGGGACGCGGTCGTCGTAGACCATGCTGGCGGCGGTGGTGCGGATGCCGGCGGTGTCGATGTTGTCTTTGAGGGCGACGGGGATGCCGTGGAGCGGGCCGCGGAGTTTGCCGGCGGCGCGCTCGGCGTCGAGAGCGTCGGCCTCCGCGAGGGCGCGATGCGAGAGCACGGTGATGTAGGCGTCCAGCTTTGGCTGATAGATGGCGATGCGATCCAGACATGCCTGCGTGAGCTGCCGAGAGGTGAGCTGCCGGGCCGCCAACCGCGCGGCGGCCTGGCTGAGGGTGAGGCCGGCGATCTCGTCGGCGGTGATCTCCGGCCGGGGCGCCCCGAAGGCGGTCGCGGATCGTCCCGCAGCGGTGCCGAGGGCGGAGATGGCCGCCAGGTTCTTTGAGAAAGCCCGTCTTGTGAGAGATCCCATTTTCGTCCGGCGCTCCCTTGGTCGCTTTTGGATTTCCGGCGCTTCGAGAACCGCGCCGGTACGTCTCCCTGAGCTTATCTGCCGTGGCGCTGACGCGGGTTGGCGGGATCCGGCTCGGGCACCGCCGCGAAGCGAAAAAGCAGGCGACTCCGGGCGGCCCGCGGCGCCTCGAGTGACCGCGGATGCGCGTTTCGCACCTTTTTGCTTGCATGGCTGCGCGAGACCGGAGAGGCTGACGG
>CAXUCK010000311.1:0-2146 GCA_964249375.1 uncultured Acidobacteriaceae bacterium
GCGGAGGAACTCTCGGACTGGGAGGTCGTAGAAGACGGTGACGAGGGAGGCGAAGCCGATCACCATGAGGACGCCACCGAGGACGACGAGGGTGAGGTGTGTCGTGTCGGGGTTGTGGCTGGCGTAGTACTTCGCAAAGCTCCAGATAACGGCGTAGTGGGTCATATAGAGCGGGTAGGAGAGGTTTCCCGCGAACCTGCAGAAGCGTTCCCCGCGGAGGCTGAGGGTTGCGCCCGCGCCGAGCGCGACGAGCAGCGGGAAGTAGAGGGTGATGACCGCGGCTTCGCGGATCCACCCGCCCTTCGCATACGGCAGGAGGAACGCGAGCAAGAGCAGAACCGACAGGGGGATGATGCCGAGTTTTGTGCGAATGATCCACCTGGACCGGTACACGAGCAGGCCGGCCAGAAAGGAGAAGTTGATGCGTACGGCGCCGGTCCAGAAGGTCCTGCCGTTGAAGCCGCCCCAGAGATTGCCGGCGGCGTTGCCGATAAAGCAGAGGATGACGGCGGCGATGACCGTTGCCGCGACCAGCCAGCGGCGGCTCCAGCGAAACCAGATGGTCGCGTAGGCGAGGTTTGCGACATACTCCCAGAACAAGGACCATGCGGGTGAGTTCAGGCTGAACAAGCTGAATCCGCGTTCGTGCATGATGGGATAGGGGATGAGGAGGATGGAGGTGAGAAACATGAGCGCCACCCGGCCGGCGCTGTAGCCCAGAGTGCCGGCGCGAAAGGGGTCCACGAGCAAGGTAAGCAGACCGAGTACGGACCCGAAGACGACCATGGGATGGAGGCGGATGAGGCGAACCTTCAGGAAGGTCCAAAGGCCCAACGACCGGATGCGGTCGTCGTAGGCGTAGCCGATCACGAAGCCGGAAAGGCAGAAAAAAAAGTCGACGGCCAGCCATCCGTGGCCGATCCAGAGATGGCTGTAGTCGTCGACGACCATCTCCATGAAGTGGAAGATGACGACCACAAGAGCTGCTACTCCGCGCAAACCGTCAAGAGCGAGGAAGTGCTGCTTGGTTCTTGTGAGCATTTTTGTAGGTTGTCACATTCGGTATCGCTTTGGGTGCGGTTTTTGGTTGTGAGCCCCTCGCGCACGTAATCCGGGCTACATCAGTAGCCACTCGCGTGTACAGACTGCAAGGCTTAGGACTTGTGACAACCTTCCAGCGCCTGCCAGCCCCGAGCCTTCGCAGTGCGAATCGGATTCAGGACCAGGGCGCACGGAACAGATTCATTCATTGCGGACGGAGCCATTCTAGGTCTCTGTCATTGGATCCCTTAAGACGCTGAATTTCCTCGGAGTTTCTGTCAGTCTTGCGTCGGTCCAAAGGGCGATACCCCCGGCCAACAGAGCGACGGCCAGCGACACGCCCGACCTAACGAGCGTCGCCACGGCCGAGTCAGAGGTACTTGCCGAAGAGGACTTGGAGTTTGGCTTTGGTCGATTCGGGGATCATGCTGCGGTCGGTCATGATGGCGTATTTGGCGGCGGTTTGGGCGGGGCTGGCGCTGAGGTCTGTGGGGAGGAGGCGGACGGCGGCGCGGACGACTTCCTGGGCGTTTTTGCTGTTTTGGTGCATGACGGCGACCACCTGGTCGACGGTGACGTCGTCGTGGCCTTCGCGCCAGCAGTCGTAGTCGGTGACCATGGCGAGGGTGGCGTAGGAGATTTCGGCTTCGCGGGCGAGTTTGGCTTCCTGGAGGTTGGTCATGCCGATGATGTCGGCGCCCCACGACCGGTAGAGGTTGGATTCGGCGCGGGTGGAGAACTGGGGGCCTTCCATGCAGATGTAGGTTCCGCCGAGTTTGCCGACGACGCCGACTTCGGCGCAGGCCTCGGCGAAGGTTTTGGCGACGAGGGGGCAGATGGGGTCGCCGAAGGGGACGTGGCCGACGATGCCGTCGCCGAAGAACGTGGCGTTTCTGGCGAAGGTGCGGTCGATGAACTGGTCGGGGATGACGAAGTCGGTGGGCTTGTGCTCTTCCTTGAGCGAGCCGACGGCGGAGACGGAGAGGATGGCGGTGCAGCCGAGGGATTTGAAGGCGAAGATGTTGGCGCGGAAGGGGAGCTCGGAGGGGAGGAGGCGGTGGCCGCGGCCGTGGCGGGCGAGGAAGGCGACTTCGCGGCCCTCGAG
>CAXUCK010000312.1:0-2146 GCA_964249375.1 uncultured Acidobacteriaceae bacterium
GAATCGCAAAGGCCTCGAAGCCGCCGCGTGCGCGTGCTACGAAGCCACGCGCGGACACCTCACCGATCTCTACGCCTGAGCGCCCCTCCAGCCGTCGTTACGCCCGATGCGTCCCACCCAGCTCGGTAAGAGCCTGGAGGATGCGGTTGCCCGCGCCCGCAAGTTCCTCTTCGCGCAGCGTGCGCGTGTCCGACTGAAACACCGTCCGCAGCAAAAGCGAGTAGTGCCCCGGCGGAACGGACCGACCCTTTGCATCGCGAAAAATCTCCACCGGCAGCAGCCGCTGGAGGTCCGGCAGGCTCAGAGCGTGGATCGCCCCGGCCACCGTGCTCCACGGCATCGGGTCCGGGAAAATAAACGAAAAGTCACGCTGGGCTGCCTGAAACCGCGAAATCTCGTGGGCCGTCACCCGGCGCAGCGGCTGCTCGTAAAGCCGGTCGAGATCGACGTGAGCCAGATACACCGGCTGCCGCAGCTTGCGTCGCGCCGCCTCGGTCCCCGCCAGCTCGCCAAACTACGCACCCGGCTCGCTCGGCAGCAGAGCCCCGCCGCTCCGGCCGGGCTCGAGCCAGGCCGGCGCACCCGCGCTCGTGAACGAAAGTGCGTGGGCGCCGCCGGCCGGGGCAAACATCCCAACTATCTGCTCCACCGCGCCCTTCAGCGCAAACACCGGCGCATCTTCCGCGGAGTGGAGCGGCGTCGCGCGCGCGTTGGCCGAGGTAAGGCCAAGCGCCAGCGAGCGGCCCTCCTTCACAACCCCAATCGGCGAAACGGCGGAGCTCACCGCATGAAAGGTCTCGCCCTGCTCGAACAGGCGGGCCTCCAGCACATCGCGATGGAGGTTCAGGGCAAGCATCGATAGCATCCCCGGCAGCAGCGACGGGCGCAGATTCCGTGCCTCCTCCGACAGCGGATTCTCCATCCGAACATGCCCGGCTTCGTCCGTCGCCGGGGCAAACATCTCAGAGTCAGCTTCAGACGCAAACGTCGAGGACACCGCCTCCGTGTACCCCAGCGCCAGCAGGCGGGTGCGGATCGCGCGGGCAGGCGCATTCGCCGCGTGCTGCGTCACCGGCCGCGGACGGGGCAGCGTGTTCGCAAATCGGTTGTAGCCAAAAACCCGCGCGACCTCTTCGATCAGGTCGATCGGTCGCTCCAGGTCCAGGCGCCACGAGGGCAACGCCACCTCAAAGGTCGTCTCAGGCAGGATCGGCGTGTGCGCGTGGAGCGCCACGCGCGAGCTCGCCCGGTCCAGCAGCGGCGTCACCCGGCAGCCCAGCGAGTGCAGGTACTGCTCAATCAGCTCGGCACTCAGCGCGGAGCCTTCGGCCATGTCTTCCACCGTCGTCCCCAGCTGCCGGCGCACCTCGTTCACCGGCAGCGCCAGCGTCGGTCGACCCGCGGTCCGCTCCTCAACTTCCACGTCGATGAGGTCGATGAGGTCGCCTTCCGGAAATCCACCCGTCGCCAGAATCAGCTCCGAAACCAGGTCGTTCGCCAGCGGTGCCGCGTTGAAGTCGGCGCCTCGCTCAAATCGGTGGCTCGCATCCGTGTGCAGCAGGTGACGCCGCGAAGACCGCCGGATGCTCGCCGGCTCAAACCACGCCGACTCCACCAGAATATTGCGGGTTTTCGCCGTGATCGCCGAGTCGAAACCACCCATCACCCCCGCCAGCGAAAGCGCCTTGCGCTCGTCGGCAATCACCAGGTCGTCAGGCTCGAGCGTGCGCTCCGTGCCGTCCAGCAGCCGCAGCGTCTCGCCCGGGCGGGCCAGCCGCACCACAATCCCGCCCTCGATCACGTCCAGGTCAAACGCATGCGTGGGGTGCCCCATGCCGAGCAGGGTAAAGTTTGAGGCATCCACCGCGTTCGAAATCAGCTTCTGCCCCAGGTCGCCGAAGCACTCCGCCACCCGTCCCGTGCTCGGAGCGATTGTGACGTCCCGCAGCACCCGCGCCGTGAAGCGCCCGCAAAGTCCCTGCGCTGACGGGTCAATGCGAACAGGAAAAGCAGGGGCGGAACCACCGCGCGGAAGCTGGGGCGCCAGCCCCGGCAACTCCAGATTCCAGATCGTCGCCGCCTCGCGCGCCACGCCAAAGTGGTTCATCGCGTCCACCCGGTTGATCGTGATGTCCATCTCGAACAC
>CAXUCK010000313.1:0-2142 GCA_964249375.1 uncultured Acidobacteriaceae bacterium
CTTCGAGTTCTCCGCAATTTTCGCGCAGCTCGGGCGGGATGTAGTCGAGGTCGAGCGCGTTGTAGATCTCGGCTTCCGTGGCGGCCGCGATGACGTAATTGTCTTCCAGGCGCAGCAGGGCGTATTCGCTTAGCGTGTAGCCGCGCTTGATCGCGCGTTGGCGCAGGGTGACATTGTGGTGCTTGGAGCCGGTGAAGTACTGGAGCGCGGCGCCGTAGCTCGCGCGGGGCAGCAGGCGCACGTCGACCTGCAGGTTGTTGCGGAGGGTGAAGCTGACTTTGTTCTGGCCTTTGGCGATGAGTTTATCTATCAAGGGAAGCGCGGCGACGTGATCGACTGCGGCGGCGACCACGTTGGGCTCGCAGGCGGGGCCGGTGACGAGCAAGTCGAGGTCGCCGACGGTCTCCTTGCCGCGGCGCAGCGAGCCGGCGGGCGTGATGGTCTCGATGCCGGTAAACTCGCGGATGAGTTCAGCGAGCCGCTCGGCGTGGCCCCGGGCGACGTCGATGCGAAAACGCGATGTGTTTTTGCGGTACTCCTCGATGCCTTTAAGCAGCTTGTCGGTGAACTTCTGGCCCATGCGGGGAAGGGTGAGGAGGTCGCCACGTTTGGCGGCTTCTTCGAGGGCGTCCACATCCGCTACGCCTAACGCCGAGTAGAGCAGCGCAACCGTCTTGGGACCCATGCCGGGAAGGCGCAGCAGCGTGAGCATGGAGGGTCTGTAACGAGTGAGCAGATCGTCGCGGAGCGGCATGGTGCCGGTAGCGACGAGGTCGCGGATGTTCGCAGCCATGCCTTTGCCGATGCCCCCGATGGCGAGCAGGGCTTTGGGATCAGCGTCCGTGCGGGTGAGGGTTTCCAGCTGAGTGGTTTGCTGCTCGACGGCCTCGGCGGCGCGGCGGTAGGAGCGCACACGGAAGGGGTCCTCGCCGTCGATCTCGAGCAAGGCGGCGGTCTCGTCGAGCAGACGTGCGAGGGTGATGTTGTCCATTGCCGGATAAGACGCGGCTCGCGGGAAAGCCGGCGCTCCCGACAGTATGCACTCGGGTGCCGGCGTTATTTCAACAAGAGAACCTGGTCGGCTTGCGGGCCTTTGGTCCCGTCAACGACGTCGAATTCGACCGGGTCGCCCTCGTTAAGGCTCTTGTAGCCGTCGGTCTGGATGGAGGAGTAATGGACAAACACGTCCGGGCCGTTCTCGCGGCCAAGGAAGCCGTAGCCTTTCGCGTTGTTGAACCACTTCACCGTGCCTTGAAACTGTGCCATTGCGCATTCCCTCTGCGGCAGGACCTGGTGAGAACAGTCCTTCGTATTTCTAGGAATACAGCCGAAGTGCGAAAAAGGCGATGTGCCTGGATCGAGCTTTGTGTCTGTGCGATGTCG
Source organism: uncultured Acidobacteriaceae bacterium (assembly GCA_964249375.1). Classification (GTDB taxonomy): domain Bacteria; phylum Acidobacteriota; class Terriglobia; order Terriglobales; family Acidobacteriaceae; genus Edaphobacter. Next base: position 1,384 of record CAXUCK010000313.1, read on the forward strand.
TTGAAAATTTAATGAGTTGATGTGTGTAAAACCAACTATGTCTTTTGACGAAGGGACGCATAGAGCAGGACGCCAATCAGCGTTTTGCCGTCCTCGATCTCGCCGGCGTGGATCAGACGCATGACCTCCGAAAGTGGGGTCATGTAAATTTCAATGCGCTCGTCGTCTTCGGGCGTGGCCTGGCCGAGGGTGAGGTCTTCGGCGAAGAGGATGTTCATGGCTTCGGACACGAAGCCAGGCGAGGCGTAGTAGGTGACGTGTTTGGACCAGCGTTTGGCGCGGTAGCCGGTTTCTTCGATGAGCTCTCGTTTTGCGGCGGGAATGAGCTTTTCGCCCGGTTCGATGCGGCCTGCAGGCAACTCGATGAGGAACTTGTTCGCGGCGTGGCGGTACTGGCGGATGAGCAGGATGCCCGGGTCGGCGGGGTTGGTTGAGGTGTCGACGGCGAGGATAACCACAGAGCCGTTGTGGCGCACGACGTCGCGGGTCGCGGTGACATTGCCGGGTTCGGCGACGGTGTCATGGGTGACCCAGAAGACCTTGCCGCGGTAGACCTCTTCGGATTGGAGAACCTTAGCCTTGCCGGTGAGCTTTGTTGCAGGCTTTCTGATGGTTGTGGAGGCGGGTGGCGCATTCGACTCGGCGGCGGACGCCGGGTTGGGATTGGGGATCTCAGGCTGGGAGCGTTGCCGTGCAGTCGCCATGCCCTTTCACAGTACACGACCGGAACTTTTCAGGGCGGTTGCATCGGGACGGTAC
>CAXUCK010000314.1:0-2090 GCA_964249375.1 uncultured Acidobacteriaceae bacterium
AACGAGGATTTGCCTCCACAATGGAAATGTGAGGGAAACGGGCCAGCAAACCAGGGCGCATCTGCTGCTTGTGGCGGGGACGACGGCGGCGGTGGGCCTGCATCTTTGGGCGGCGCTCGGTTTGCCGGAACGGCTGGCGTGGGGCTCGACCCTGGGGATTGTGCTGGCGGAGGTTGCGGCGATTGTGGCGTGCGTGCGGACGATGCGCGGGCTGGACCGGGCGGCGCGGTTGCTGTGGAGCCTGCTGGCCGTTTCGCTGCTGATGCCGACGATCACCACTGGGCTGGACCTGCGTGCGGGTCTGCTGAACCTCACATCGAGCATTGTGGGCGGATGGCAGATCCTGTTCTCGACGTTTTTCTTTGTGCCGTTGCTGCTGGCGGCGTCGCTGCGGCTGGACCGGCGAAGTTCGCGGGTGGAAACGGTTGTCCATGCGACGCTTTCTCTGCTGACGGGTGCGCTGTTTTACGTGCTGGTGTTTTCTCTGGTTTCCACTTACGGGAGTGACCGGCCGGACGATATCCGGTTCCTGGCCCGGCTGTTTGACGCGCTGGACGTGTATGTCGCGGTTGCGTTTACGATCCGCGCGATGGGGGCCGAGCAGCCCCAGCAGAGACAGTTTTTCCGGGTGACGACGGTGTTTCTGTGGGTAAGCGCGTTCCTGAATGCGGTGCACAATGTGCTGCTGATGCGACGTGACTCCGTATGGCTGGACGTGCTGATTTCGGCGCCATGCGTTCTGCTGGTGGCGCTGACGATGCGTCGATCGGCGGAGTGGGGATGGCCGGCGCAGCCTACGGCCGGGGTTGCGAGGGCGGTTCGCAGCGCGAGTCCGGTGTTTCTGTGTCTGGGCCTGGTGCTGCTGGGTCTGCTGGTGTCTGAGCGGCACTTCGCGCTGGGAGCGGGATCGGTGGTGCTGGCGATGGTGAGCTATGCGGGCGTCAACATTGCGGCGCAGAGCCGGGGTCTTGAGGTTGAGGCCACCCTGCTGGCCGGACAGGCGACGCTTGAGCACCTGATCCGGATCGACAGCCTGACCGATGTGCCGAACCGCCGCGCCTTTGATGAGCGTCTGCTGGCGGAGTGTGCCACGGTGGTTCGCAGCGGAAAGCCGCTGTCTCTGCTGATGATCGATCTTGACCACTTCAAGCAGCTTAACGACCACGACGGACACCTAGCGGGGGATGCGTGTTTACAGGCCGTGGCGCAGAGCATCCGGAGGTCGCTGCCGCGGACCAGCGATTTTGTGGCGCGGTATGGAGGGGAAGAGTTTGCCGTGCTGCTGCCGGGCACGGACCAGGCGGGCGCGCTGCAGGTGGCGCGCAACCTGCACGGGGCGGTGGACGCGCTTGCGTTGCCGCACCCGATCTCGCCCTTGAAGCGGGTTTCGGTGAGCATTGGCGGAGCGACCTCGCAGACGGACGCGCCGGCAGCGGCAAGGGCTCTGATACGAGCCGCCGATGGCGCGCTTTACCAGGCGAAAATACTTGGGCGCGGGCGAACGGAGTGGGGTGTGCCTCGAGGCGGCGGATCGGGCGCACGCCGGGCTGTGGAGCCGGCGTGAGCGGAGGGGCACCTGTCGTTGCACCGGGTGGTTCGGAGGGCGGTGGAGAGTACTAGCGGCCGGTGGAGCCGAAACCGGCTGCTCCGCGGGGCGCTTCGGCGAGGGTGTGGACCTCTTCAAAGGCGGCCTGCAAACGCTGGACGACGCGAAGCTGCGCGATGCGATGGCCTGGGGCGACGGCGTGCATTTCGGGCGAGAGATTGGTGAGGACGACGCGGAGCTCGCCGCGGTAGCCCGGGTCGATGACGCCGGCGAGGGTGGTGATGCCGCGGAGCGCGAGGCCGGAGCGATCTTCGACGAGGGCTCCGTGGGTTTCGGGCAATTCGAGGGCGAGTCCGGTGCGCACGGCCTGGGTGGCTCCGGGCTGGCCGGCGGGCGCGAGCTCGACGGCTTCGGCGGCGAAAAGGTCCGCGGCGAGATCGCCGAACGGCCCGGCGTGGGCGTAGCGGGGCAGCTGTGCGGCGGGGTGGAGGCGCTGGACGCGGATGCGGATGGCAGGGGTTTCCGGGGCGGAGTTGGGCATGGG
>CAXUCK010000315.1:0-2083 GCA_964249375.1 uncultured Acidobacteriaceae bacterium
GTTTGGGCGAGGGCGACGGCGCAGGTGCAGATGGCGGCGAGGGCAAGCAGGGCCGGGGAGAGCAGCAGGTGGCGCGGCGGGCGCATGTTGGACGATGGAGCGGACGGGTGGGTCACGGGCGAGTTCTCCTGCGGATTATGGCTGCCTGGGTCGGGGTCGGTGCGGCGTCGAGGGTTTGGACGGGGCCCGGTTAGCTGATGCCGAGTTTGTGCTGCAACTGCTCGAGCGTGACGCCTTTGGTTTCGGGGTAGATGAAAAGGACGACAACGAACTGGAGCACCATCATGACGGCGAAGAGCGCGAAGGGGCCGCCGCCGAAGCGCGCGGCAAGCACGGGGAAGCTGAGCGAGATGATGGCGTTCATGATCCAGTGCGACGAAGAACCGAGGCTCTGGCCCTTGGCGCGGATGCGATTGGGGAAGACTTCGGCGATGTAGACCCAGATGACGGCTCCCTGGGAGATGGCGAAGAAGGCGATGTACATCAGGAGCAGCCAGACAAGGGCGCCGAGGTGGGTGTGGGTGTAGAAGATGGCGGCGACACCGGCGAGGGAGATGGCGGTTCCGGCGCTGCCGATGAGGAGAAGGGTCTTGCGGCCGACCTTGTCGACGAGCGACATGCCGAGGATCGTGGCGGCGAGGTTCATCGCGCCGACGAGGACGGTCTGCAACGATCCGGAGAGCTGGCTGTAGCCGGCGGAAGTAAAGATGAAGTTTGAGTAGTAGAGGATGGCGTTGATGCCGGACAGCTGATTGAACAGACCGATGCTGATGGCGAGAAAGATGGGCAGCTTGTACTTGGCGCGGAAGAGCGGCTCCTGCGCGGCGCCGCGCTCGGCGTGGATGGAGTCCATGATCTCGCGCAGCTCGGCTTTGGAATCGGGCGAGCCCATGAGTTGGAGTACATCGAGCGCTTCGTCCGTGCGGTTCTGGGTGACGAGCCAGCGGGAGCTGCGCGGGATGCCGTAGAGAAGGAGAAGGAACAGGAACGAAGGGAAGGCGGCAACGCCGAGCTGCCAGCGCCACTGCGTGGCGCCGAGGTGAAGCAGCGAGATGAGGTAGTTGGACAGGTAGGCGACGAGGATGCCGACGACGACGTTGATCTGAAAGAGGCCGACCATGCGTCCGCGCCACTTGGCGGGGGCGAGCTCTGCGATGTAGACGGGGCCGAGGACGGACGAGCCGCCGATGCCGAGGCCGCCGATGAGGCGGAAGAAGAGGAAAGCGGGCCAGTTCCAGGCGAGGGCACAGCCGAGGGCAGACAGCGTGTAGAGAATGGCCATGATGCGGAGGGCTTCCCGGCCGCCGATGCGCTGGCCGAGAACACCGGCGGACATGGCTCCGATGACGGTGCCGAAAAGGCCGATGGCGACGGTGAAGCCGAGGGTCTGGCCGAAGAGGTGGTCGAGCGCGAGGCCGTAGACGGCGGTAAGCTGCTGCGTGGTTCCGGAGATCACGGCCGTGTCAAAGCCGAAGAGAAATCCCCCCAGCGCACCGACCAGGGTGCTCTTAAGTAGGTAGCCGTTCATTTTCATGGTTGGGGTCGGTCTCGACTCTCTCAGCGATGTGCGCGGAACGGAGAAATCATACCCTGTGGCAGTGGCGGATGACCAAGGCTGGCGCGTCGCAAGACAATTTGTGCGGGATTCAGTTCAGGGCAAGGGGGAATGGATAGAATGACTCTCGCGTACCGGCACAGTTCCCGGAAGCTCTGGAGGCGTTGAGGATGCGGATCGGGATCGACCTGGGTGGGACGAAGATTGAGGCGTTGGCGCTGGATGACAGCGGAACGGAGATGCTGCGCTACCGGATCAATACGCCGCGCGGAGACTACTGGGGCACGGTGGCGGCGATGGCTGGGCTAGTGACGAAGATCGAGCAGGAGACAGGGGAGACCGCGACGGTGGGGGCGGGGATTCCGGGAAGCATTTCGGCGAAGACAGGGCTGGTGAAGAATGCGAACTCGACGTGGCTGAACGGGCAGCCGTTGCGGGAAGACCTGTCGAAGACGCTGGCGCGGGAGGTGCGTATTGCAAACGATGCGAACTGCCTGGCGGTTTCGGAGGCGACGGACGGTGCTGGAG
>CAXUCK010000316.1:0-2069 GCA_964249375.1 uncultured Acidobacteriaceae bacterium
AGCCGGCGGCGAGGAGGTCGTGGAGGGCTGCGGCGGCCAGGTCGAACGGGGGTGTGGTGGACATGCGAGGCTGAGGCTACCACGATTGGTTGGACAAGCTCCAAATCGGTGGGATTGTGCAAGCTACTGACCAGTTACGGCTATACTCGCTCGCATGGGATTTGATCAATATCACGAGCCAGCTGATGAGTTATCGCAGGAGACACGCACCTTTGCCCGCATGATTGCTTCGGTGATTGAAGAAGCGGAGGCGATCAACTGGTATGAGCAACGGATTTCGATCGAGAAGGACCAGGAAGCCGTCGCGATTATGAAGGACGCGCAGGGTGAGGAGTTCAAGCACTTCGGAATGGACCTGGAGTTCCTGCTGCGGCGCAAGCCAAAGTGGAAAGGCATTTTGCAGGGCATCCTATTCAAGGATGGCGACATTGTGAAGCTGGGCGGGGCGGCGGAGAAGGCGAACGACTAGGGCTCGGGTGGTCGTTGTTCGTGTCCGAAGCTCCTGGCAGGGAAACTAGTACCCGGAGTGCAGGTGTCCGGAGCTGGCCCGTAGGCGGGCAAGCTGAAATCCGTGGTGGAACAGGTGGGCGGAGAAGTGACTGAGCACCTCGCCCACGGTCATCCAGCCGGCGAACGGATGACAGAAAACACCGCCGCAGGCATCGCCGGGTGCAAGCTCCTGCAGCAGGTGCTTCAACTCCGTCCGGGTCTGCTCCCAGCGACAGCAGACTTCCGGCAGCGTCGTTTCAGAGTCGGGGTGAATTGCCGCGCCTGGCGGCACCTGAAATAGCTGCTCTGAGCGGAGTGCGCGGTCCAGAGCCGCGATGCCCGGACGACTCTCGACCCCGAGGTGTTGAGGGTTCCTGAGGCCTACGCGAACGTCGGCCACCGTTCCCGTTTCGGCCTTAACGATGTGGTCCAGCACATCAACGGCCGACCAGGCACCGGGGCTCGAGCGAAAGCACACTCTCTCTGGTGACCAGGTTTTGAGATCCGCAAGGGTGTCCGCGCGCTGCGTTTCCAGCTCGGTGTAGATGCGAAAGCAGCTGTCGAGCACTTCGGCCATCGCCTCTCCCCCGTTTCTCAATCTGCAACGTTGTCGGTTTCACGTCTAGAGCTGGCCGGCTTTCTTTGCGGCCTGGCGCAGGGTTTCGGCGGCGGACTCAGGCGTGATGTCGCGCTGGGGGGAGCCGAGGAGCTCGTAGCCGACCATGAACTTGCGGACCGTGGCGGAGCGCAGCAGCGGCGGATAGAAGTGGACGTGGAACTGCCACTCCGGGTGATCTTCGCCGTCGAAGGGGCGTGGATGAAGGCCCATGGAATAAGGGAACGAGACGTCGAAGACGCTGTCGTAGGTGGAGGTGACGGACTTCAGGATGGCGGCGAAGTCGTCTCGTTCGGCCGGCGTCATGGCGGCGAGGTCGGGAATGTGCCGGACGGGCAGGATCATGACTTCAAACGGCCAGACGGCCCAGAACGGGACGACGGCAAGGAAGCTGGCGTTGCCGACGACGATGCGCTCGCCGGCGGCGGCTTCCATTTCGCGGTAGGCGACGAGGAGGTTCTCCCCGTGCTTCTCGAGGTAGTCTTGCTGGCCGGCAAGCTCGGCGACAATTTCGTTGGGGATGGTGCGGTTGGCCCAGATCTGGCCGTGCGGGTGGGGGTTCGAGGCGCCCATCATGGCGCCGCGGTTTTCAAAGATCTGCACGTAGTGGATGTCGTTGCGGCTGCCAAGATCGTCGTACTGCCCCTGCCAGGCGTCGACGACGATGCGGATGTCGGGGACGGCCATCTTGGCCAGCGTGAGGTCGTGGCGGGGGGAGAAGCAGAGGACGCGGCAGATGCCGCTTTCGCCTTCGGCGACGAGCAGTCCCCTGCCCTCTTCGTCGACCGAGAAGGAGGGTGCGTCGGGTTTGAGCGCGGCGAAGTCATTGGTGAAGACGAAGGTGGAGGTGTACGGCGGGTTGTGAACACCGCCGGCGCGCTCGTTGCCGGGGCAGAGATAGCAGGTGGGGTCGTACTGGAGCGCGGCGGGGGCGGCTGTGGTTTCGGTCTGGCCCTGCCAGGGG
>CAXUCK010000317.1:0-2051 GCA_964249375.1 uncultured Acidobacteriaceae bacterium
GGATCGGGGTGCTGGCAGGGTTGGGGCTGGAGAATAAGTGGAACATCGCGTTTTTCCTGGTGACGATGTTTGTGGGAGTCGTGCTGAGCCCGCTGCGGGGTGTGCTGTGGAATCGGTGGGTGTTGGTGGGGACGGTGGTCGGTCTGGCGTTGGCGGCGCCGAATTTTTTGTGGGAAATGCATCGGGGGTGGCCGACGCTGGAGTGGCTGCGTAACGATGCGGTAGGGAACAAGAACATTCACCTGGGGCCGGTGGCGTTTGTGGCGAACCAGGTGCTGGTCGAGAATCCGGCGGGACTGGCGCTGTGGGGTGCGGGGCTGGTGTGGTTCCTTTTTGGAACGGGAGCGAAGAAATATCGAAGTTTTGGATTGATGTTTGTGGTTTATCTGCCGATGATGATTGCAATGCATGCGAAGGACTACTATCTTGCGCCGGTGTTTCCGATCCTGTTTGCGGGCGGCGGTGTGGCGTCCTCCGTCTGGCTGCGTGGGCGGTGGCGGGTGCTGATCCCGATGTATGCGGTGGTGTTGGTGCTGATGGCGGCCATTGCGTTGCCGCTGGCCGTGCCGGTGCTGCGGCCGGAGCAGTATGTGGCGTACACGAAGCGGCTGGGGCAGAGGACTCCGGAGACGCAGACGTTTGATCACGCGGCGTTGCCGCAATACTTCGCGGATATGCGGGGTTGGAAGGAGAAGGCGGATGCCCTAGCCGGGGCGTACTGGGCATTGCCGGCGGAGGAGCGGGCGAAGGCGGTGATCTACACGACGAACTATGGCGGGGCGAGCGCAGTGAATGTGTACCGCCCGGATGTGCCGGTCGCGGTGAGTGGGCACCAGAACTACTGGTACTGGGGGCCGCGGGCGCACACGGGTGAGGTGATGGTGATCTATGGCGATAGCCGGAAAACGGATGAGGAGGAGTTTGCGAGCGTGACGGAGGTGTCGTGGACGCCGGACCCGTGGACGGAGCCGTACGAGCAGAAGACGATTTACGTGTGCAAGGGGCCAAAGGGGTGGACCTTGCCGGGGTTGTGGCCGAAGGTGAAGGAGTGGTACTAGGAGGGCTGCCGTAAGTGAGGGTGATGCGACAAGGTTATGGGCGCGATGGATTCCGGTTTGGCGAGGCGCAAAGGAAGGTGTGCTCGCGCGGGGATCTCGCGGCGTGGGACGCGAAGCTGCGGCGGGAGGATCCGCTCGAGACGCTACGCCGAGCGATGCGGGGACGAGTTCCGACGCTGCTGAGCCTGAAAGACGAACGGATGCGGGCGTCGCCGTTTGGGTTCTTTCGCGGGGCGGTGCCGGTGATGGCGTCGGATCTGTCGCTGGGGAAGAACACGGGGGTGACGAGCCAGGTATGCGGAGATGCACATGTGCAGAATCTGGGAGCGTACGCAGGGCCGGATGGGCGGCTGGTGTTCGACATTAACGACTTTGACGAGACGGTGCGCGGCCCGTTTGAGTGGGACGTGAAGCGGATGGCGACGAGCCTGCTGCTGGCCGGGCGCGGGGCTGAGATGAAGGACAAGGACTGCTCGGCGGCGATGGAGGCGTTCCTGGAGGCGTACTGCGGGCTGGTACGGACGCTGGCGGAGATGCCGGTGCTGGAAGTGGCGCGGTACCAGGTACATCGGCTGCTGCAAATGAAGACGATGTCGGATGTGCTGGGGCGCGCTGAGCGGGAGACGCCGATGCACTCGCTTGAGCGGCTGACGGAGGTGAGCAAGACGGGCAAGGGAAAGGGGGGCCGGGTGTTTCGGACCGAGGCACCGGTGCTGCGCCGACTGACGGGGGATAAGGCTGGTGCGGTGCTGGCATCGTTGAAGACATATAGACGCGGTTTGTTGCCGGAGCGGCGAGCCTTTCTGGAGCAGTTTCGGCCGGTGGATGTGGCGTTCAAGGTGGTTGGGACCGGTTCGGTGGGGCTGCGGGACTATTGCGTGTATCTGGAGGGAAACGGGCCGGGGGACCCGCTGTTTCTGCAGGTGAAGCAGGAGGTAGCGTCGGCGTATGCGGAGTACGTGGGGCGGAGGGCGGTGTGGTCGGGCAATGAGG
>CAXUCK010000318.1:0-2046 GCA_964249375.1 uncultured Acidobacteriaceae bacterium
GGTTGCGGCGGTGCCGTTTCGGGAGGTGGCGGCACAGATGGGCGGCGCGGCGGGTGCGAGGGAGGCACCGGCTGCGTCTTAAGTTGGAGAGGGATTTATGGCCGAGGGAAATAAGCCGTTTGTGGTGACGGATCGACGGAAGTTCACGATGGACGGCGAGGTTCGGCCGGACGCGGAGCGTGAGTCGAAGCGCGAGGAAGACAGGCCTGCTGAAACGGCGGCGCAGGGGGTTGGGCCACGGGCGGTGGCGCCGGAGGTTCGCGAGGACGCACTGCCTGATGTGGGCGCGGCTCCCTCGGACGGAGGCTACGATGCACGGGCCGACGCGGACCCCGATGCCGGGCAGGACATGCCGCCGGCGCCGACCCAGGAACAGACGGACCGCTCGCGGGCGGCCTATGAGCAGACGACCGACCGGCTGGACACGGCGATTCGCGCGACGAATCCGGGTGGCGAGCACCCACGGCCGATGGACTTCATGCAGATGGTGCAGTCGTTTTACATGACGGCGATTGTGCAGCTGGGCGGGATGACGCAGGAAGGGCAGCAGCCGCAAGTGGATCTGCTGGGGGCACGGCAGAGCATCGACATGCTGGGCGTGCTGCAGGACCGGACGAAGGGAAATTTATCGCCTGATGAGGGGCGGCTGCTGGAAAGTGCGCTGTTTGACGCGCGCATGGTGTTTCTCGAAGTGACGCAGGCGATTGCGCGGCAGGCACAGCAGGCGGCGGGGAAGGGTGGAGTCTCCGGCGCTGGAGGCCTGGGTGGCCCCGGCGGCGGCATGGGGATCGTGCGCTAAGGGATGGAGGCGACGCTTACGTTTCTGGGGAGTGGCACCTCCATGGGCGTTCCGACCCTGGGGTGCGGGTGTGCGGTGTGTACGTCGACGGATCCGAAGGACCGGCGGACACGGCCCTCGTTGCGGATCGAGTATGACGGTCGCGTGGTGCTGATCGATACGGGACCTGACTTTCACGCGCAGGCCTTGCGCGAGGGGGTCAAGCGGGTGGACGCGGTGCTATACACACACGGCCATGCGGATCACATTCTAGGGTTCGACGATCTGCGTCCGCTGACGTTTGCGCATCCCGGGGGCATGCCGGTGTATGCGGATGACGATACGGCGACGGTGATTGAGCGGGTGTTTGAGTATACGTTTCGCAAGGTGGACCGGTACCCAACCAGCGCGCGGGTGGCCTTGCACCGGCTGGACGAGACGCCGGGCGCGGGTGTGGAGCTGTTCGGGGCGTGCTTCCAACGCATTCCGGTGCAGCATGGAAGGCAGGTGATTACGGGGTACCGGTTTGGCCGGGCGGCGTACCTGACGGACATGAGCGACATCCCGGCCGAGAGTTTGCCGCTGCTGCAGGGGCTGGATGTGCTGATCCTGGATGCGCTGCGGCATGAGCCGCACCCGAGCCACTCGCATCTTGAGAAGTCGATCGGTTTCGTGGAGCAGCTGAAGCCGAAGCGTGCGTACTTCACGCATATCAGCCACGGGCTGGAGCATGCGGCGACCGAGGCTGCACTGCCGGACGGAATGCATGTGGCTTATGACGGGCTGCAGCTGAAGTTCGAGATTGCATGATGCGCATTTTTCGTGGGCTGGCGTATGTGCCGGAGGGGTTCGGGCCGTGCGTGGTGACGATCGGCAACTTTGACGGCGTGCACTGCGGACACCGATGGACGATTGAGCAGGCGGTCCGGCGGGCGCGGGAGTTGGGCACGTTGGCTGTTGCGGTGACGTTTGATCCGCATCCGGTGCGGGTGCTGCGGCCGGAGGCGGCGCCGAAGCTGATTACGCCGCTGGCGGAGAAGTTGGAATTGCTGGGGCGGACGGGGCTCGATGCGGTGGTGGTGCTCCAGTTTGACGAGGAGTTGGCTCGCATGTCGGCGCGCGAGTTCGCGGGTGAGGTGCTGTGCCGGAGGCTGCGGACGGCGGAGCTGCATGAGGGCGAGAACTTCCGGTTTGGCTATCGGGCCGAGGGCGGCATTGAGACGCTGCACGAGTTGGGGGAGGAGTTTGGGTTCCGCACGGTGCCGTAT
>CAXUCK010000319.1:0-2039 GCA_964249375.1 uncultured Acidobacteriaceae bacterium
CCTTCACCCTAACCCCCGCCGACCCCGAAACCGCCTGACCGGACGCACATCGCACGAGCGCCGATGGGCAGGCGCTCGTGCGATGCGGCATCAAACGCCGCCGGGCCACATGGACTTGAGCTCGTAAACGCTGAGCCGATTGAGCGTAGCCCCGGCACCCTCGAGCCGGCAGCCGAGGCCGGTGCGGCTCTCCGACGCGGGAAGCTCGCGGACGATGTACCGGCGGCCGCTGTTTATAAAGATTTATTCGTCGTCCTTGTAGATCAAAACCCGCACAGAGCCGTGCCCCTCGGGCAAGTCCGTCCGGTGCAGCGTCAGGAGCTCGGTGCCCTGGTATGTAAGCGTGAGCGCGCCATCTGCTGGGAGTGTCACCTCCATGCTGACGTCGAGCGGCCCCGGTGCCATCCCTCCAAGCTTCGCCCCAACGTTGCTGGCATTAAGCGAACTCCAGGTTTGTTGTTTTGCGTGAAGCAGATCGATCTCGTGGATCGGACTCGCAACCATCCGGAGTCCGCCGGGAGTGTTCACCAGCCGGAACTCAGTCGGAAACAGCATCATTTGCGTAAACGGCATGTCCTGTTCCACGATGCGCCCCCACGCCATTTGGATCCGTCGACCATCGGGCATCTCGGCAAACGTTTGCGCCGCATACAGCAGATCTGACCCCTTCGCATTTTTCCCCTCCGCGTAGCGAAGTTCGGCGGTTTCCGGAGTAAACGTCATCCCGTCAAACCTGCCGATGAAGTACGCCGAGGATCCGCCATGAATCACCCACTTCGTGTGGCGTGCGTCTCCGTCGACGGGCAGCTCGAACAGGTCCGGGCACTCGTACAGTCCCTTGAGGTGGCTCTTGCGCGTCCAGTGCTTCAGGTCGGCGGAATTGAAGATCGACAGCCCATCCTTCTCAAACAAAACCATCACCCACTGCTGCGTCGGCGCGTACCAGAAGACGTGCGGGTCGCGGGTGTCCTTGCTGCCCACCTCCTCGTTCGTATCGAGGATGGGATTGCCGTCGTAGCGCGTAAACGTCACGCCATTGTCCGTGCTGTAGGCGAGCGCCTGCACCTGCTTTTTTGTCTCGCGGTCATAGGCCGTGTACACCAGCACCAGAGCATCTTTGCCGAAGCCGGCCGCGTTCTGATGATCAACGAGCGACGAGCCCGACCAGGGCGAGCCCAGGCGGTCCAGCATCAGCGCCGGCGCTAGCTCCGTCCAGTGGACAAGGTCTTTGCTGGTCGCGTGTCCCCAATACATGAAGCCGGTGTCCCACTGAACGCCAAACGGAAATGCCTGCCAGAACAGGTGGTACTGCCCGCGGTAAAAGATGGGCCCGTTCACGTCGTTGCTCCAGCCGCGCTTCACCGTAAAGTGAAACTGCGGGCGATTCCCCTCGCGGTACATCGTCGCCGCATCGCGAATCGTGGCGCCCTGGTAGATGCGATCGAGCGCGGGTTGGCTCGCCGGGCCGACGACGGTGATGGTCTTGCCCTTGAACTCGCCGATATCGAGATAAATCCAGTAGTCAACGACGTCGTCCGCCAGCTGCAGGGGAACAGTGCGCTTCACGTCACCGCCTTCGTTGATCGTGAAAATGCGGAGCTTGGCTTGGCGGCCAATCGGAATATTCAGGTAACGCTCCGTCGCTTGGAACTCCCGGATCTGTGCAAGCATCAGCGGCGAAGCCGCCGTGAGAGCGGCGAAAAGCGAGAGGCGAACGGCGAGCGGCAACAGGCAACGTAGGCCGAAACGGAACCGCGCGCGCCTCCGTGGCCGGAGCTGCGCGGCAATATTTTCTGAAGACGAAGGCGAAGGCATCGATTCCTCGAGGAAAGCCAGTTGAGCTTTGACCACAATCTGCCGCCATCTTACATACCTGCCCCCGGAGCTGATCAGTCACGACGCGCTCCACTCCCGCGCAGCCCTGCAGCCCATCTTCTACATCGGAGGTGCTGCATGGACTCGAAGAACTGCCCGGAAGTGAGGCATCAGCGCCATCCCTCAGATGCATCCACCGCAACGTCCCCCTACACCCCCAACTC
>CAXUCK010000320.1:0-1470 GCA_964249375.1 uncultured Acidobacteriaceae bacterium
TCTCCGCACCAAAGGTACAGACGAAAACCGCTTCAAGCGCGAAAGCGCCGTCTTTTACGAACGCATCTATGCGCAGTCCGAGCACCTCGCCGCCCGCGATCCTTTACGCGTCCTCGCCTTTCGCGAGGACGCTTCCATCGAGCGCATCGCCGCCCAGATCCTTTCCGCCGTACTGCACCGACTCGCTCCGCCAGACACTCCGACCCGGTCCGACAGCGACACCCCCGCCGTCTAATTGCCCAGATGCTCACCGCTTCCAGCGACTACATTGGCGCCCGTGTTCAAGGCGAGTGGCGTCTTCCACCCGGCCTCCGGCGTCCCCTTTACCGCTATCTCCGGCGCCCCTGGCTCAACTTTGGCGACCCAATCCCGCTGTTCACCCATCTCGAGAAGACCTTCGGTCGCATCGCCCACTACCGCTTCCTGGGCATGCTCATTGTGTTTGTGAACGACCCCGACTGGATTGGCGAGATCCTCATCAACCAGGCCCCTTCGTTCGTCAAAGAGCGCACCCTCCAGCGCATGAAAATCCTCCTCGGCGAAGGCCTTATCACCTCCGATGACCCCGTCCACATGAGGCAGCGCAAGCTCGTCGCCCCGGCCTTCCATCGCCAGCGTATCGCGGGGTACGCCGGTGAAATCGTGCGCAGCGCCGAGCAACAGATCAGCTCCTGGAAAGACAACGCCACCGTCGACATCGGCGACCAGATGATGCGCCTCTCCCTCCGCATCGTCGCCCGCACCCTCTTCGACACCGAAGTCACCCCGGATGCCCTTTCCGTGGTCGACGAGGTCAACACCATCATGGGGATGTACAACTTCCTCGTCGTGTTTCCAGGGATCGAGCACCTGCTGCACCTGCCGCTGCCCGGCATCAGCACCTTCCGCCGCTCGCGCGAGCGCCTCAACGCCATCGTCAACAAGATGATCGCCAGCCGCCGCGCCCTCCCGCGCGAGGAGCTCGAAGCCAAAGGCGGCCTCCTCTCCATGCTCGTCGCCTCCCACTACGAAGAAGACGACACTGGAAGCTCCAGCACCGGCATGACCGACACCCAGGTCCGCGACGAAATCCTCACCATCTTCCTCGCCGGCTACGAGACCGTCGCGAATGCCCTTACCTGGACCTTGTACCTGCTCAGCGAAAATCCCGAAGCCGCCGACCGGATGTACGCCGAAGTCGACCAGGTCCTCGGCGGACGCGCGGCCACTCTCGCCGACCTCCCCAACCTCCGTTATACCGAGATGGTTTTTGCCGAGTCGATGCGGCTCTTTCCGCCGGCTTGGGCCATGGGCCGCAAGTCAACGGCCCCCGTCCAGCTTGGCGAGTACCGCATCCCTCCGGGTGCCAACTTCTTCTTCAGCCAGTACGTCATTCAGCGCTCCCCCACGTTTTGGGACGCGCCCGAGACCTTCCGCCCTGAGCGTCACACCCCCGAAACCAAGGCCGGCCGCCACCGCTTCACCTACTTC
>CAXUCK010000320.1:1480-2032 GCA_964249375.1 uncultured Acidobacteriaceae bacterium
ACCTACTTCCCCTTTGGTGCCGGCCGCCGCCAGTGTATCGGCGAAAGCTTTGCCTGGATGGAAGGCGTTCTGTCCCTCGCAACCATCGCCCAACGCTGGCATTTACAGCTACTTCCAGGCCAAACTATCATCCCGCAGGCGAAGATCTCCCTCCGCCCCAAGTACCCCATGCAGATGCGGCTGCATCGCCGTCCCTAGCAGGGCTCAAGGGGGTAATCCTCTCCTCTGTGTGGGCGCCCGTTCGTAACCGGAAATCATCATTTCGTAGCGAAGCACAGGGATCCGCTTCTGCGGCGCTCATCAGTTGAGCAGGAACCCCCGGGATCCCAGTTCATGAGATCCCGGGGTTTTTTCGCCGCAGGAGCCCCACAGCTCTACGGCGACTTTGTCGCTGTCCCCTCAGCTAACCTAATGTCGTGACCCTCCCTGAAACCTTTGCCGCCTTTCACGGCAATGCGCGCACCGTGAACGACCTTCGCGCGGCGATCGCTGCGGGCCGCTTCCCGCACTCCCTCATCCTCGCCGGCCCACGCGGTGCCGGCAAGTACACCT
>CAXUCK010000321.1:0-2022 GCA_964249375.1 uncultured Acidobacteriaceae bacterium
GCGGCGCCCGCGTCTCCCCAGCCAGCCGCTGGCCCGCCGCCAGCCGCGCCGCCACCGCCGCCAGATTACGCGGCACCGCCTCCCGCTCTTCCCGCAGCCCCTTCAACTCCACGTCCAGCTTTTGCAGCTCGATCAGCTTCGCCACATCCGGATGCATCCGCGCTCCTCATCCTCACGCCGGGCCCAGGCCCCGGCAGAAAGCCGAGTCTAGCACGCAGCGCTCCCCTCTCGACTCCCGCCAAAGCAGCACGTCCGGCATCTCGTCGACGGGAGCTCTGCTACGCTCGCGCCGATCGCATCGTGCCACCCTGGTCGCGGCCCGCGAGCCAGCCAAACCGGAAGTAACCCCTACCGCCCCTTCCGCATCACCCACGTCGTCATGCACCGGAAGTCCTGCACCACCGTCGTCTTCAGCGGATCCACGAGCACGCACCCCATCTCGTCTGTCAGATCCAGCAGCATCTCTTCGTCCACCAGAAACCACTCCGACCCATCACCCACGCGAAACAGCCCACCTGGCAGCCGCTCGAAGTCCATGCCGATCCGCGACCCCAGCCGGCAAAAGATCAGCCCACCGGGCCGCGCCACCCGCACCAGCTCCCCCAGCATCGCCCGAAATTGCTCCTCGTCGCGCGCAAAGTGCAGCACCGAGTTGCACAGTACCGCATCCGCCAGCCCATCCGCGAACGGCATTCGCTCGATCATCGCCACCTGAAAGTTCTCCGCCGGCAGCCCCGTCCCCAGCGCCTCCGAGAGCGCCCGCACGTGCGCCACCCCTTCCGGGTTCGCGTCGATCGCAAACACCTCGCAGCCCTCGCGCAGCAGCCACACCAGGTTCCGCCCATACCCGCACCCGGCGTCCACCACCCGCATCCCCGCCGCCAGATTTCCCCGCAGAATCTGGTCAAACACGTAAATATCGATCTGCCCGAACTGCTCTTGAATTGTCATTTCGCCCGCGCACCAGCCTTTCCCAGTTCTACATCAGCCAGTTGCGCTGGATCTTAACCAGGTCACGCCGCTCTCTAATCTGCCGTTTACGGAACATGTAGGCTCAACCGGACGTACACCCAACATCGCCGGCTCGGCGACCCCAAGGACGGACTTTTGACTGACCCCAACCCAACCAGCGAAAACCTCGGCCTCCGAACCCGGATCATCTCCCCGCAGATCTACGCCCGCCTCGGCGGCCTGCTATACCTCATCATCATCGCCCTCGGCATCTTCGGCGAGGTCGTCGTCCGCGCCAAGCTCATCGTGCCCGGAGATGCACTTGCCACCGCCCACCGCATCCTCGCGTCAGAGCTCCTCTTCCGCTGCGGCATCGCCGGTGACATCGTGATGCACCTCTGCGATCTCCCGCTGATGGCCATCCTCTACGTCCTTCTCCGGCCGGTCAGCCGCGACCTGTCCCTGCTCGCCGCCATCTTCAGCTTCCTGCAGACCGCCGTGCTCGTCGCCAATAAAATCAACCTTGTCACCGTCCTCCTCTTCCTGCAGCTTCACGCTTTCACCCCCGAGCAGCGCGCCGATCTCGCCTCCCTCTCTCTCAACCTCCACGAGCACGGCTTCGGCATCGGCCTCATCTTCTTCGGTGTCTCCTGCCTCCTCGCCGGCTATCTCCTTTTTCGATCTGGCTACTTCCCTAAAACCCTCGGCGTCCTTCAGGCCATTGCCGGCGTCTGTTACCTGGTCAACAGCTTCGCCCTTCTGCTCTTTCCCGTCTTCGCTGAGAAGCTTTTCCCCGCGATTCTCCTCCCCGCTTTCCTCGGCGAGCTACTCACTGCTCTGTGGCTCCTCATCGTGGGGGTCAACCTTCCCAAATGGAACGACCGCCTCCGACGCGGGCCCCTCTTCGAACCTCCCGTCGCCGGATAGCGTCCGTACGGCGAACGTGGCTGTATCCCATCAACTTTCAAGCATCCGGGCCAACTTCATCGCGTCCCCTGCTGCCTCGCCCAGCGCCGTGTTGTCAAACACACACCAAACCTCCGCCCCACGCGCACGCTCGCCCCGCACCGC
>CAXUCK010000322.1:0-2004 GCA_964249375.1 uncultured Acidobacteriaceae bacterium
CTCGTAACCTACTCATTCGAAAGATTTAGCCGCCAAACCACCACCACCCCCGGGGGGAGGGAGAGAGTGGGTGGTCGGGAAGCACACCTGTGCCTCGCACCAAACCGCGCCCGGAATCTTCCACGGAGTCAGACACGCACCTGGAATGCCGCGCGCCATCCGCATCCGACCGAGGCAGGAGCCCCCATGAACACCACACCGCAAGCCCGCCAGCTCGGCGCAACCGGACCACGCGTCTTCGCCCTCGGCCTTGGCTGCATGGGCATGAGCGGCATGTACGGCGAAGCCGACGAGTCCGAATCCGTTCGCACCATTCACGCCGCGATCGCCTCCGCCGAAGCCGCCGGCGAGAAGCTCCTCCTCGACACCGGTGACTTCTACGGCATGGGCCACAACGAGCTCCTCATCGCCCGAGCCCTCCGCGAGCTCGGCCCCGCTGCCCGCGAGGAGGTCGTGCTGTCGGTCAAGTTCGGCGCCCAGCGAACGCCCTCAGGCGCCTGGCAGACCTTCGACGGCCGACCCTCCTCTGTCAAGGACCGCCTCGCCTACTCGCTCGTTCGGTTAGGTGTTTCGTACGTCGACATCTATCGTCCAGCCCGCTTGGACGACCACGTTCCCATCGAGGACACAGTCGGCGCCATCGCCGACATGATCAGGCAGGGTTACGTCCGCCACGCCGGCCTCAGCGAGGTCGGCCCCGAGACCACCCGTCGCGCGAACGCCGTCACGCCCATCTGTGACGTTCAGCTGGAGTATTCACTCGCGACCCGCGGCATGGAAGACAAGGTCCTTCCCGCCCTCGACGGGCTCGGCATCGGCGTCACCGCTTACGGCGTCCTCTCCCGCGGCCTGCTCACCAACTCCGTCCCAGCTGGGAAATCCGACTTCCGCCGCTTCCTTCCGCGTTACGCTCCGTCCAACCTCGCCGCCAACCAGACCCTCATCGCCCAGCTCCAGGCCGTAGCCGATGAGCACCACGCTACGCTCGTCCAGGTCGCCGTCGCCTGGGTGCTCTCCCGAGGCCAGCACATCCTTCCCGTGCTCGGCTCCCGCAAGGTCGCGCAGTGGAACAATGTCGTCGGCGCCCTCTCGCTCGATCTAACCCCGGAAGACCACGCCCGCGCCGAGCAGGCCATTCCCGTCGGCTCCGTCCAGGGAACCCGCTACGACAAGGTCGCCATGACCCACCTCGACAGCGAGCGCTGAACCGATGTCGGCTTTGTGTTTGCCCTACGAGATCGTCCGCCAGGCATCGGCAACCCAGATGCCGACAATACCCACCGTGACCAGCGCCGCTGCACCAGCCAGAACACGCACAAGCGGCGCAATCTGCTCGATTCGCCGCACAATCTTTACGTTGCGCTGCTCCTCCTCGACCGTAATGTCGGTCTCGGAAAGGTACAGCTGCTCATTCTCGTACCGGGTCAGCTGCCCGCGATACGTGAGCAGACCCACAAAACACGCGATCACCACGGCCCAGATCACCAACAGCACAGGAACAGCGGACACAGCAGCAGCAAGCGTCATGACACATTCTCCAGGCAAGTTGGGCTCTGAAGTGGGCCATTCCTTGCCGCTGCGGATCATACGCCCGCGAGCGAGCGCTTCGCTATCACAAAAGTGGGTCATCCGCCGAGTACGGTCCGCGCCCTACCGGTACAGGAACCAGGTGCGCAGCAGAAGGGCCATTCCCGCGACCACACCAACCACCAGCAACATCAGGGCGACTAGCATCCCCGCCACTCGCCGCTCGCGCTCCGGCGTCGGCTGCGTGATGCCGAAGGTCTGGATGAAGGCGCGTGCAAGGAACACGAACAACTGCGGTTCACCTCTCCATCTTAGGATGCCATCTTAGGTCACGTGCTGCTTTGCGCCCGCGAGTTGCATCGTGCGCGTTGTCCCAGGCATCGAATCGAACAGTGCCGTTTCGCTGGGCGAGCTTGATGCCGTCCACGGAGCGGCTTACACTAGATCAAGACGCGAGCGTCCTGCGATGGACGCGGG
>CAXUCK010000323.1:0-2004 GCA_964249375.1 uncultured Acidobacteriaceae bacterium
ATGCGGTTGTTGGGGAGATCGAAGACGGGGGTGCCGCGGGTGAGGACGACGCCGGCGGCGAGGACGGCTTTTGCGCGGACGATCGTGCCCTCGTAGACGCCGGTATTGCCTCCGACGAGGACGTCGTCCTCGATGATGACCGGGGAGGCATTGATGGGTTCGAGCACGCCGCCGATTTGGGCGGCGGCGCTGAGGTGCACGCGGGCGCCGATCTGGGCACAGGAGCCGACCAGGGCGTGTGAATCGATCATTGTGCCTTCACCGACGTAGGCAGGAGGCATCATGACCACGCCTTTGGCGAGATGCGCGCCCCCGCGGACAGCTCTGCCGCCGGGGACGCGCCGGATGCCCTGCTCGGGGGTGAAATGGCGGGCGGGGTAGGTAGCTTTATCGACGAAGCTGAGCGCTGAGGGACCAGCGGCCTCGCAGCCGTTCATGCTTGCGAGCGCACCGAGGCGGAAGCCGAGCAGGATGCCGCGCTTGACCCAAGCGTTGACGCGCCAGCCAGTGGGCTGTGTGGGGTCAGGCTCGGCGGAGCGTACGGTGCCGGCTTCGAGGGCGTCCCGGAGCTGGTGGAAGGCGGGGAGGGCTTCGGCGTTGTTGGCGGTTTCGGGGCCTTGAGCAAAGAGGTCTTCGATGGATCGTTGGAGATTTTCGGTGGTCATGCAGGGCTGATTGTAGCTTTCTACTTGCTTGTTGATGGCATATCCTTGTGATGGATGGCGGGAGGTGCGATATGCAACGTATAGCGAAGGTGTTTCAGAACAACCGAAGTCAAGCAGTGCGGATTCCGAAGGACTTTCAATTTTCGACCTCCGAGGTGAACATTCGCAAGGAGGGGGAGGACGTGATCCTTACTCCGCGTGTGAAAACGTGGGCGGAGTATTTCGCTACTGCGACTCCGGTTCCTGCTGATTTTATGGATGATGTGGAGGAGTTACCCGTACAGGAACGGGAGCTGTGGTAACGCAGTACATGCTCGACACAGACATCTGCTCTTATGTGGTCAAAGTGTCTCATGTCAATGTCCAGCAACGACTGGAGCAGGTGTCGCTTCAGGCGGTGTGCATTTCCGTCGTTACCAAAGCGGAGTTGTTGTATGGCCTTGCTCTTCGTGACGGGTCCATGCGGTATCGGTTCGAATTAGAAAGATTCCTGGGATACGTTCTCATACTTAAATTTCCGGATGAGGCGGCGGCACACTATGCCGAGATTCGTGCAGCACTAAAAAGATCAGGCCGGATGATTGGGGCAAATGATCTCTTTATCGCTGCGCATGCACGAAGTTTGGGATTGACCTTGGTGACCAACAATGTGCGAGAGTTTGGGCGTGTGCCGGGGCTGAAGGTGGAGAACTGGGCGGAGACGGGAAGCTGATCCGTTGCCGGTGGGCTGCTCTTTCTAATCAGGACTTGCCTTATAGCGTCCTTACAAGTACAGCCCTGACTATTGCGTCGGGCTTTCAGGCCTCTTTGGGTTCGCCCTTGATCTGGGGCCTCGCCCCAGGTCGTTCTGGGTCGGGCGTTCAGCCTGAAAATTGGGAGCTACATTCAGCTTGGAGGAGTTAAAGATCTTCTTAACGATGCTGCGCCGAAGCCGATAGAACTGCGGGTCTCTTCACTTCGCGAGACGATGAAGCCGTCTCGCTTCGGTCGAGATGACACCTTATGCGACGTGGCATACAGAGTTAGAACATCCGAAGTTTCGCATCGTCGCGGTGGGGTTGATCGAAAAGCAGGCCTAGTTCGCCGAGAATGCGTTCGAGCAGGCGGCGCGTGGGCGTGGTGACGGGGACCATGGGCAGGCGGAGGTTTTCGTGGCCGCGGCCGAGCAGCGTGAGCGCGGCTTTGATGGGTGCCGGGCTGGGTTCGGTGAAAAGGGCCTGCATCAGGCGGAAGTATTGGCGGTTGATGCGGCGGGCGGCGACCCAGTTGTCGGTGAGGGCGGCTTCGACCATGTGGGCCATTTGCTGCGGAACGGCGTTCGACGCGACGGAGATAAGAC